>NZ_SJPG01000001.1:6355194-6680363 GCF_007859715.1 Rubinisphaera italica
TGATTTCCCATCAGTGACACCCCATGTGTCAGGATGAGAAGAAAAATCAAAATGCCTCCAGGATAACTTGGGGGCTTTTTGCATTTAACGCTGCTTTTTTAGACGGATTTCGATTCTGGATATTCGTTTTGAAGTCCCATCTGAAGTTTTTGGCGTTTTCAATGCGGGAATCCTCAGGTAGAATAGCAGCAAGAAAAATAAAACAGGTATAAGTTTCAGTCAGTGATATATCTACTACTGACGGGTAGCTTGGCAATTTGGAGAGTTTTTGCGGGGACTGTCGTTTATAACAACCTTTCCTGCACCGAGTTACTTGATTAACAACTCGTAATTCGACGATAACTATTCTGGATGAAACGCTCATCAATTCTTGCACTGCTAAAACATTTACGGAGAGACGCCGTGAAATTTCGATCAAAATTCCAAAACTTTCACACAATCGTGGCATGGTCTGCTTTTGTAACTCTCTGCTTGTGTGTTGTTAGCCCGACTGCAAGTTTCGCCCAAAATCAGTCCAAGGTTCCTGAAGGACATCCCTTTGCACCTGTTGTGCAGCTGGCCAAAAAAGCACAGCAGGCTGTCGATCAGGTGGTCGACTACGAAGCCGTTCTGACAAAGCGGGAAATGGTCGGTAACGAACTGACAACGACTCAAATGGAAATCAAAGTTCGACACCAGCCCTTTAGCGTTTATCTGAAATTCCGTGAACCTCATGCCGGTCGCGAAGTGATGTATGTCGAAGGTCAAAATGGAAATAAGATTCTGGCACACGAAGGCTCGGGACTGACATCGCTGATCGGAACCCAATCCCTGGACGTCGATTCCAGCTTGGCAATGAAGGGGAACCGATACCCAATTACAATGATTGGGATTGAGAATATGATCGAAAAGTTGATTGCGACATGGGAATACGAATCCCAGTACGGTGAATGCGATGTCAAATACTATCCCAATGCTCAATTAGGAAATGTCGAATGCCGCGTGGTGGAAACATCCCATCCCACACCTCGACGCCAATTCAAATACAGCACAATGCGACTGTACCTGGAAAAAGAGACGAATCTGCCAATTCGCTGTGAATGCTACGGCTTCCCAGCGGCAGCCGGGCAGAAGGCTCCACTGATTGAAGAATACACTTACACGAATCTGCACACGAATAAAGGTCTTAACGACTTCTCGTTCGATAGTAAGAATCCAAGCTATCAGTTTTAGACCATTTTCAAATGGTTTCTGCAGTCGCTTGGACTCCAAATGGCCGTAAAACACTGAGTTTGCTCCTGCCGAACGCTGCGGGTGATTTTTGAATAGGCTCTGGAGCATTTCTAAATGCAGTGTGCCTTAGCATGTACGATTATTTCCATCAATCGCTGCATTTGCTCAGGCAGAACGTGGAAAATTGATTTTGGAAATGGGCCAGGGTTTCTCGAAAACCAATTTCTTCTGGTGTATTTCAAAATTGAATCCACCAGACAGTCTGCTCCAATTTTCGATGCCTTTATAGTCCAGGCCATGTGAGTGTCAGGACTTTACTCCGCAATTCACGGCTCGAATCAGGCGGCTTTAGCCATTGCGATTCAGTGATTTGAACGTGGCATTTCGGGATCGGAAGCGATTTGTTGAACAGATTGATCCGCACCTTGAATCGCACGATAATCGGTCATGAAGTCATCAAAAATATAGAATATTTGATGATGAAGGAAAACGACGTAATCGGGTCGGACGTCACCCATAACGACTTCCAGCCATTTCCTGACTTCAGGGTTCTGCCGAGCAACGTTGTAATTCACTGAAATCACTTCGCCAAAATAGCGGGCGAGGTCGGGATTCAGCATTGGCGTAAAAGATTCGCCCACGACCAGAATGCAATGATTTCGTTTTGGGTTGACTGTGTACCGAGTGTGATTCAACGGAGGGAGTTTCGGATAGACATCTGAGGCTGTCTGATCAGCGATACCCAGTTGATTCCAGACTTCTGGACGATAAACCTCCGTGTTGTGGCTGATCATCTCATAACTGGCGAACTGATTCAGGTCCGAAGTGGTGGACTCATACTGGAATTCTTCTGATTTTGGTTCTTCGTACTGTTCGATGCCGAAATGTTCTGCGATGCAACTCGCCATTAACCTGGTGTATCTTCCTGTATGCCAGTGAAAGTTCTTTTCCGCATACAGAGGATATTGTGCGTTTGCTTGACGGATGCGTGCATAGGGACACAGCATAAATCGTTCACGGACTGGTTTGGAAACGGATTGCATAACCCTCAGGCTTTGAGGAGCCTCAATCACTTCTGGATCGGCCTGTCGTTGAATGAATTCAGGCAGGTTCTCGAAATCCAACACGTGACTTGTTGGAATAGAAATCATGACACTGGGAACTGGTAAACACTTCAGAAATTCGCCATAGGTTTCGACTTGGGCTACCTCTTGGGGTATTTTTTCTTCATCGATCTGAATCGGGGCCAGAGCAGCCGCGTATTTTCTGTCATCAAAGTGACTCCCTAAATAACAATGACCATTCTTACCGAGCAATAACTGAGAATTTGGCGTCGTATGCAGACCTTGAATACAAAGTTTGCCATACAGTTGAATACTCTGTTCTCGAAGCGGAAAGCGATCATTAAAGGCTTTTTCAAAAGCATTGGGGTAGGAAGAAAGTTCTGTGATCGTCCTGGGAGTTGAGGGATAGTTTTGCGGGCTCCTCTGCTCAGTGTTTAGAAAGCTGATCTCGGACTGACGGCCAGTTCCCAAAATGCTCAGTACAAGCGGGAGCCAAATTATTCCCAGAAAGAGAACAATCAATACGATTTTGGAATTCCGATGATCACACGACATAATTCTCTCAGAATCGGAAATACAGAAATGGATTGTGGGTTCCATTGACCAGGAGCAGCATGGATGTTCCCATGAGCATCATGATATAGAGGGGTTCAAAACCCACTCGAATTCGAGGAGGGATGCGAGCCAGGGACTGCTGGACTGGCATCGAAAAAACGATTCCGAAAAAGATCGCCAATAACAGATCCGTTTTAAAGGGATACGCCCAAAGCATGCCGGCTCCCTGACCCGCCATCGCAGCAAGATATCCTGCTGTTTGTTCGAGTGTCGTTGCCCTGAACAGAACCCAGCCAACCAATACAACGAGTAAGACATAACACCGCCGAACTATGTTGGGCACCTTAGCTGTGAGGTCTTTGTGAATAATTCGCTCAAGGGACAGGAAAGCTCCGTAGTAAGCTCCCCAGAGAATGAAATTCCAACTGGCACCGTGCCATAAGCCGCAAAGCAGGAAGACAATCCAAAGATTGACGATGGTTCTGAGCTTGCCGTTTCGGTTTCCTCCCAGGGGAATGTAAAGATAATCCCGGAACCAGGTTGAGAGTGAGATATGCCAGCGAGACCAGAAATCCTGAATTGAGACTGCAATATAAGGATAGTTGAAATTCTCCGCAAATCGGAATCCGAGCATTAACCCCAATCCGATGGCCATATCCGAGTATCCTGAGAAATCAAAATAGATTTGCAATGCATAGCAAATCGCCCCGATCCAGGCGTGCTCGATACTCAGGTCTTCGACAGGAAGTCCGAAGGCAACATCTGCGTAGACCGCAAGTGTATTCGCAATGAGAACTTTTTTGGCGAGCCCAACGACAAAACGTTTGATGCCTTCGTGAAATTTATCAATTGAGGTTACCCGTTCGATGAGTTGTCTGGAGACATCTTTGTATCGAACGATTGGCCCAGCCACGAGTTGAGGGAAGCAGGTGACATAGCAGGCAAAATGGGTGAAACTCTTCGCAGGAGAAGCATCCCTGCGGTAAACGTCAATGACGTAACTCATTGCCTGGAACGTGTAGAAACTGATCCCCAGCGGCAACGCGACATCAAACCAGCCCGCTCCGAGAATTGGGTCGAGCGAATCGCCCAGTAAGAAACCCGAGTATTTGTAATAGGCCAACGGAATGAGATTCGCGATGACGGCAAACGCCACAAGAATCTTCGCACGGCTTGCAGATTCCTGAGTCCGATCACAAATCAACTTTCCGATTCGTGCAGCCAGAACATAATTGAAGATCAGCGATAGCAGCAGAAGAACGACAAGCCGGCCTTCGCCCCATGCATAAAAGGCTAGACTCGCAATCAGCAGAAACTGGTTCCGTTGATCCTTGCCAGTCAAATAATAGACGGCAAGGACAAGTGGCAGAAACAGGCACAGAAAGACTAATGAACTGAAGAGCATCTGTTTATCATCTACTGAATTGGTTCATCCTGTTTGTTTCACCGCGAAACATTTGGCAAACAGGATGGCATCCTGGATTCGAGCCTTTTCCTGGCGGGAATGTATAGCGGCTTCCCATTTTAACTCAAGATGAATTTCTCAGACTAATCATAACCCGACGTGTCAGTTTTGAAGTTGCACTCCTTGTTTTCGATTTCAGCGTTATCACTGAAGAAACAGGAGTACTCTGTCTTCCGTTCAATGTCGTTTGCGGTGTGCCCCTGCTGTCTTGCCCAGCAGTGTTTATAACGGCTTTGAATTACAGAATCGGGCGATATTTAGCGATCGTTGGAATAGTAGGGTGCGTCCTGACGCACCGGAATCAGGGTTAGGATTCAATTCGAAAGCGATAAGCGAATCGCGGAGGTTTCATTTTGGATTTGAGAGTCAATAACGAAATCATCTCGGCAGAATGGTGCGTCAGGACGCACCCTACTTGTCTACTCCGAGACGACATGAAAACTCTTCCAAAACTTCCAGTAACAATTATGTGATTGTCAACAAGGTTGTTCCAGTAAATTGGGGCGATAGTAAACAGACCGGCAATGTCGCTGAGGAGCCCAGCGTTGGCCATACCCCATTAAATTTTCTGACGTTCCGACAATCAAAACACCATGTGTTTCCATCACATTTGCCAGACGTTCGAAAAGGTCTCTTTTGACTGGCAGATCGAAATAAATCGCGACATTGCGACACAAGACGACATCGAATCGTCCTAAAGCCGTCAGTGGGTTAAGCAGATTTCTCTTCTCGAACGAGACGAGACTACGTATCTGATCACAGATCTGCCATTCCGAGCCAACTCGCGTGAAGTATTTGGCTTTGATATCAGCAGGAATACCGCGGCTCATTTCGAGATCGCTATATCGACCTCGACTTGCATGAGCAATAGCTGCTTCTGAGATATCTGTGGCGTGAATTTGAATATTCCAATTGTGAATATCTGGAATCATCCGGTGCAGCATCATACCAATGCTGTATGGTTCCTGACCGCTGCTACAGGCCGCTGACCAGATCCTGAGCTTTTTGGGAAATAAGGTACCAGATCGGGCGTCAATGATCTCGGGAAGTGCTTTGTGCTCCAACGCCTGATAGGCGGCATCGTCACGAAAAAACAGCGTTTCGCGAGTCGTAATGGCATCAATCAGTGCGATACGCAGTTTATCATTGAGCGGAATGGAACGAATCAATGCCTCATAACTTGTCAAACCAAAACTATTCAACAAAGGTTTTAGACGCGATTCGATCAGATAGGTTTTACTTTCGTCCCATTGGATTCCGCAAAGTTCATCGACTTTGCGGCAAATCATCTGGACTTCTATTGCTGACGGTGTCATACGAAGCACTCCTGAGTCGAGGCCCGCTGGACCGCTTGAGAAATTTGATTGAGCGGTAAAATTGCATCAACAATTCCGGCTTCTGTCGGAAATCGAGGCATTCCGTAGACAACGCAACTCTCTTTATCCTGAACGAAAACCTTTCCATGGGCTTTCTTAATCGCCTGTGCCCCCAGGAACCCATCGCTTCCCATACCGGTCATAATGACCCCCAGAGTCTTACTGCCATATTCTTTGACTAAAGATCGAAAAAGATAATCAACAGCAGGTCGACAACTGTTTTCTGGTGGGTCGTCAGTGAGTTCAATGATCTTGTGCATTCCATCATTGGTAACACGCATTTGAAGTCCACCTGGAGCGATGTAAACTACCCCCTTGTTAACCTTCTCGCCCTGCTCGGCTTCTTTCACTTCCAACGGACTCTGTTGATTCAAGTTTTGAGCAAGCGACTTTGTAA
Source organism: Rubinisphaera italica (assembly GCF_007859715.1). Lineage (NCBI taxonomy): Bacteria > Pseudomonadati > Planctomycetota > Planctomycetia > Planctomycetales > Planctomycetaceae > Rubinisphaera > Rubinisphaera italica. Next base: position 6,361,264 of record NZ_SJPG01000001.1, read on the forward strand.
AGAGCGGAGGCATGTGCTGCACAATAAGAATGGGCAACGGAAAGTCTCGCGGAAAGTTGGGAATCACTTGTTTGAGAGAAGCGGGTCCGCCTGTCGAGACGCCAATCCCGACCACACCTTGATCAGAAAGCCAGCCGATATTTGATTGACAATTATTTTCAACTGGACTGGCAGTCAATATCTTTGGGGGAAGTGAGGGAACGACTGCAGGTGCAGGGGTATTCACTGGCCGTTTGCTCGGCTCATGATCGCAATTGACATGATCCTGAATCAATTTGACTCTCACAGAAATCTCTTTGACGAGTTTCTGCATGTTCTCTTCTCGAGAGCTGCCTTGCGGCTTCATTATGAAGTCCAAAGCGCCCGCATTCAGGCATTCAATCGTTTCTTTTGCTCCAGCCTGGGTGACTGAGCTAAGCATGATGAATTTTGAAGGGCATTGCGTTTTATTAACAGACTTGAGGACTTCCAGCCCGCTAAAGACCGGCATTTCCAAGTCAAGCGTAACTAGATCAGGTTTGAGTTCCTGGATTTTGTGGATTGCCTGTCGACCGTCACCAGAACTTCCGACGATTTCAACATTGGGAATTTGGATGCACGCCTGGCGAACAATTTGACGAAAGATCAGGGAATCGTCCACGATAAATATTCTAAAGGAATCAGCCACGAGGTCATTTCTCCATGAGAAGATGTCCGAAGAATACTTCTTGAAGTATTCGGACATCTGCAATTTCTGCTTGCCATAGCCGTGGAAAGCATGAATGTGTTTTAGTGTCTATCAAATCTCTCAACATTGGCGGCACTGTTTGAATCTGATGTCATTTCGCGAAAACGCTTGACAACAAAATTCAGCACAAATGAATCGAGGGAGAGTTATTCCTGAAGAAGACCGCACTGCTGGAAAATACAGTGCGGTCTTTTCCGTTTCAGCAATTCTTCTTAGTACTTGAAGTTCGACAACAGTTTTCGCAAAGATTCTGCCATGGCAGAAAGCTCGTCGGCAGATTTCTGTGATTCTGCAGCTCCATCTGTTGTTGAGTTTGCAGCTTCTGCGACGCGTGAAATGTTACCGGTGATTCCCGTAGTTCCGGTGGCCGCTTCAGAAACCGAACGACTGATCTCGCTGTTAGTCGCGGACTGTTCTTCAACAGCACTTGCGATCGTATTAGAGATTTCGTTGATCTTGCTGATCACACTTGTGATCTCAGCGATCGCATCTACAGATTTTGTCGTATCCGACTGAATCGCTTCAATCTTCTGACTGATATCTTCAGTGGCTCGTGCCGTTTCCTTGGCCAGTTCTTTCACTTCGTTAGCGACAACAGCAAAGCCTTTGCCAGCTTCGCCTGCTCGAGCGGCTTCGATCGTCGCGTTCAATGCGAGCAGATTCGTTTGCTCTGCAATTGAGTTAATCACTTTGACAACTTTACCAATTTCTGCACTGCTGACACCCAGCTGAGAAACGGTTCGGTTTGTTGTTTCAGCAACTTTCACAGCCACAGTTGCGACATTGAACGCTTCGTTGGCATTGGTTGAAATTTCACGAGTTGAAGCGTTCATTTCTTCAATGGCTGAGGCAACAGTCTGAACGTTTTCATTAACCTGTTGAGCAGCATTGGCAGCAAGATTAGCCTGGCCGCAAGTTTCACTGGCGTTGTTGGTCATCTCGCTACTGACAGATTTGAGTTGAGCCGAAGCACTGGCCAGTTGCATGGCAGCATCGGCGACCAGAGAGAGGACTTTCTTTTGCTCAGTGACATCGGTCGCGTATTTGACAACCTTATAGGGTTTGCCCTTTAGATCCATAATCGGATTGTAAGACGCCTGAATCCAGATGATATTTCCTTGCTTAGAAAGGCGTTTGTATTCGCTAGCTTGGTATTCTCCCCGATTCAATTTATCCCAAAAGGACCGGTATTCCGAGCTTTCTACGAAATCCTTTTCGCAGAAGATACGATGGTGTTTGCCCTTGATTTCTTCCAGGGTGTAACCGACCGCTGAGAGGAAGTTGTCATTCGCGCTAATCACTGTTCCATCCATATTGAATTCAATGACAGCCTGGGATTTGCTGATGGCTGAGATCTGACCAGAGTAATCCGCGTTTCGAGCTTCCTGAGAACGTTTTTCGGTCACATCTTCCCACTCAAGTGTGTTTCCAACGTAATCCCCCTTGGAGTCATAAACTGCTGTCACGTTCAGCGAAATGGTCAGAGGTCCTAAAGGGATGTCTGTTTTATAAGGCAGATTTCTTGGATCCGAGAGCATTTTTCTCTGATGGCTGGGATCTTTGTGAAATTTATCAATACAGGTTCCCAGAAGATTGTTGAGATTAAACGAGGGAAAGACTTTACGCAGGACATCCTGATATTTCGTGAGTAAATCTATTGTTGCTTTATTGTGATAAGTGACAACAAAATCGCGGTCGACCATCATGAAGGCCGCATCTGAGTTTTCGATAAGGTTTTGTAAACGAAACGCCTCTTCCTTGGATTTGACTTGGTTTGTGATGTCCGTTGCAAATTTGGTAACCTTCAGGCATCGTCCATTTTCATCAAGGATGGGGTTGTATGAAGCCTGAATCCAGACTTCCTTTCCATCCTTTCCAATTCGCTTGTACTCAGCAGATTCATACTGTCCGCGATTCAATTTTTCCCAGAAGGCACGATATTCCTGGCTGTTCGCATATTCGGCTTGACAAAACATTCGGTGATGTTGTCCAACCACTTCGTTCAGGGAGTACCCGAGTGTTTTCAAAAAGTTCTCGTTAGCATCGAGAACGATTCCATCCATATTGAATTCAATCACAGCCATCGATTTGTTAATGGCTTCCAACTGACACTTCAGATCAATACTCTGTTTCTTAGTATCAGGGGCCTGGGGATTGACTTCAGTGGCCTGATTGTTGACGATTTTTTTCAGGCGGTTTTTGCTACTGGAAAACGTAGAGATCATTTCAAAAGCTTTCTTAGAGGGGGTAAGGAAATCTAGAGAGTTATTGGTTCACGAAACAACATCGAGTTGAATTTGACTTCTTTATTCGAAATCAATGAGTCAACGAAACAGAGAGAACGTTTGCGATATTCAGTACCGAGATCACTTTATTATCGGTATTGATAATCGATTCAAAATAATCATAATTTGACTGGTGAAGATGTGAGGGATAGTCTTCAATTAGATCGCAGGAAAATGTGCAGACATCATCCACGTGATCGACCAGCATCCCGATTCGTTCATCCCCCAGGTCAACGACAATCGCTTTTTGCGATTCAGTGGACTCGGCTTGTGGATACCCGAGCAGAATTCTCAGATCAATCAAAGTGACGACCTCTCCTCGAAGATGAACAACTCCACTCACATAGGAATCGACGGCCGGAACACGAGTTGGTTCGATATGGCGATTCAATTCCTGAATGTGATCGATATTGATTCCCATCCAGGAATCTTCCACGCGGAAGGTCACCAATTGGATTAAATCCGCTTTTTGCGGCAAAGCGATTGCTCTGTCGTTTTGCATCAACGTTTCTCCTATGAGAATTGATAAGATTGCTTAAGAATGACTGATATAGCGGGACAGAGTTTCAATCAGTTTGGCTCGATCCAGTTTGATCATGTGTTCTGTAATACCGACCGCCTGACTCCGAGCATGACTTTCACTGTCGGCCAGAGAAGTCACTGCGATCACAGGGATGTGGTTCCAGTGATCACTGGCTCGTATCTTCTGGCAGAATTCAAATCCATCCATGACTGGCATCTCAATATCTGTGATCACAAGATCAAATGATTCCTGAGTTGACTTGAGAAATTCCCAGGCTTCGGACCCATTTTCAAAGTCGTAGACTGTCCAGTTTTCTTCTTCCAGAAAAGACTTCATCTTTGAGCGAAAGAAGTTGGAGTCTTCTGCGAGCACGAGTTTCCCGGCACCAGTGTTATTGTGAGTGACTGACAATTTGTCAGGGATCATGTGGGGATATTCACTTTTGGCCATCTGGAAAATATCGAGAACCCGAGTTGTTTTCTGATTTACGATTGTGGAACCCAGTAAACCAGCCGCTTGAAGTGTTTGCGTATCCAGTTCGGTTCCAATTCTATGAGTGTCGAGAACTTCGGGGGTGATCAGTCCCACTTCAGAATCAAAGATCTGGCAGACGACGATATATATTTCGCTGCCGAATTCGATCGGTCGTGTATGGAAGTGTCTCTCCAGTGAGAGTAACGGTAAGCTGCTGCCGCGATACTTCATCACCAGTCGACCATCAATCGTCTCGATTTCGGCAGGGGAAATCTTTTCAATGCGGGAGATTTGAGAGATGGGAATGGCGAATTGCTCATCGGGATGATTGGCGATCATCAGGGCTTCCAAAGTCTCCTGATCATCATGTTTCTCCAACAACTCCTGTCGCTCAACATCTGAGGTTTCGATTAAGCCAATTCGTTTCTGGTTGGCCAATCCCGCAACATCGATAATGAATGCGATTTGACCATCACCCAGAATTGTTGCACCCGCCAGCCAGCTGACATTCTTGATGTGACGCCCGAGTGGTTTGACCACGATCTCCTCAGTGTCATGCAACGCATCGACAATCAAACCGAACTGAATTTCACCGTAATTTAAAACGACGATATTGATAGAATCGGCAAGTTCACCGTCGGCCTGCGGTTGGTTATTCGAATTCACATCCACCAGCGGCAGCAGGTTACCGCGAAGCCTCAGAAGTTTGGTTCCACGAATTTTTTCCATTCTGCTCGACCATTCACTTCTCTGTACGCGTACCAGTTCCGAAACAGACATTTGAGGAACGGCATACCGATTCCCTCGGGAACTGACGACCAGAGACGGAATAATGGCCAGAGTCAGCGGGAGTCGAACGATGAATCTGGTCCCTTTTCCCACGTTCGTTTCCACATCCACGGTCCCGCCGAGCTGTTCGAAATTGGTGCGAACAACATCCATCCCGACACCGCGTCCACTGACATCGCTGATCTGATCGGCTGTTGAAAATCCAGGATGAAAAATCAGCCGGACCGCTTCTTCTGTGGAAAGCTGTTCGGCTTCCGCACTTGTTAATATTGATTTTTCGACCGCCTTCTTGCGAAGTCGTTCGGCATCAATTCCAGCTCCATCATCGCTGATGATGATGTTGACTTTGCCTTCTTGATGAAAAGCATTAAGTTCGAGTCGTCCGACCGCAGGTTTCCCGGCCTTCTGTCGGACTTCAGGAGTTTCCACACCATGATCAACGGCATTGCGTATCAAATGGGTCAGTGGATCGCCGATGCCTTCGATGATCGTTTTATCGAGTTCGACATCTTTTCCTTTGATATCGAGTTCACACTGTTTATTCAGTTTCTGACTCAGATCCCGCACAATTCGCGTAAACTTGTTGAATACGTTTCCAATTGGCTGCAGTCGAGTTTTCATCACTGCTTCTTGCACTTCGCTTGTCACCTGATCAATTCTGGAGGCGACTGAGAGCAGAACGCGGTCATTTTCAGAACCGATCGTCTGCAAGAGTTGATTCCGTCCCAGCACCAACTCGCCGACCAGATTCATCAATCGATTCAGGACAGTGACAGAAACACGGATGCTACTTTCAGCAGTGGGAGGTGCTGTCACCGGTTGAACTTTAGCTGAGGGCTTGTGAGCAATTTCTGTAGTCAAAGAAACATCGTGTTGATGTTTCTCGATTGAATTATCGGTTTCGCAGACAGGGGTATTGTCCTCAACACCTGGCTGCTCCACGATCTGTTGAGCAGGTTTGATATTTTCGACAGGAAGCATGAAGAATCGGGCGAGAGACTCCTGATCCAATTGTGTGGCAATGCTGACCGTCCAGGGAAGTGGGGAATTGGTTTGATTCGCGTCCCAGTTCGTCAGGGCAGCCGAATCGAGATATCCTCCCAGAACTGTTCCTAGATCTCCCAGTCGTTCAATGAAATCCGTCAAATCTGGATTTGATTCCGTGCTTTCAAACAAATCAAACGTGACTTCATAAATTTGTTGACCATTTTCGAGGGCTGCTTGAAAATCGTCTTGAGTACAGCAGGGGGTTTGTTTTACATCGATGGCTGTCTCGACTGGAATCGTGGTCGTTACGGTTTCACGACTGTTTGTAAGTTGTTCGAGTTGAGTAATCTCGTGTGATACATCGTGTTCATTGGACGTATGCACATTTTCGATTAGAAAGCGTAATTTATCGATCGCACTGAGCATCACACCTACTCGATGGGAGTCGATTACAAATTGGCCATTGCGAAGCAGATCCAGGATGTTCTCCAGACTGTGCGCCAGCCGGCCGACCGAGTCCAGACCCAGGAAGCCTGAGGCTCCTTTAATCGAATGGATTGCCCGAAAGACTTCATTCACAATATCGGTATCAACATTTTCACCACTGGCTTCAATTTCCAGCAATTGATTGTCGATACCTTCCAACCCATCTCTGGATTCAACGACAAAGTCGTTAATCAGGTCTACGCAGTCTTCGAACATATCTATTTCCCAATACTACTTCTTTGAATGAACATTCAGTTGGCGAAACGCGGACGCAAACTTTTTCCAGAGCATGTGGATGACAGGACTTTAGTCCGTAACCCAAGACTCGAACCTCTCGACTTCAGCCGATAGGTATTCAGTTAATAAATTCTGATAGGCCGCAGGCTGTTAACGTGCGTTGCACTTGATCTGTTGTCGAAACAATTTGCAGTTCTGGGCTGCTTGATGTTCGTTCGAGAAGGCTTTTAGCAAGAGATGCGATAAACCACGAGGTGACAGATTCAACATGACCAAAATCGATAATCTCGACTTCTTCCATTTGACGGAATTGAGCATCTATCTCTTCAGAAGGGAGCGACAGGAGTTCAATAACACGTAGTGAAGTTTGGGGCTCAGTGCACTGTAAAGTCGACATGATTAATCTCGGTATTTGAAAAGAGTTTTGAATCCAGAAGAACGTATCGACTTAGACTGACGAAGGTATTCTCTGTTCGAGTTTTTTCCTCAAGGCATCCTGAGTAAATGGCTTCACAACATAATCTGTCACACCTGCCTGGACAGCGGCAACGACGCTTCCTCGTTCGGCTTCAGTTGTAATCATGATAAAAGGAATGGTTTTATTGAGTTGACGGACTTCTTTTAGAAATTCCAGTCCGTTCATATTCGGCATGTTCCAGTCACTCAGGACTGCATCGACAGGGATTGTTTTAAAGAGTTCCAATGCCTCCTGACCGTCCCCTGCTTCAAGGACATCTTTGAATCCCAACTGAGCCAGAGCTTTGATGATGATGACTCTCATCGTGCGTGAATCGTCAACGACTAATATTTTCATTGAATTATCTTTCAGGAAAAAAATTGTGTCTTGTAAAACCTATGAACTAATCTTTTGAGGAAAACCCAGCTTCAACGCAAAAGCTACCCATGTCGGAGTCAAACGACAGGCAGATTGGCGTGACGCCTGTTGGATAGTGAACTTCATGACCTTTACCGGAAATCAGGTTGGGAATACTAATACTGAGTGAAAGTGATTCCAGTTTTGCTTTGGCAGCTCCCGCAATCATGTTGGTAATTTCCCCAATAGCATCCATCACTTCTCGATCAATTTCTTCAGCTTTTGTTCCAAGCATGGATTCATAGATATTTAGTGCTGTCTGTTTCTTCACACTTAACACAATGGTGCCGAGCGCATTTCCTGTAATCCCAATCACTGCACTTAATTCATACTCCGGGCTATTCTTGGTTTTCAGAGACAAGCCGCTTCGGGTCGGAGTACAATCGAGCATCATTTCAAATACATCTTTAGTTGATGCCAGAAGCGGATTGATGATTTTGGCTGTGAGTTCAGAAGTTTGTTTGATTGCTGTGCTCATGACGATTTCCCAATAGATCCATTCGAATGACTTGAATGTTGTTTTTCTGCAACATCATAAACTTAGTTCATAAAATGCATCATTTCGGAGATTTAGGGGAAATGCCTTACGTTTTGGTGCAGGTTTGGGGCAAGTGAGCGATTTGTAACGATTGCGTCTAAAATGCCGTACGCTTGCCTAAGAAAAACGAAGGGATATCCCTCAGGATTGCTGACTAAAATAGAAACAATCTGAAATGGAGAGCGTAGATGCACGAGCGACTGTTCAGGATTACTCCTTGATGAATCACAGACAGATTTCAGCTCTCTACGAAATCGCTTAAGCACGCGTAAGCATTCTTGACCTGGAATTTCTTCAATCTCAAACCGAAGGCTCTGCTTTTCAGGCCATTTTCAAATGGAACGCGGTCTGGAAAGGAGCGTTTCTCGTGGCCAGAAAGCCTATGGCTGTGAAACGAGAAGGACTGCTGATGCAGCGATTGGTGACTCGAAATTCTCAACAAGCCTTAATAACAGACCTTACAATGGAAAGGCTCTATTGAGAGGTATGGTGAATCTCTCATGTCGAGAATCAATCGTTTAACTGCGGAAGTATTAGCCCGGAATGGATTGCAGCGTTGAGATCTCATTTTTGTCTTTGTCGAGCAAAAACTTAGACACTGTCAGATCACTCTCCATCAGATTGAGATATTCACTCTGAGACTCAACTTGAACAATCGGGCGAGTCACATCGCTGTTGGCCTGAACTGTTACAGCTTTATTTCCATCACTTAAAAGGACCTGCACGCCCTTAGGATAGAGCCCGATTATCTTAAGCAGTGCATCGACGGATCGTGGCTCAATTTTTCCATCCCGAACCAGTTTCAGCAGGAAGACGAGTGCAACATGCCGGTTGACAGCGTGTCGATACGGTCTTTCAGAAGTGAGAGATATGTAACAATCGACAACTTTAATAATACGGGCAATGGGGCTGATGTTTTTCTCACCGAGCTGTCTTGGATATCCAGAGCCATCCGAAAATTCATAAATCTGCTGTGAAATGCCTGGGATTTTGGGATTTAACCCCATTAGCGTATTCAACAGCTCTGCAAGTTGAAGTGGCATTCGCATGAGTGAAACTTTTTCAAGAACATTCAATACGTTGGGTTGGTTGACCACCGATTGATCCAGTAAAGTAATCCCCAATTTTGAGAAAAGACCAACGATCCCAGCCAACTTGATATCTTCTTTACTCAATGCAAGTGATTGCCCAATAGCCATTGCGAGCAGGCTGTTTTGAACAGCTCCGTCTGTCAATTTTTGATTTTTTGAATATTCGTTTAAGACACGAACGGATTGAGCACCTTCGACGTTAAGAATTTCATAGTACTTCGCCAGCAGTCTGATAATCGAGACACTGTTTTTTTTTCCTGATTCCAAATAGTCAATCATCTTACGGGAGATATTCTGACTGAAATCTCCCAGACTGGCTGCATACTGATGGCGATATTCAGGATCAATCATTTTCCGCCCCAGCCTGAGCATCAAATCCTTTAGCTTCGTCAAATCACTTTCCAGCAATCCTTCGCTTAACACTGATTTTAACGATTCAAAAGATTGCTCTGAAATTCCGTAATCGTTCATGATGGATTTCTTAGGCAAATGAAGAATGTCATGCCATGCATTAAGTTGGATTTGCTGATATAAGTAAACTCACCTAGGTGAGTCTACTACATAAATTACGTCGAGGTGGGATGATATTGAGGTTTAAGGCTTGTATTACCATAAGCAGGGGCAGTATTTCAAGCAGGGGCAGTATTTCAACTTAATTAACCATAGACAGGTGCCGTTCTGTTGAATCACTTATATACGGAGAATGCCGAATGATCGTTAGAACCAGTTTCATGGTACTGGAATTCGCAATCCCGTAATCCAAGGCTTTGACAAGCGTCCAGAAAACTCTGTCAACCCAAGGCGATTGTATTACACACCGAAAGCAGGATCGTAACGACGCTTAGAATCTGGCAGCGATACGATTGCCATTGAGCACCCTGCAGCGTCAGGAAACGATTCTCAAACGAGGTGCGAAGTCCAAGTGCATGAACTTGCTCTCGATCCGAAGTACTTACCGAAAAACTTCTCCATCCCATTCAAAATCGATAAGGCTCGATATCTAGACCATTTTCAAATGGTATCTGCAGTCGCATGGACATCAAATGTCCTAATAACGATGTGCTTGCTCCTGCTGAACGCTGCAGGTAATTTTTGAATATTCTCTAGCAATTCACGACCAGTATTTTCGATCCAGACTTCGATAATTCACCGCTTCACTCAGATGCGTTTCGTCAATCAACTCGCTCGCATCCAAGTCGGCAATTGTGCGGCTGACTCTCAGGATGCGATCGTGAGCGCGAGCGGAGAGGCCCATTTCTTCCATTGCTGCTTTCAGAAAAAACTCTGCATCCGATGTTAGACGACAATGCTGGCGGATTTGTCTTGGCGACATTCGCCCGTTAATCCGATTAGGGGCCCCGGAGAAGCGGCGTTCCTGAATTTCCCGAGCCTGCAACACCTGTTGCTTCATTTGGTCAGAGTTGGTTCCTTCCTGTTTATCGGCCAGTTCCCGAAACGGAACAGCTGGGACTTCAATGTGAATATCGATTCGATCCAGCAGCGGACCGCTCACTTTGGAAAGATATCGCTCCATCTGCAAAGCATTCACCCGATGCCCTGAATCCGGTCCGTAACCGCTCGGGCTGGGGTTCATCGCTGCGATCAACATGAAATCAGCCGGGAATGTTGTGCTGCCAACCGCTCGAGTGATCGTTACATTCTGACTCTCCAAAGGCTGTCGGAGCACTTCGAGTGTTCTCTTATTGAATTCGGGCAATTCATCTAAAAAAAGACATCCGTTATGAGCCAAGGATATCTCACCCGGCTTCGGAATACTCCCCCCGCCCACAAGCCCAGCTTCACTCACGGTATGATGCGGCTCCCGAAAAGGACGTTTCAGAACTAGGGATTCTCCATGAGCCATCAAACCCGTGGCTGAGTGGATTCGCGTTGTCTCCAGACTTTCATCCTGTGAAAGCGGAGGCAGGATGGTTGCGATTCGAGAGGCCAGCAATGTCTTACCTGAGCCTGGCGGCCCTAGCATCAAAAGATGGTGATTTCCTCCAGCTGCGACTGTTAAAGCACGCTTCGCGAATTCCTGCCCCTTAACATCAGAAAAATCGACTTGATAACGGCCATACTCGTCGACGGCCTGTTCCCAACGGAATGGTTCCGGTTCGATTGGTAATGCGCCATTGAGAAATCCGACTGCTTCGGTCAGAGATTGTATCGGTATGACATCGACTCCCTCGACCACACTCGCTTCGCGAACATTCTCGGCTGGAATCAATAGCCCCTGCATCTTCTGTTGTCGGGCTTCCATCGCCATGGAGAGGGTGCCGCGAGCCGGACGTAAAGTGCCATCGAGTGCCAGTTCCCCAACGGCTGCATATTGCGAAAATCGTTCCTGATCCAGCTGCCCGCTGGCGGCTAGAATTCCCAACGCAATTGGCAAATCGAGCGAAGCGGCTTCTTTGGGGAGATCCGCTGGCGAGAGATTGATGACGATTCGGTCGATACATCGAACATATCCACTATTAACCATCGCCCTCTCAATGCGATGTGTGCTTTCTTTAACAGCAGCCTCTGCCAGACCGACAAGAATTGTCTTCGGCAATGCCCCCGGGGAAATATCGACTTCCACCTCAACCGGTTTGGCATCAATGCCATAGAGAGTAAAACTGAGTAACTTGGCCAGCATAAGAATCACATTCGCAGGTGTAGTGACAGAAAGAATCGGTGATCTTCTGTAATCCTGTCAGATTGCAGGACAAAATTCCACTGAAAGCTGGCTTGTCGCTCGATTCTTTGTACTGGCCTATGGGGGGGCACGTCCCATAATGAAGTGATTGGCGTAGTGATTGTATTAAGCCACACTGCTCTATTCGATTAATCCGTCATACGCATAAACACATTGTGTTTTTCTTTGCGTTTCAGGAAAGTCTGCAAACCAAAGTTCCCGTTTTTTTTGTGCACATTCCTTCACCCAGTTGTAAAGGTCTAAGTGAGTGTCAAGCCCTTCAAGCTGTCTATCTTTGTTGCAATCAGGGAAAACCGACTTTTCAACACTAGCCCTCAATGACCATACTGTCTTGATAGTTTCCAATAAGGCGTCGCCAGGCTGACAAACGGCATATCGTAAAGAGATGACTGTACCTTTAAAGTCTGATATTTCTGCTTCTACAAAGAAATCTTCCACATCTAGTAATAAATAACTACTATTGTTGTCAGTGTCGATAAATTCAAAATCTTGCTTCAACAACATTTTAAGTGCTTCATTTGCTGCCACGTGTTTCTTCAGATAAAGTCCAACTTGAAAGTCTTCTGCACCCATTGATTGTCTGTATCTTTTAAGTCAAAGAGATTTCCTTGCCAGATATAAATTGGCCGTGTTGTGCTTTTCCTGACCTAGCCTTATGGCTTTTTCGGCGGGTGGCAAACCAAGAACAAAGTGATGGACTTGGTGATTACACAAAGCCACGCCTTTAACATACCTTAGAGTAGTGCCATCATAATTGCTCATTCCACGACCTTCAGGCAGACAAGTTCTTCCTCGTTGCGAATCAGGATCATTCCTTCAGACATGGCCGGGGCAGAGAATGCGGGTTCTTTCAGTATTGGTTCCGTCGGTTTCTCGAGGATGACTAACTCTTGAGGATTTCGTTGAACGACGGCGACTTTACCCGATTCCCCAATCAGGAAAATTGACTCCCCGGAAATGAGGTGCGTTCCTCGCCCCAGGCCGGAAACCCATTTCCACTGGAGTTGACCGGAGGCCAGATCGACACAGCGGAAACTTTTGTCGGAAAAATGCCAGCCGAAAAGTTTTCCATCGAGGCATGTAAGCGGATTGAACTGGCTGACGAGCGTGCGTTTGTCTTTACGAAGTTCTTCATATTGGCCATCCGGCTGAACGCGTAAATAAATGGTTCCTGCCTGATACGCAGTGAAAATCACAACATCCCCACAAACGACTGGCGTGGTTGCGTTGACGAAATCCTCGGCTATTGCTTTGAAAGGGAAATGCCAGTGAACATCTCCAGTATCAGGATTCAAGGCCACCGCTTCTTCAGCCGTCAGCACAAAGCAGATTCGCTGATCGTGAATTGTTGCCAGTACGGGCTTGGCATAGGAAGCACCGAAATCGGTCGCTGTCCAGAGAACATCTCCATTCTGTTTATCGATGGCAATGACTCCGGCATCAGGCTTGCCGCCGATATTGAGGATGAGTTGTTCACCATCCAGTGTTGGGGTATGCCCGACAGCAAAGACATTCCTGGAAACGTTGAAGTCTTTGGTATAATTCCGTTGCCAGATCAATACCCCTTCTTCAAGTGATAGACATCGCAAGACGCCTTCGGCACTTTGGAGATAAACGAAATTTCCATCGACCAGCGGAGTGCTGTAAGGACCACTGCTGTGTGGTGGGTTCGGGCATACGTAGCTGGTTGGATAGCGATACTCCCAGTTCAGAGTTCCCTCTTTTAAATCATAGACGGATGCAACTTCTTCGTTTCCCAGGCGATGCAAAACAATCGCCTGATGAACTGCGATGATGGGGGAACTGTAGCCCGTACCGATCTCTTTACGCCACACAATTTCCGGTTCGGCTCCCGACCAGCCAATCTCCCGGGCATTTGCATCGGGCATACAACTGTTGCCCAGTGGCCCGAAAAGTTGAGTCCAGTTCGCATCGATAGTTCTATCAAGCGCAGTTTGAGTTTGCCGGAGTTCAATTGGAACGAATTTGCGGAGGGAATTGGGGCCTTCTGGAGTCGCGATCATCAAGGAAGTGAAGGCACCAAACCACAAACCGGCCAGGCCTCCCGAGCAAATCGCGAGAAATAAATAAAGCAAGATGGAAAAAGAACGGCGTTTTGAGCGATGGTTCATGGTGAAGTCAAAATCGTCGATTGCGGGCAGGGTTTAGATTCTCATCCTCAATAGATTCTGGGCTTGCGTCAATCGGGTCCAGAAACTTCTCGAAATCTTCATGCAATTGAAAAATGAATGACGAAGTCGTGTAAACGTAAAAGTTCACAGCCTCAAATTGCGAATTGCTCGAAATTACACTATCTTCGAGAAATCAAAATGATACGAAAATTACCATTTGGAACTCCAATTCTTCACTCAGCCCTCCATGAGACATGGTCTTAAACTGACCATGTTTAAAATGATGGGTGCTCAGACACTGATTTGCTCAGAGACTGGTTTACTGAAAATGTGGATTCCGGGTGCGAATTGCACTCAAACAATTGAATCGCAGAGAACTGCAACACGAAAGTCGCCCACAGATATGAAGTCGATTAAAAAGCTGCTCGTCGCCAATCGAAGTGAGATTGCTATCCGGATTTTTCGATCCGCCACCGAACTGGGAATTAGAACGGTTGCGATTTACTCTTACGAAGATCGTTATGCGTTGCATCGCTTCAAAGCCGATGAAGCCTATCAGATTGGCCGCGAAGGCGAACCGATTCGAACCTATCTGGATATCGACAGCATCATCGAACAGGCGCTCGAATGCGGAGCCGATGCCATTCATCCTGGTTACGGTTTTCTTTCAGAAAATCCCGACTTAGCCAAAGCCTGTGAGAAAGCGGGGATCATTTTTGTTGGTCCTTCCATCGATTCTCTCGAACAACTTGGCGATAAAACAACCGCGCGTCAATTTGCAGCCAAAGCAGGTGTTCCCGTTCTTTCTGGAAGCGGCGAGGCAATTTCGAGTGCCGAAGAAGGCTTGAGGCAATCGAATGAGCAGGGATTCCCAATCATTCTCAAAGCGGCCAAGGGGGGCGGTGGTCGAGGCATGCGGGTGGTCAAATCTGCCGATGAATTTATCTCGGCATTTGAATCAGCTCAACGGGAATCACTCACAGCTTTCGGTAGTCCCGATGTGTTCATTGAGAATTTCATCGAACAGGCCCGGCACATCGAAGTCCAGATTCTGGGTGATCAGCATGGCAATCTGACGCATCTTTATGAGCGAGATTGTTCGGTTCAACGTCGGCATCAGAAGGTCGTCGAAATTGCGCCTGCTCCAAATTTGACAGCTGAAGCCCGCGAAATGCTGCTCAGTTCCGCGCTGGCCATCGGGAAAGCGGTCGGTTATTACGCAGCCGGAACAGTCGAGTTCCTGCTCGATGTGAAAACGAATAATGTTTACTTCATTGAAGTGAATCCACGCATCCAGGTCGAACATACGGTGACTGAAGAAGTCACCGGATTCGATATCGTGAAAGCACAAATTCTGGTTTCTTCGGGACACAAACTGACCGACCCGGAAATTGGCCTGGATCCAGAAAATCCTCCCAAGCCAAACGGATTTGCGATCCAGTGTCGCATCACGACCGAAGATCCGATGAACAACTTTATGCCCGATTACGGCCGCGTTTCACACTATCGGTCGGCCAGTGGGATGGGGATTCGTCTTGATGCGGGAAGTGCATTTTCGGGAGCGGTTGTGAATCCGTTTTACGATTCCCTGCTCGTCAAAGTGACTGCCCACGGTCGAACATTTCCAGAAACGGCTCGAAGAACGCTGCGATGTCTTCAAGAATTTCGTATTCGAGGCGTGAAAACCAATATCCCGTTTTTGACAAAAGTTGTTACGAACGAAGTCTTCCTGAAAGGGGAGTGTACGACTCGGTTTATCGACAATACCCCCGATCTGTTCAACCTGCCTCTAAGGAAAAATCGCGCGACGCGACTGCTGACTTATATTGGCGAGACGATTGTGAATGGCAATCCCATTGTCAAAGATCGCCCTGTCGCCAAACGTCGCAGTGAAGCTCCGGTTCCGAGATATGATCTGACAAAACCTCGCCCCACAGGAACCCGGGATAAGTTCCTGGAACTTGGAGCGGTTGACTTTTCGAAGTGGATCACAAGTCAGCAGCAATTAATGTTCACCGACACGACGTTCCGGGATGCCCATCAATCTTTGCATGCGACTCGTTTCCGAACATACGATCTGCTGAATATTGCAGAGGCCTATTCTTATCTTTGTCCAAATCTGTTTTCACTGGAAATGTGGGGTGGTGCGACGTTCGATACCAGTATGCGATTTCTGCATGAATGTCCCTGGCAGAGGTTGGCGGATATTCGTGAGAAGGTGCCGAATATTCTCACGCAGATGTTGCTACGTGCCTCGAATGCGGTCGGATATACGAACTATCCCGATAACGTCGTGGAGGCTTTCGTCAAAGAAGCCGCGCAGACCGGCATGGATGTCTTCCGCGTGTTCGATGCCCTGAACTGGGTGCCGAATATGAAACTGGCGATGGATGCGGTCATTGAATCCGGGATGATTTGCGAAGCCTCCATCTGTTATACAGGTGATATTTCCGATCCGAAGAAGACGAAGTACGATCTGAAATACTATGTCGATCTGGCAAAACAGTTGGAGAAAATGGGCGCCCATATCCTGGCGATCAAAGATATGGCCGGGCTGTGCAAACCGGATTCAGCGACGCTGCTCGTCAAAACCCTGAAGCAGGAAATCGGCATTCCAATACACTTTCACACGCACGATACTGCTGGAATTCAAGCCGCCTCCATTTTTAATGCAGCCTCAGAACAACTCGATATCGCTGATGCCGCGATGGCTCCCATGTCGGGGGGGACTTCTCAACCGAACTTGAATACCATTGTCGGGGCGTTGCAGTTCAGTGATCGCAAGCCTGAATTGAATCGGGATGACCTCGATGATATCGCTACTTACTGGCGTGCGGTTCGCGAATATTACGCCCCGTTTGAGTCGGCGGTGTTGCCTTCCACATCCGATTTGTATCGCCACGAAATGCCGGGTGGGCAATATACGAACCTGTTCGCGCAAGCTCAGGCGTTAGGGCTTTCCGATCGCTGGTCGGATGTTTGCGATATCTATGCGACCGTCAATGATCTGTTTGGGGATATCGTCAAAGTGACGCCAACGTCTAAGGCGGTTGGGGACATGGCATTATTCATGGTTGCCAACGAATTGACGGCTGAGGACATCATGGATACCTCACGCGAACTCGCCTTCCCAGCTTCGGTTATCGATTTAATTGGAGGCATGATGGGCCAGCCTCCGGGAGGATTCCCAGAGAAAATTCGGCAAATCGTACTCAAAGACAAACCCGGTTTAACCGATCGTCCCGGAGCTTCGCTGCCTGCTGCCAACATGGAAAACGCAAAAGCCGAGGTGCAGAAATTGCTGGGACATGAACCGGAAAATCGGGAAGTGCTTTCGTATCTGCTTTATCCCAAGGTCTATGCCGATTTTGCAAAACATCAGGAAACCTACTCCGATGTCAGCACACTGCCGACTCCAGTCTTCTTCTACGGACAGGATGCAGGGGAAGAATTCGCGGTTGAAATTGAAAAAGGTAAAACGCTGATCATTAAGTATCTGACAAAATCACAGCCACATACGGATGGGACGCGAACCGTCTTCTTCGAATTAAACGGACAACCACGTGACGTGACCATTGCCGATAAATCACTCGAAGGAGATGCACTGCAGACGGTTAAGGCTGACCCGAGCGATCCCAAGCAGATTGGTGCCTCGATGCCCGGCATGGTCGTGACAATTGCGGTTAATCCTGGTGATAAAATCAAAAAAGGTCAAAAGCTTTTCAGTCTCGAAGCGATGAAAATGGAAAGCACGATCAATGCCGAGGTCGCAGGCACTGTCGCCTCGGTCCACATCAAGGCGGGTAGTCAAGTGAATACGGGCGATCTCGTCATTACCTTCGAGTAAGAACGCTGATTAACCTGCTAAAACTGCAAAAAGATTTACCGATATTATTGTTATCTTGAAAGTAGAACGTGGGTGGCGGGGGCGCTCACGAAGAGAAGCCCCCGGTTAATAACTCTTCCGCTGAAGCGGAGCGCCCCCGCCACCCCGTATCTCTAATATCGATATCGTTTTGCTCTAGTTAACCAGCATTTTGAGGACTATCGAAAATGATTTCCAGCTTCATTGTGCGGTTGAATTTTGTAGTGATCATTGTGCTGCTGAATCTCTGGAATAGCAGTGCAGATGCAGGTTCAATTGATAAGCCAAACATCATCCTGATTTACACGGACGATCAGGGCTACGGTGATGTCAGTTGCCTGAATCCGGAATCGAAGTTCCAGACGCCGAATATGGATCGGATTGCTCAGGAAGGCCTCACTTTCACCAACGCCCATTGTTCAGATACGGTTTGCACGCCGTCTCGGTATGGCCTGTTGACGGGCCGATATTGCTGGCGGACCACCATGAAAACCGGTGTGCTGGGAGCAGAGCATGAATGTTTGATCGACGATGACCGCATGACTCTTGCTACATTGTTGCGCGGGCAGGGCTACGAAACGGCGATGGTCGGCAAGTGGCATCTGGGAATGGACTTTCCGGGAACGCCACAAAATCGAGACTGGACCCAGCCCGTTCAGGATATGCCGCTCGATAAAGGATTCAATTACTTCTATGGCATCCCCGCCTCTTTGAACTATGGGATACTCGCCTGGTTCGAAGGACGATATGCAAAAGTGCCCCCCACACAATTTACGCGGAAGAAGCCAAACGATCTTGCGATCAGCGATTACCGGATTCAGCCTCCTTATCAGAAAGAACTTTCGAAGGGACTGTTTGAAATTGCTCCCGATTTTGTGGATTCGGAATGCCTCACACGTTTCACCGAGAAGTCGATTGAATACATCGAAAATCACACGAAGTCTCCAAATTCTGAGAAGCCTTTTTTTCTATACTTGCCATACACATCACCGCATAAACCGGTCATTCCCCTCCCAAAATTCCGCGGGCAGGGAGCAGCGGGAGCATACGGAGAATTTCTGATTGAGACGGATTATCACATCGGTCAAATACTTAAATGTCTCGACGAACACAAACTGACCAAAAATACGCTAGTCATTCTCACGAGCGATAACGGGCCAGAAAACACATACTCGAAGCGATACGAACTCTACGATCACAAAAGTGCCGGGCCTTATCGGGGAGGCAAACGGGACGCCTATGAAGGCGGCCATCGGGTTCCCTTTCTGATTCGCTGGCCAAATCGTATCGAGGCTGGTCGGGTGTGGGATGGTGCAATTTGTCAAACAGATCTGCTGGCCACTTTTGCACAACTTCTGGATGTCACCCTTGCAGCAAATGCCGGAGAGGACAGTTTCAGTTTTCTGGATGTCATTGTTGGCAAGTCGAATGTTAAACCGCGACCAGCCATGATTCATCATGAAATGCAGGGACGATTCGCCATTCGGAATACGATTGAGGGAGTTGAGTGGAAACTGATTCTATCTCATGGAAAGCAGGAGCGGGAACTTTACAATCTGACCGTGGATCGATCAGAAACAAGAAATGTTTACGGTGAAAATCCTGAAATCTCCAGAGTGCTGGAATCGGAGATTACGGCAATCATCAAGGATGGTCGGACGAATCCTGGACCACAGGTTCCTAACGATACGGGCTGGTGGAACGACTTGATGTGGATGGAGGAAAATTCATTAGACACCCCAGATAAAAAGCGATGAAATTTGAATGGAATAACGGTCGTTCACCGTTCTTCGATTTAAACTTGTTAAAGTCATTTGGCAGACCGATTCAGAATCGCTGCATTTCGGGATGAACTGCTTTCTTTGAGTGTTGAGCAATCATACTGTCTGCTGAAGTTCCGATAATTCTTTGTGACTGCATGTCAGAGGCAGCAGTATCAGATATTTTGTCGCTGATTTACACTATCTTCTGGATGACTCCAATCACTAAGAAAACATCGGCCCTTTGGCATGAACTCTGCTCTACTCTCACTTCGGGGAAGTGCCGACGCTTCGGCATATGGACACCTGTATTCAAGAAAGAGAGTTCTTCACGATGAAACGCATGATACATATTTCAGCCGTCTGCTGCTGCGGATTGGCGATGGCTCTGCTGGGAACACCAGCTGAGGCTCAAAAAGGAGGGAAAGCTCCCTCAGGACAAAGATCAGCACAAGGGAATCGAGGTTCCTCGAATAACGGAGGATCTCAACGCGGCTCATCCAATCGCGGTTCTTCAAACCGAGGATCGTCGGATCGAGGTTCTTCCAATCAAGGCTCCTCGGAACGAGGCTCCTCTAACCGCGGATCATCCGAACGGGGTTCCTCCAATCGAGGCAGTTCGGAAAGAAGCGGTCAGCCTCCCCGTGGTTCGGGAGAAAGAACGGAAGGAAGCCGAAACCCTTCCTCAGAAAATTCC
Organism: Rubinisphaera italica; assembly: GCF_007859715.1. Lineage (NCBI taxonomy): Bacteria > Pseudomonadati > Planctomycetota > Planctomycetia > Planctomycetales > Planctomycetaceae > Rubinisphaera > Rubinisphaera italica. The sequence goes on from NZ_SJPG01000001.1 coordinate 6,381,430, forward strand.
AACCGGGGACCAGAAAATCGCGGTTCCGATCGCAGTGATCGAGGAAACCGACCCGATGGAGATCGACCAAATCCCACTCAGGATGAAAATCGCGGCAGCGAACGTCCTGAGATGAATCGTAGCGAACGGGCCGAGGAGTTCCGCGAAAAAATGCAACGGTTCAATCAGAATCGAGGAGACGAAAACCGTCCCGGCGATGGCAATCGTCCTACCGAGCGCGGTGAAGATCGCGCTCAGAATAATCGGCCCAATGCCCGAGGCACGGACTACCTGCGAAACTACCTGAGTGGACAGCGAAACCAAGGCGATCGGGATCAGAATAATCGTGCTGAGAATCCAGAAGATCGATTACGAAATCGGATCGAAGGGGAATTAGATCCTCGAAACCAGAATCGCAACACTGCAGAGAATAATCTGCGGGATCGATTGCACAATCAGGCGAATAATCTGGAGCGTTATCAGAACCAGCAGTTCAGACGCTGGGATAATGCCGACCAGACAGCTGCCCGGATTCGTAACGACTTCGTGCAAAACCGAAACCAGAACCGTAATCAGAATGTGCGATTCGATCAGAACTTCTGGCGTTCTGTTGTTCGAAACAATAACAACAACCGAGTGAATGGATACTTCCATGTTTACGGAAGCCTGAACGGAAATCGCAATTATGCCCGAAATTACTGGTGGCAGCCAACCCCGGCAAATTCTTTAACCCGGTGGTTACGTGGCAGCTATAACTCTCCCCGCTACTATTCGTATGGTCCAGGCGGAGATATTTATTGTCGCAATGGATATGTCTATGTCAGTGGTGATCGCTATGCAACGATTCCTGAATACTACAATCAGGCCGTGCACGTGGTTCGATCTGTTCCGGAAATGACTCCAGAACAGGCTGAAGAAATGGAGTGGAAACCGCTCGGCGTGTTTGCCTTGGCTTCGGATGAAAATCAGGAAGCCAGCTTCATCGTTCAGCTTGCGATCAATCAGGATGGCATCCTCTCTGGGACATTCTACGATGAGAAAAGCCAGGAAACCCGCCCCTTACTGGGACGAGTCGATGAAGGTAGCCAGCGAGCCGTCTGGCACTTTGCCGACGATCCTGAAAACGGAATCGTCATGGAAACCATGCTCTTCAACCTCTCTCGCGATGAGACGTCTGTATTGGTTCACTTCGGTGAAGAGACCACGGAATCGTGGTTGATGGTTCGAATTCCTGAGCCTGAAGAATAAGACCTAATCGTTAATGAATCTCTTATAATTTGGAAGCCCTCGGAGTTTAACTCTGAGGGCTTTCTTTTAGAGAGTTCTCGCCCATAATAATATTCTGAGTGAAATCATTTCCGAAAACTCCTTCAGGATCGTAGTGTTTGCAGATCTCTCTAAATCTGTGCAATTGAGGATAGGCTTTAATAGTCTCTTGTTGATTGAAAGGATACCATTTGCCCCAGTGGATGCGACCATCAAATAGCTGGCGGTAAGCCGTGGCTAGAAAACTTGCGAACTTATAAAACTCTGTCCGGGATTTATGGTATGTGATTAAGCTGATTGAATACCACGATTCATACTCACCACTTGCCATCGAGATTAGAGTTTCATCTCTAAGAATGCGTCGAAAGCAAATTGGATAATGCTGAGAATAACCACCTCTGAGGTGCTGCAAGGATTTCACCAGATTTGCCTTATGCAGTTTTTGCATGAAGTCCTCTGGTATTTTGACCTCTTGTCCGTCCGCAATTTTGATGACCAACTCAAGAAACGCAGCTGATTCCTTCAAGTGAACATCGGGAACGAACAGTTCCAATTCGAGATGGCAAAACAACTCATGTTCCATGACCAGCATTCGATCACTTCGATTAGTTACTTTCCACCAGGTTGGAACAAATAGGGGAAGCAACCATCGATAGAGCCAGTGAACTCCTGATCGCGTGTAAAACCAGCAAGCAAAGATTTTGATCGCTATATGCATCCCGCAATCTATGCCAAAATACCAGTACAAGTGGTAAAGCCATGCCGATTTACTGCTCTTTGACTGAGACACGCACCGATTCTGTGCGAAGTATTTCCAGCGATAGGGAAACAGAAAAAATTGCTGCAGGGGGAAATTTTCACGAGCCAGTAAGACTTCCTCAAGCGTGCTGTACTCGGTTGCCTGATCCTGCACCTGATATTGTGGCAGACACGGTAAAGTAACCGAGACAATCACTCCCATCATCCCCAAAGAACAACGGGCAGCTTTGAGTTCGTCACCTGAATTGATGACTTGGACAGTTGCCTTACGATCTGGTTCAGCATAACAGGCAATTTTTATCTCTTTGAGATAATGCGATAAACTGTGCTTGCCAGATCCGTGAGTTCCTGTTGCTGTTGCGCCGGAAATGGTTTGTTCTGTAATTAATCCGACAGAGGGAAGTGTCAGGCCTTTCTGATTCAGGTCTTTGAGCAAATCCTTAATCTGGCATCCAGCCCCAACAGTGACCTCAGTATCTGCACCCTCCCCTGATACAGAAATGGAGCGGAAGTGTTTCATGTTTATCAGCAGGTCTTGACTGATAATCAAATCGCTCCAGGAGTGTCCTGAGGCAATGACACGAATACTTCCATTTCGGTGTTGCTCAAGAAGTTCAGTCAATTCCTGTTCAGATTCAGGTTCCGCATAATGGCAGGGTTGAAAGCTGATATTGCCACCAAAATTAGTGATGTATTTCATCCTGATCTTCCAGAAATGGAAAGCTGGCTTGAATCTTCAGTTCAAAATAACAAACGCTCGATGGAAAATCTTCCATCGAGCGTTTGTCGTATATAATCAGTGAAGGCTAGTTATATTAACTATCCAACACAGCCTGAGCCGCGGCCAAACGAGCGATTGGGATTCGGAATGGTGAGCAGCTCACGTAGTTGAGGCCGAGTTTGTGGCAGAAGATGACCGAAGCCGGGTCTCCGCCGTGCTCGCCGCAAATTCCGATCTTGAGGTCGGAGCGAGTGCTGCGTCCACGTTCGACACCGATTTTCATCAGATCGCCCACGCCATCTTGATCGACGGTCTGGAATGGATCGCTGGGAATGATGTCGTTTTCCTGGTAGAAGCCGATGAACCCACCGTAGTCGTCGCGGCTCATGCCGAGAGTCGTCTGGGTGAGGTCATTGGTTCCGAAGCTGAAGAATTCTGCTGTTTCAGCGATCTCGTCAGCTCGGAGAGCGGCTCGTGGAATTTCGATCATCGTACCAACGGTGTATTCCACTTCGACGCCCTGTTCTTTCAAGACTTCAGCGGCAACATCACGGACGACTTTCGTCTGGTTATCGAGTTCTGCCTTGAAGCCGACGAGTGGAATCATGATTTCTGGATGGACTTCGATGCCAGCCTTCTGCACATTGCAGGCGGCTTCCATAATGGCTCGTGCCTGCATCGCTGTGATTTCCGGATAGACGATTCCCAGACGGCAACCACGGTGACCGAGCATCGGATTCGATTCCTTGAGTTCTTCAACACGACGGTAGATGAACTCTTTGCCGGCTCCAACCATGTCGGCCAGTTTGTGGGCCAGATCTGGTTGTTCGTGCAAGTGATGCTCTGACAGGAATTCGTGCAACGGTGGATCCAAGAGGCGAATTGTAACCGGGCGTCCGTTCATTTCTTTGAACAGAATCTCGAAGTCTTCCCGTTGGAATGGCAACAGTTTGTTGATGGCTGCTTGACGGGTATCGACTTCTTCAGCCAGGATCATCTCGCGGATTTCGTCGAGGTGACTGAAGAACATGTGCTCGGTTCGGCAAAGACCGACACCTTCTGCACCGAAGGCGACTGCTTTGGCAGCATCGTCTGGTTCGGCGTTGGCTCGCACTTTCATGGTGCGGATTTCATCGACCCATTCCATCAACTGTGAGTAACGCTGAAAGGTTTCTGCATCTTCCGGCTTACGGGTTTTGTGGATGAGCACTTCGATAATTTCAGAAGGCTTGGTTTCGACTTTGCCTGCGAAGACTTCGCCGGTGAAACCATCGATGCTGATCCAGTCCCCTGTTTTAAGGACTTTATCGCCGACGCTCAAAGTTCCATCGTGGTAATCGATTTCGAGTTCGGAGCAACCGACGATGCAGGTTTTGCCCATCTGACGGCTCACGAGAGCAGCGTGAGAAGAGGCTCCCCCGAAGGCAGTCAGAATTCCCTTGGCGATACGCATGCCGCGAAGGTCTTCCGGGCTGGTTTCGCGACGGACGAGAATCAGTTGAACATCGGGATCTTTCGCCTGGATCGCTTCGGCATCTTCAGCATGGAAGCAGATGATTCCCGTGGCGGCTCCTGGACCGGCGTTAATGCCAGTGGCCAGATAAGTACCATCTTCAATCGCCTTGTTCTTGGCGGCTGGATCGAAAATAGGCTGGAGCAACTGGTTCAGGTCGTCGGCAGGAATTCGCTTTTTGGTCAAAGCGGTTTTCTTGTCGATGAGCCCTTCGTTAACCAGGTCGACAGCGATTCGCACAGCTGCGAAACCGGTTCGCTTGGCGTTACGGGTCTGGAGCATCCAGACTTTGCCCTGCTGGACGGTGAACTCGATGTCCTGCACGTCTTTGTAATGCTGTTCGAGGGTTTCGCCGATATTACAAAGCTGTTTGTAAGCTTCCGGCATGTCGTCGCCGAGAGTTTTTTCGATTCGCTTTGGAGTTCGGATACCGGCAACAACGTCTTCACCCTGAGCATTGATCAGGTAATCGCCGTTGAATCCGGGGGCACCCATTGAACAATCGCGGGTCAGGCCGACACCGGTTGCACAATCGTCACCCAGGTTGCCGAAGACCATCGCCTGCACGTTAACAGCAGTTCCCCAGGAGTGAGGAATCCCGTATTGACGGCGATAAACAATCGCACGGTCATTCATCCAGCTCTGGAACACGGCTCCAACTGCTCCCCAAACCTGTTCCATTGGATCAGTTGGGAAATCTTTGCCAGCTTTGTCGCGAATCAACTTTTTGAACTTCGTCACAACTTCTTTGAGCTGTTCGACATTCAACTGAGAATCGTATTCAACTCCTGCGGCTTCTCGGGCTTCGTCGAGGATCAGCTCATAACCGTCTTCTTCTTTGCCTTCAGGACGAACTTCCATGACGACGTCGCCGTACATCTGAATGAAGCGACGGTAGCTGTCCCATGCGAAGGCAGGATTACCTGATTTTTTGGACAGAACTTCGACAGTCGTATCGTTCAGGCCGATGTTCAGAACGGTATCCATCATCCCGGGCATCGATTCGCGAGCACCAGAACGGCAGGAAAGCAGCAGAGGATTTTCCTGAGAACCGAACTCGGCTCCCATGGTCTGCTCGACCTGCTTCATCGCATCTTCAACCTGTTGTTTCAACTCAGGGGGATAGGTGCGATCGTTATCGTAGAAATAGGTACAGAGTTCGGTCGTAATTGTGAAGCCGGCTGGAACTGGCAGACCGATATTGCTCATCTCAGCCAGGTTGGCCCCTTTGCCGCCCAGCAAATTACGCATAGATGCGTCGCCGTCTGATTTCCCACCACCAAAAAAGTAAACGTACTTAGTACCAGAGGACATAGTGTGTCTTGCTCCAGGTTTTGACCGAAAGTGTTGTGAACAAATGAGTGTACAGCGAACCGTGCGCGTACTCTTGGAGATCAGACGGTAGCAGGCCCTTTCGATCGTTGCAAGTGTCCGAAAAAATGCAGGAAAGATGAATTCTCCTCCTGCTCAACTTTCCGTGAGAACTGCGATTGTATTGGTCAACTTGAATGCGTAATCTGAACAGGAGTCAAGAATCATTGAATTTGAATTCCTCACCATAAAACTGTCGGGAAAGCCGCTCTTATGACATACGCAATGAGATTCACCGCAATTCTGGCCTGCACTTCTCTATTAAGCATGACTTCATGGAGTGAAGCTGCAGATAAGCCGACACATCTGTTTATTCTGTCGGGGCAATCCAATATGGCAGGGATGAATCCCAAGTTGGGATTTGAGCCGGAGTTGAAGAAGCAATTTCCGGATGCCGAGACGGCTTACATCAAGGTCGCGGTGGGCGGACGTCCGATTCGACTGTGGTTATCGAACGATTGGAATGCGATTTCAGAGAAATACAATCTGAATAAGCCTCAGGATTCCGTCCCCGCAAACAGCGACTACTATGCTCAAATCCTGACACAGTATAAGAAAATGCTGCAGGATCATCCTCAACCTGCTTCGGTGACTTTCTGCTGGATGCAGGGGGAGCGGGATTCGAGAGAGAAATTGAGTAGTGCTTATGAAGAAGCTCTTAAGACTTTGATCAGCAATTTACGTCGGGATCTCGATCAGCCAGAAATGAATTTCGTGATTGGCCGCTTGAGTGATTTTGACCAGGGAGCTACTTCCGAGAACTGGGAAGAAGTTCGGCAGGCTCAGGTGAAAGTTGCCAATGATGATCCTCACGGGGCCTGGGTTGATTGCGATGATCTCAATAATAAGTCCAAAGATGGTAAAACCTGGGACGATTTGCATTACACTCAGGAAGGGTATGAACTTTTGGGGCGTAGATATGTGCGTCAGGCAAAAGCACTCATCGAGAATAAAAAGCCGGCAGCAGACGGACGGCCGGAATAAAATGCAAGACAGATAAGGAAGTGACAAGAAGGGCTGGAGTCGGGCCGAAGCGTAGCCCCCAGAAAATTGACGTTTGATATGTCAACAACCTCGATTTCCCCCTCTCCCTCAGGGCAAGGGGACAAGTTTTTAATACACAATTGAATTCTCTGCAGGCCAGATTCGATTCCCAATTAATTCCGTCGCAGGAGTGGACCATGACTGATTCGAAATCTGAGCATCATCGCCGAGAAGAATTTCCAGAGAAGTTCACGCCGGAGCACGACTCGCTGAAAGGGGAATTTGCCACAGAGCCCGGCGAAGGCGATCCGCTGGAAAAAGAGCCCATCCTTTCTGGAAAACAGCCGTATCAGTGGGAAGAAAATTTAAGCAATGTCCCTTCAGGGATTAGCATGCATCGTTACAGCGGAGCGATATTGATGCTGATCTTTATGGTCATCTTGCTTGTGATTGGTGGAATTGTTGTGAGTTCACTGTACGACACCTTCAACGGGTATCCTTTCAATTTACTTGAGGAATAATCCAGCTCTCGTTGGGATCGAGCTGGCCTCGGATTGATGAAAATGCCAGCAGTAATGCCTGAAAAATCAACGCATGCTGAATACGTATCTGTGCTTTTTGATCGTACAAACTTAATCGGCTAAATGATTAATTGGTGCGATACGCTTATAAACTTAATAGACGCTGCCTAAAACGCTCTCAGACAGTCGAAACACGCAACAAGATAAGCCGATCTGTGAATTGGTACGCAATTCGCATAGGTATATTTCGACAAAGGTTAGTAACGTCACTAATCTGCTCAATTATTACTCATGAACAAGGATTACACCATGTTCAAAAACGGACGCCGCGCACTAATGCTCGTTGCTATCAGCTGTGCTTTTTTTGTGACTTGGAAGGAAGGCTATCTGGCTGGCTACAGCGATCACATTTCAGACCTTAAAGCCAATTCCGAACCTGTGTTAGAAATGTCGGCTGAAGAAGCCTACCAGGAATTCATCAATCTGAAACCCGAAGCCTAAGCCGACCGCTTACCTACCTCACATCCCACCACTGATACCTCGCCTTCGAGTACAACGCTGACTCAGAAAACAATTAACCCAACTTTTTCACCCCAAGATAATTCTGCAAATTTACAAGTCGCCCAATACACGATTTCGCCATTGCTAATGGTTTTCGTGCCACTCAATGTACGCATACTGTGCATGCATGTGGGAACGAAACAGAAGACTTGTTTATTAGGCCTGTTGTCGCTTGTGGAGTTGCGATTTGAGAGGGGGGTGCAAAGCTGAGAGAGCTGTTTGATGCCCATGCATTTTAAAAACGATTACCGAATTTTTGTATCGGCTTCGTCCGGGACATCTCCCTCATTTTGACTGGCGGACTTGATTTCACCGTTGGCCTTTTGGCCAAAGTTTGCAGCTGTCGGATTAAAATTGAGGGATTCGTACAAGCTGGCTGTCCGTGGAAAACTCGGCACGTAAGCGATTTCGCGTTCACCCCATTGGGCGGCGATTAAGTGATACGTATTTGGTTCAGTCGCATTTCGCGTACTGGCTGTTGTTTGAGCTGCAATTTTTTCACCTGGCAGAGCTTCGTCGGAAAAAGCAAGATGGATCGGATCGATTTCGCCATAACTTAACTCGAGTTTCAATCGAGGTAACTTCGAAGGTCCTGTCAGTACGCCGCCGAAGTCAGCGACCTTGGCAAAGCGAATGACATCATAATCGCCCTGACGAAAATATTCTCCCTGGACTTGAGTTCCGTCTTCGCGTTCGAGAACCAATTTACTGCGATCGATACGCCAGACCGGATGACAGGCGAGTAGAACATCATCGCTACCAAAACCAACCTGCGGATAAACCCGCATTGAAGAAGCCAGGGCCGTCCAGATTTGTCCGGGCGTTTCCTCTTCATTCAACCGTGAAGCAAATCGAATCAGCACGGGAGGTGGAACCCTGGCCAACATTTTTTCATCACCCAGATAGTGGGCTAATTTTTTTGTGTTGTTGGTATCGTAATAAAACGTTAACAATGTGACGGCACTTTGTTCTTCTTCGAGTCCGACATCCAAATTCCGTAGAATGGCATCCTCTGCATCAGCCAGTTGCCCGGACTGCTGAAGGATTCGTGCACACATCAAATTGGCTTCCCACACTTCCGTCGAGAATGCCAAAGCTTTGCGAGCGGTTTGAATAGCTTCTGGTCGCCCAAAATAAGCCTGGATGACGGCTTGATTCGCGAACGCACTGGCGAGCATGTCGTCGCGTCGAAAATGTTGTGTGCCAAGATTGGCGAGTATATCGTAACTGCTTAGTGAAGCCGTCAGGTCGCCAGACTCCTGTTGCGTACGGGCTACGTAGTACCAATAGGGAGGGTAGCATTCCATGTAAGGCTCCATCCGTTTGAGGATGCGGAGCTTGGTTTCGAGATTCTCTTCATTCATGGCCTGTTCAAGATCGTCCAAGTCCGTCGAACGCACCAGCCAGCGGTCGGGGATCTCAAATTCCTGCGTCATTTTCCAGAACGTATCCAGAAACGTAGAGGACTTTTTGACGACCGAATTCACACGCGTTTTTTCAAGCTTGAAGACTTCGTTATCGCGATTCCATTTCAAGTTGCGATAATCCCACCAGCTGTTCGCTCCCGTTTTGACAGCTCCAATGTACTGAGCAGTCAGCAAGTCGAGACCGACAGAGAGGGAGTCGAAAGCCATTTCCTGTCTTAAAGACCTTTTGTATTTCCCGTCGTAAAGTTCGGCTTCTTTTTCCGTCAACTGAATCTGACCAATTTCATCGAGGACTTCAGTATAAAGTCGAATGATTTCGGCGTTCTTAATCCCGTTCAGATTCAGATTGTTGAGGATTTTCTGCTCCTCTTCACGCATCACCTGCTCATTAGGATACTTCCGGATGCGATGAAAAGAGGCGCGGCAATAGTTCAAAGCGACGGCGATATCGCGACGTTTCTGGAACATCGCCTCTTCATCGACGGCTGCATCTTCAGCGCAGACATTGAAGACAGGCAAAGAAGCCAGCAGAATGCAGAGAGTCAGGATAATTTTGAAACTTTGGGTGGTGCGGTAAGGTAGAGCACCAGAGGGTGGCGTCAATTTCATGATCTTTTCTTCGTGAGCGAGTCGTGTACAGAATGTTTCGGACAATAGCTCATTCGAGGTCGAGTGGTGGGAGTATTTTATCGGAAAAACCGATTTGGCCGCTACCCCAGTCTACTTGATTTTATGAGGCATGGTTGCGATTGATTGTTAAAATGGTCTGGATTGGCTGCAAAACTGCTCAGGACTTCCATTTACGTCAATCTTGCCACATTGCAGTTTCTACAGGATAAATACCATTAAGAAAGATAGCTGCTCTGTACGGTTTGACGCAGAGAGGTAAAATGTAGGAAATTCATCGAACCTGAATGATCCATAATCAATCTGGATACGTTACACTCAATCTTCGTCTAACGGAAAGTCATATCCGTGACTCGACGGAGTGAAACTAAATGCCCCAGGCAAACTAACTAAAGGATTTTGCAATGCGTATGATGTGCCGACTGAGTCTTACCTGCCTCAGCTTGCTGATTTTCACCACAACCATTCGAGCTGCCGATGGCCCGGATCTGCTTCCCGATTCCACCGCTGCAGTCATCAAATTGATGGCCCCCCAGAAAACACTGAAGCAACTTTCCAGTTTCGCTGTCTCCGTTCAGGAAGGTTCCGGCGGAGTCATTAAAGGTCAAGCTGGCATGCTCGGCTTGGGAATTTCCAATCCTACGATGCAGGGCGTCGACCAGAGCCGCGACTGGTGGGCTGGCGTGTTCCTGAATGAAGACGAAGATCCTGCTGTCGTCTTCGTCATTCCCGCCATCGATACCGAAGCGATGGGCGAAGCTCTCGATGAATCTTTCACGTTTGTCGCTCACGACAAGTATGGTATCTACAGTGACAACGACGCAGCCATGGAACTGGTCCAGGCTCATCTGGAAGATCGAACCAGCAAATCTGTCGCGAGCCTGGCTTCTGAACAGATCAAATCCCAGTTTGAAGGCTCGCATATTGCAGTCGCTGTCAATCTGGTTCTGGTTAAGGAAGTTTACGCAGATAAACTCGAAGAAATGCGTGAACAGATGAACGAGGGAATCAAGGAAGCTCAGGGCCAGATGCTCGAAGTTCCTGGCATGAATCTCGATTTCCTGAAAGATCTTAGCGAAAAAATCGCCGAAAAAATCGTCGTCATTGTCGAAGATGCTGAGGGCTACTCCAACGCTCTGACCGTTACTGATGCCGGGATTAATTTCAAAGAAGTCGTCGAATTCACCGATGGTTCGCGTTCTGCCAAGTATCTGGCTGCGAATCCTCCTCAGCCAGCAACTCAGTTATCGAAGCTTCCATCTGAGCAGTTGTTATATTGGAACGCTGGCGGAAACATGAATAAAATTAACGAATGGGGCCTGAGCCTGTTGCCCAAAATGCTGGAGATGAGCGAAGAAGACGCTGCCGAGTGGAAAAAACTCTCTGCAATGACCAAAAAAGTCAATTACGAAGGGATGAGCGGAGCCTTCTCACTCGGCGACTTGCAGACAGGCCTCGTTCGAACAATCGCCTTGGGAACGGCTTCACCTGCCGGTCAGTTCCGGGACGCAATGGCCAAAGCCGTCGAACTGATGGATGGCATGGAAATTTCCGGCATGACTCAGGAACTCTCTCTCGAAAAAAATTACGAGAAAGTCGATGGCGTTGATGTGGACCTGATGTTGACAAAACAGACCATGGACAATGATCCCCAATTCGGCGGCTTCCAGGCTCAGATCAACCAGTTCATGTATGGTGGAGACACCATCGAAACTCGAGTCGCTTTTGTCGATGAAGATCAGTATCTACAGACAATGGGTGGCGGTAAAGATCTGATGGAAACGGCTGTTAAAGCCTACAAAAGCCAGTCTGCTGAAACCGACTCCGTAGTCTCCCGCGATATCAAACCACTGGGCGATAACAACTTCGTCCTGTTGATGGATCTCCCGACACTGGTCAAACAGGGACTGTCCATAGCAGCAAATGCACCGGGACTGCCCCCGATGCCGTTCGATCAGGATTCACTGGATAATCTGGAGGTTCAACGATCCTACATCGGCATGAGCGTTGCAACCAAAGATCGCGCCTGCGTCGGTCAATTGTACATTCCAGTACAAACCTTACAGGCTGGAGCATCACTTATGCAGTTCTTCCAGCAAATTCAGGGTGGAAACGCATTCTAATAATCCAATCGTTCATAAGTTTCACAGTGAAACGGTCTGAATGGTGAACAGCTATTCTTGAGATTTAGAAACGAGATTACCGGTCTTAGACTGGTAATCCCGTTTTTTTATTGGGAAAGTATATTTTACTTCCGTTCCGATCATTTGCATGAATTTCGGAATAAACGTATCCAACCTATGCCCCTTCTGAAACAGGACTCAATTATGCTTCGATCAACTTCTGCGACTCTACTCGTGTTGACTGCACTTCTCTCATTCAATCAATTGTCTCAAGCCGACGACAAAGGGTTTGTTTCTTTGATGCCTACAGCTGACAACAACGGCTGGGAAGATTCAGTCATCGTCACAGACGATGGGTATCTCGATGGAGATGGTTGTTATATCGCGCAGGAATTTGACAATTTCGTCCTGCGATTTGAATTTGTTCAGGAACCGGGCGCCAACAGTGGAGTCGGGATTCGATCACTTCGCGGTCAAAATGCCGCCTACAGTGGGATGGAAATTCAATGCCTGGACGACTCCCACCCCAAATACGACAACATTAAGGACTGGCAACATCACGGTTCCGTATACGGAATCGTCGCTGCGAAACAAGGTTCACTGAAAGAGCCAGGCGAATGGAATACCCAGGAAATTGTTGCCGATGGTAAGCACATCAAAGTCACCGTAAACGGCAAGGTCATTGTTGATGCCGACCTGGAAAAAGCCGCCCCTGATGGGAAATCCATTGATGGCAAAGAGCATCCCGGTTTGACACGCAAGTCGGGTTACCTGCGACTTTGCGGCCACGGCGGCGGTGTTCAGTTCCGAAATATGCAGATAAAAGTGCTTGAGGAATAAAGTTTAATCTTTTTTGATCGGATTAAACAAATCATATTTGCGTTGCATTATAGATTGCGCCGAAATAAGATGGAAATGTCATGAATTCAAAAGCGTCCGCTTCCAGGACGCTCATGACTAAATATTTCCAGGGTCATATCTATCCCATCTTTTCTTGGAGTAACGAAGCATGCAGACAACAAACAAATTTAGACAGGGCTTTACGCTGATAGAGCTCTTGGTAGTGATAGCAATCATTGCAATCTTGGTTGCGTTACTTCTTCCAGCAGTACAACAAGCCCGTGAAGCCGCCCGCAGAAGTAGCTGTAAAAATAATCTTAAACAAATTGGACTGGCGCTGCACAACTACCATGATGTTCACAAGACATTCCCTCAGGGGGGTATGGGACGTCCACAATCGACTGAAGGGCCAACAAATAACTTCAGTTGGCTGGTCTACATTCTGCCAATGCTTGAGCAGAACGCATTGTATGACCAGTTTAATTTCAATGAGTATTACACCACGACAAATAATCGTGCTGCGGCAATGAACAGAGTGGAGACGTACTTTTGCCCCAGTTCACGAAATGCCGATCAGAAGTCAAATGTGACCAATGTCTGGGCAATGCATTACCTCGGGTTAGCAGGCCCGATTGGAGCCGTCAACGGAGCAAATCCTACGCGTAACTATCAGTTCGCTGGGAATAATTCAAGTAGTCACGGTGGAGTTGGCCAATCTGGAATTCTGACGATGAATCAGAACAGAACATTTGCTGATATTACTGATGGGACAACGAATACACTATTGGCTGGTGAATTTTCTGGCAGAGTGGGGCTCACCGGTAGTAGTCCATTGCGTCCCTTGCTGCAGGGGGCAAATACAAATGGTTCTAACGCAGCAATGTATTGCTGCAAAAACATCAAGAAAACGATTAATGAGGAAGCCTCGTATGTGGGATCCGATCCTCTGAAGCGTTTTAATGATGTCTCGACCAGTAGTCAGCACAAAGGTGGTGCCCAGTTTTTGTTGGGAGATGGAGGAGTCCGCTTCCTATCTGAAAACATCAACTTCGGAACTTATCAGAACCTTGCCAGTATGGATGATGAGATACCGATTGGCGAGTTTTAAGAATAAGAGATTGTGGTCAGCTTAATAATCCCAGGACTGTTTTCACAGATCCTGGGATTTTCTTAAATGGAGAGTTGATAGAGCATATTCAAAAATTACCTGCAGCGTTCAGCAGGAGCAAACACAGCGTTTTTAGGACATTTTATGTCCATGCGACTGCAGATACCATTTGAAAATGGTCTAGAGCATTTCTAAATGCAATGTGCCTTCGCATGTGCGATTATTTCCCTGAAATGTTGCATTTGCTCAGGCAGAACGCGGAAGACTGATTTTGGATATGCTCTAAATGGGTGTTCTGTTTTAAACGGTCAGTACATTCTCAATTTATTGTCGATTGAATTTTTAATTTACATTGAGGTCTACATCATGAACTCTATTTTTCGCTTCTCACTTCTAATGATTGTTTTGACTCTGCCAGGATGTGGCGGAGGAGATTCTGTTCCAATTTGCGATCTTTCAGGAACTGTGACATTGGATGGAACTCCGGTGAAGTATGGCAGAATTGATTTTGTGGCTGATTCTTCAAAAGGGAATAATGGAGCCAAAGGATATGCAACGATTGTCGATGGCAAGTATGACACTTCGTCAGCATCTGATAAGGGAACCACTGGAGGAGCCTACATCGCTCAAATAACGGCTTACGAGCAGAAGCCAGTCGAGACAGAAGATGAAACCGTTGAGGTCCCCCCCACGAAAATGCTTTGTGTCGCCTATCCCGTTGAGAAAGATCTTCCAGAAGAAACAACCGTAATTAACTTCGAACTCTCAGACGAAGCACTCGGCTATGATCATTCAAAAGCTCAAGCCAGACGCGTGGCGAATGAACCCTGACAGACGCTTCTGGGATTGCGAGCAATCAAGAAAATTCAGTGTTTGATTGTAGTGCTCAATCGCAAGGATGCTCGTCAATTCTTTGTCTTGAGTTGATTGCTGGTATCTTTGCGGAAATCGAGAGATTTAATTTTGGTTCCCACAGGAGCCAATTGTTTTCCTTTGAGTCGGTCGACTTCCTCTGCCATGCGGAACCACTCGGTTGCCATTTGTTCGACTCGTTCAGGATAGACTTTGCTCAAATCATTCAACTCTGTGCGATCGTCTTTCATATTGTAAAGTTCCCAACGCCCCAACTTGGCAGAGACCAGCTTCCAGTCTCCCTGGCGTAATGCTCGATCACTCGAGAAGTGAAAGTACAACTCATCGTGGGGTTCACGCTGTTCTCCCTGAAGGATTGGCATTAGCGATTTCCCTTGCAGTGGATCGATAGTGCGGTTGCCAATCTGCTCGGGATAATCTGCTTTGCCCACATCAATGAAGGTGGCCATCAAATCGATTAAGTGGCCAGGCTGATCGGTGATCGAACCCGATTCTGTTTTCAACCCGGCTGGCCAATGCACGATGAGTGGCGAAGAAATCCCGCCCTCGTGTTGATTCTGTTTATACAACCGAAATGGCGTATTGCCAGCATGAGCCCAACTGGCATCATACGTCCAATAGGATTTCGGATCCCATGGCTTCAGATTTCGTCCTCGTGTTCGTTCAAACGGACAGGCGCCGTTGTCCGAGCAGAACAGGAACAACGTATTTTCAAATTCCCCTTTTGCCTTGAGGTGATCGACGAGTCGCCCCACATTCTGGTCAAGTACATCGACCATGGCTGCAAAAACCTCCATCCGGCTCGCTTCCCATTCCTGCTCCTCAACAGACAGAGAATCCCAGGCTGGGACATGCTCGGGACGTGGACTGAGTTTCCATTTTTCAGGCAGTAAACCAGATTCAATCTGTCGAGCATGCCGTTCTTTTCGCAATTGATCCCAGCCCTTGTTGTACAAGCCGTTGTATTTTTTCACGGCTTCTTCAGGAGCCTGCAAGGGATAGTGTGGCGCATTGAAGGCAACATACAACAGGAAAGGATCATTCGATTGGGTCATCTCATCAACAAACTGAATCGCATAATCTCCAATTGCGTGAGTCGTATAAAAAGGTCGTCCATTTATAGTGGCTGGCACATCCCAGTTTTCACCATTGAGGCGGAAAGTGTCATCGCCGGTAAAGAAATTCGTCGCTCCCGAGAGATGTCCCCAGTACTTTTGGAAACCAAAGTCCGTCGGCTGCTGGCTCAAATGCCACTTTCCAACCATCGCAGTGGAATAGCCCGCAGGTGCCAGCGCTTCAGCAATCGTCGCCCCGCGCGATAACTTTTCACTGCCAGCCTGATCGCAATACAAACCCGTTAATAATGAAACTCGTGAGGAATGGCATTTGGCCGTGTTATAAAACTGACTGAATCGCAAACCATTTGAAGCCAGTTGATCCAGATAGGGCGTCTGGATTTCAGAGCCGTAGCATCCCAGATCCGCGAACCCCAGATCATCGGCCATGATGAGAACAATGTTTGGGCGAGAGCGTGGATCGGCCAGAAGTGACTGAGTGTAGATCAAGTTTGAGATGATCAGCACAGAGACATAAATCAATAATGGAGTGACTTTGCCAATAACATTACCAGGAGCTGACTGAAAACATCCACCCTGTGTACTGACAATCCGTGATCGCTTGCGGAATACTGTAAACATATTGAATTCTCTCATGTCTGGTGAATACTCGCTAACTGCAGCCACTGCTGGAACATCTCATCCTGATTTCCAGATAGAGGCATTCGTATTTGATTCTGGCTTTCTCGTTGCTGAAATGCCAGTCGAGGCAGGTTTGTTTTTCATTTCTTCGGGAAGCAAAATGTGTGGCTCGCCGCGTTGAGTCTAGCCAGAACCTGCTTGAGGCCGAAAACACGCGGACTTCTCCATCAGAACGTCCACAAGAGAAATGGACGCTCAAAAGAAAGATATGCACTTTTAGAGGAGTCGATAATGTCTCATACGGATTCTAGAGCATATTCAAAATCACCTTCAGCGTTCAGCATGAGCAAACACATCGTTATTAGGACATTTGATGTCCATGCGACTGCAGATACCATTTGAAAATGATCTAAACCCTGTTCCAATTGGAAACCGGATTTCCTGTAACATCTTGAACAGGACCTCCGGGGTGGCGGGGGCGCTCCGCTTCAGCGGAAGCCCCCGGAAGTTCAACGATTCGGGGGCTTCACTTCGAGAGCGCCCCCGCCACCCGCGTTTGATTATTTACCGGTATTCATCAGGTGATAACCAGTGTTCTTAAAAATCGTTGAACTTCTCCGGTTTTCATTTGGTACGCGGTATAATGAGAAACAACTCGTCTGCGACCCCGTTTTACAGTTAGAGCTGAATTGTTGCAAAACTACAATTATTGAAAAAGAAACACAGATGGACACGCATCAGCACAGATAAAAATAGCCCTGAACTTTATGAGAAACTCATGTTATCAGCGGACCCTGCAACTTCACCTGAAAACTATTGCACAAGAAACTGATCTCTGGCGTTTTGCAATACTCCAGTTAGAGGAAACACTTCCTTTATGGAATGTGAAAATTGAATATCGATTAAGACATCAACGAAATTCAATGAAAATCATGAATATTCTTGCTGTTGATTGAATAACAATATCGCGCTATTTCAACCTCGAAAGCGTATCAGAATCAACTTTTGATTTGACTGCATCTCCAGGGCGAGCTTAAAGTTTGTCGCCTTTGCGGCGTCCACCGCCCTGGTCGCTGGGGCGACTTACGATGTTGTTCAAGAAGCCTTCACCTTTGACGAGTTTGCCCGCAAGGATATCTTCTTCGGTAATCTTCGACAAAAATATGGTGTGCTGGCCGATCTCGCCTCGCCCTTGGTCATAGACGATGTATATGGCCCCGTCTTTATTGAGGGTAGCCGACGGGTAACTGATTTGCCCCTCATCGCATAACAGCATTTTATGTGTAAAGGTTTTGCCGTCATCGTCACTTAAATAGGCCGTCATGCGGGTACGTGGAGTCTTATGTTTTTCAAGCTCGCGTTCTTTACCGTTCTCGTCGGTGTAGTAGTATATTTTCTTGTCGTTTTCCCGTTTCATCTGGACGTCGTTTGCAACTAACAATACTTTGCCCGAAGGGAGTGTTTTGAGTATGCACTTTGTGTTGATCGAAAACTGCATCGGGTAGTAGCCGCCCAGTTTCCAGGATTTGCCGCCGTCGAAGGATTCGGCAAATTTCTGCCCTCTGCGGGCGCGATAGAAGGTGAAGAGGCTGCCATCTTTTCGGATGATGGGCATTTGCTCCGCAAATACCGCGTCGTTATCCACGGGGAATTCGGAAACAAATATCGGCTTGCCGTTAACGTCTTCTTTTAAAAAGCGAATTCTCACCTTGTCGGGAATGCCGACAAACTTAAAGTCGTCCATCGAGCGCATAATCGTGCCGTCAGCGAAAATTAGCGGTTTCATGACGGAGATGTTTTTGTTTCCCAGCAGACGCGGTGCAGTCCAGGCGGTGTGTTCATTTTCTGGGTCGAGCATAGTGAATTCCCACGCAGAGGAAGCGAATTCGTCCTGGCCTTTGAAATCTATGTTTCTAAGACCGATGAATCGGATATTCCCCTGGGGATCTTTCCACAACATTGGGTCTGATGCTCCTCCCCCAAGGAGTTCGCTCGGGTCGAAGACAAAGACTTCTTTCCATGTTTTGCCACCGTCTGCGGAGGTTGAAATAACCGAGAATTGATCTTTGTGGTAAGGTGCTCGTTCGGCTTGGATGTTAGAACCGAACCAAGTTGCCCAGAGTCTACCACCCTCGGAGATTTCTACCTGCGGGCAGCCTTGAAAGATCCTCAGATTGATACGGTGCTTGTGGTAGGGTGGTTGTCCTTTGTAATTGATTTTGATCAGAGACGGTGGCGTCTTTCCAGTAATTCCGTAGGGGAAATTTTGCGACACATCTTCGGGGGACGGCATTGTCGTGTCGCCCAATACGGATGCCGGGTCCACCGTTTGGGCGTATAGAGACGGAGTGAAACTCGGCAGCAGGCTGACGACGAGCCCACATGCTATCAAGGCTGCAGCCGCCTGGCGAACAAACTGAACTTGGTTCGGCATCGTTGTCTATTTCCTTTTCTTTGATTCTTAGCTATCAACGAGAGTACAATCAGGAGAGTCTGGTCAAGTATCTGTGCAAGTGAGGGGACATTTTAGCACGTCCTCCCTGTACCCGCCCGCATAACAAACCGCAACAGACTCATGCCGCACAAAGCAGTCTACATAATCATGAGGAAAGTTGTTGTAAAAGGTGTCGTAACTAAAGACAAGGAAACAGGTTGGAATCATGACGCCACCTTATATGTTTCTTGCGCGGATACTTGCCGTCAGGAGCACTCTGTCGACATGTCCCCACAGTTGTCGCATACGGTTGTCTCACCGCTCAGCTTCCCGCTTATCTGTCCCGAGTCGGAATGTGTGCTGAACCCGACCCTCTATGCCGTTCAGCTTCCTACCCAACTGGCTGGTACAGTGTCCTTGTTTGTCCGGCTTCGAGAACCGCCCCCGCACGAGCCGCATTTCGGATGCTTTTATTGCCCCAGCGATAATGGAGTCTTAACCCGCAAGTCCAATAAAATAGCCACTTACAACAAAGTGCAAGTGGCTGTTTGAGTTTAGGCGGGGGGAAGTTAACTTTCACAATTTGGCGGCAATGCCACCGGCGCGTAAACCTCGTTCGCAGCAGGGACTTGCGTCCGACGAAGCCCGATTCGCTAAACGCGGCGAAAGGCTCCCTGTCCGACCAATGCAGCTTGGTCTATCCGACCACATCGGACGCCCCAAGCGTCGTTTGAACGCGTAGACAGCAGCAGGTCCATCGATGCAGCGGCAAGTTGCGAATGGGTGATTGTATCGCTAATGTTGACTTGGCACGGAAGCTCAATTTGCGAGACATCTCGGATGGCCGTCACACCAATCAGTCGGAGATTCGTATTACTCATGGCAACTCAGCGCAGCATACTCGTCTTGATCGCCAGCAGTCTCCTCGCGTGTTTGGCCGATCAAAGGGCGAACGGGCAACCTCCAAACGATGCTCATTTTCGCAGTCGGCTCAACTCTCTCGAATCCAATCCAGACGACCACCCAGTCTTTCTACTAAGGCTGCTCAAATTCAAGGGTGATACGGACATTGAGGCTTTTCAGAAGTACCTCAACGTTTCGGTTGCCCGAATCCGCGAATTGGGCGGGGTGGTCATCTTTTACGGAAAAGCGAAGCCAATCGAGTACGACTTCAGCGGCTCAAAAAAAGTGTTTGGGTTTCGTCCATGTCCTTGGGATCGCATTTTGATTGAGCGATACCGCTCGCGTAAGGATGTTCTTAGACTTGCCAAGTCAGAGGACTATCGCACGGCGACAAAGGCCCTCCAAGACATTGTTGAGAAGACTGTCGTCTACGCGCTCAACGGGTCGCCGTGGTCGGGAGGAAAGAAACGTAGTCCCGCCGATACCATGACAGGCCCGCCCGAGCCTCCTAGTCCGAATGAGGCGGTCTATATGCTGAACCTTTTGAAGTTCAAACCCGGCGGCGAAAAAATCTACCTTGAAAAATACGCCAAAGTCGTCGCGCCCCTCATCAAGGGCACACACAACGGCAAAGTCATTTGCCACTTCAAACCCGAACAAGTACTCGTCGGTGACGAAGGATACGATCGAGTAATCCTCGTGATGTATCCGTCCGCCAAGGCATTTACGGACATGCTTCAGAGCGATGTGTATCAGGAGGTCTCTGGACATCGAGCTGATGCGATCAGCCTCGGTCATTTGTACGGGTTTTCTAATGAGGCTGCAGAACTGAAAAAACTGGAGCAGAAACGATGACGGTGCGTGGTCGGATAAGCAATCGATCAAGGTCGGATTGAGGAAGCATCAGGCTATTTCTGTACCTGGATAGCCGCATTTCGGAACTACTGGCTGTCCCGTACTTATTGACGGAAGCTCAATGAAAACAGCCACTTGCGACTTTTGCAAGTGGCTGTTTTAGATGGAGGCGGGGGGCTTGCACTTTCCGAAATCGGACACAATCCGCACACCGATGCTAACCGACATTACTGCAAGGCTTTAGGTCAAAACGAACACAAATCTTACACCGAAAAAAGTGCCGCTTATCAGAAAAAAGACGCTGAGTTATCAGAAAAAAGCCGGTATCACGAAAGGGGTTCGAGGCACATCGCCTCGAACCCCTTTCACGGATCTCTGTTAGCTTGAAGTTGGCAATCCTGTGTCCGGCAGAAGTTCGCTTTTCACGAACTTTCGGCTTGTCCGAACACTCTTATCCAAGAGTTCGGATAAGCACTTTGCGTCTCGCCATCGCTTGGGGTGAGAACCCTGCTGTGGAGGGATCACGCTCCTTGTACCCCAAGCAGTACCTGACCTCTTTCACAAATTCGAGTTGCAACTTTCAATTGAACGTGCTACCTTTAATTGAAAGTTGCACTTGAATTCAAAGGGGGGGGCTTCTCGTTGGCTGAAATCCAAGACGAAAATTGGTTAGCGGAATTCTCGCCTCACGAAGACGGGAAGATCGACTACCTGAGCACCGATGGCACAGTTGCTATTGAAGTTCAGCGTTCGCTCGCCAGCAGCCGTGGGCTGCACTCTGCTGTGATGCGATTGGCGATGTTTCTGTCGGAGAGCGAGCGGGTAAAACGTGGAATTCTTGTGCTTCACCGCCCTCGAATGTCAACACGCCGGATCATGGATGAATGGTCCCAATCCAAGACGGTTCTTTCGCCATCAATCGCTAATCGATTTTCAGTTGTCGCCGTTGATGGGCGGGAAGCTTGGTTTTCGGATGAAGATGCACTGACAAAACGCATCGCCCGATTGCTGGAATCGACTAGCCCTACCGAAGAACCCACCAGAAAGAATGTGTATCCGGTCAAGCAACGTCCCGGTCAGAAGTTCTACGAGATCCTAAAAGTGTTGCTCCTGCATTGGCTTCAACACGATGGCCCAATCGCACTTGGCAGGTTGGGGGATGAAGTCGGCTGTAGTTATCCCACCATTCGAGAAGCTCTTGAACGAAAGTCACTCGCTGGGTCTATCAAGTCTCACTCGAACCGTTCGGTAGAGCTTGCAGTGTTTCCCAAAGATGCATGGAACGAGTTAGTCGCTCTGTCGGGAGAAATGCGAGCTTCGTTTCGATTTCGCAATCGAGCAAATGGAAAGTCGGATGTCGATGGTCTGTTAAAACGGTTGCGGAAGCAATCAAACCTTCCCGTCGCAATCAGTGGTGTGCTCGCCGCCAGATATTGGCACCCGCATTTCGATTTGAATGGAACGCCTCGACTGGACTTACTCTACCACGCCCCAAACGGTGAGGCAGATCTCGGATTTGTCAGAAAACTTGATCCCGCACTTGTTTTAGATGACGGAATCGAAAACTCACCGTCATTGGTCGTCCACGCTCTCGTGCGAAACGAAAAACTCATTACGGACACATCCGATGCGACCTTCCCCTTCGCTGATCCGATTGAGACCGTACTCGACCTCAGCGAGATGAGCCTTGGTGTGCAGGCGGATCAACTCATTAACTACCTACGACATGAAGCGAGGCTCTGATGAACAAACTCGATCCCCAAAAGCTCTTCACTCAGATCGCCGAAGATGTTCCCAGCGAATTACATCAGCACTTATTCGTTACAGGGAGTTTGGCTGCGGCGTACCACTACCGAACGGAATTGATGGGTCAGGCGATCAACACCAAGGATGCCGACTTAGTGATCCATCCAGCCGGGCACGTCGAATCGTGTCGTGAGATGACGGAGAAACTGCTTGGGACTGGATGGAGAAAAACGGACGCTTGTTTTCCAATGGAAAGGCAAGAACCAGTGGATGACTTGCGTGCGATCCGGCTCTTGCCGCCAACTTCGGACGAGTATTTCATTGAGTTTCTGAACATCCCAGAACAAGATCAGATAGAGGCAAAAAAATGGATTCCGATCCAAATGTCGGACGGATGGTATGGGTTGCCGAGTTTTCGTTTCTTGGGCGTTGTCTCGATTGGAAGACTCCGGTCTGAAATGGGACTCGAATATGCAGCACCATCAATGATGGCTCTAACCAATTTGCTTTCGCATCCCGAAGTTGGCAAAAGCAGAATTGAATCAGGATCGATGACAGGAACTCTTCGATCTGCCAAAGATCTCGGACGGGTGATAGCCCTTGCTCGCCTTGCAGGACGAGACGAAGTTGAGTCGTGGCAAGAACCGTGGTTTGATGCGGTTAAGCAATGCTTTCCATCAGGCTGGAAGGAATTGACGGTAAAAATTGGCAGAGGTCTTGAAGAGTTGCTAGGCGATGCAAACGCACTTCAAGAAGCTCAACGGACCACCGACATCGGTATTCTGAATGGCATGAACGTCACAGTGGATGAACTCCGAGCAGAAGGCGAGAGGTTGATTGTTGATCTGATTGAACCACTCAGAGAAATGGCAAACGATGGCATCGAATAACAAGCGGAATGCGAATTCGTTGGATGAGCGTTTCCCAGCCATTGCAGCTTGGATTCAGCACGGATGGATTGAAATCGGCGACCAAGAATGGACTCGCTCCTCTGCTGTGGCTCAAGATTGTGGCGGAATGGTCTACGAAGAGACTGGAAGCAACAAGACTTTGACCGAATGTCTCGAATCGCTTGAGCGTGGGCTTCGGAAGCACATGAAGGAACGGTGGGGCGACGAGTTTGAATAGCTCAGTATCGCTCAATCCGCCCGACGACCTGACCGGCAGCGTTTACGATTTGATTGTCTCGGATCGTTACACGGTCATCAACGATGAGTAAGAGTCTTTCATCGAACTCAAGTTCCCCCGGCTCAAACTCGCCTGTGTACCGCTCGCCAGTCGAAACCCGCACTGACCGGATCTGTCCTCGATAGAAGCTGATCAAGTTGTCCTGACCGACATTCCCGATGACGAAAGGCGTTTTGCCTCCCGGCTTCGAACCGGGGGCTGTTTCGACAAGTTTGCCGTTCAAATAGAGCCGAGTATCGTCTTCGGAAAAAACAGCAGCCACATGCGACCAGTGATTTGGTGGAACGGCGGCAGTCGAGTTCACCATCCCTTCGATGTACTCCAACGAAAGCATCGAGCCGCAAATTGCGATACCCAAACCATATTCACCGGGAATGTCGCTACCGATGATGAATTGGCAATTCTCGTCTCGATAAGGATCAGGCTTGATCCATGCTTCAAGGGTGACTGGTAGCGTGAGTTCGACGTTGGTGACGATCCTTGTGCGACCATCGAAGTGGAGCACGCCGTCTCTGACCAGTTCGTGGTCAGATTGACGAGTGGAGAGAATGAAACCTGCGACCAGAGCGACAACCGCAACGAGACCGAAAATCGCCCATAGCCATCTTCGACGATCTGGCTTCGATGTACTGAGCCACGCTCGTAGTTCATTTGCCAGTTCCAGTGCCGTTTGATGACGATCACCGGGATGCTTCGACAATGCCTTCGTACAGATCGTGTCGAGTGTTTCAGGAAGCGACGGATCAACTTCCCTGAGTCGCTTGGGTTGGCGAAAGAGAATCTGTTCTCGTAGTTCTTGTTTGTCTTTCGCTGGAAACGGTGAAGCACCTGACAGAAGTTCAAATAGCACGACTCCAAGAGCGTGAACATCACATCGACCATCGAGAAGCTGCGTTTCATTGGAGACCTGTTCTGGTGACATATACGCAAGCGTTCCCGACGACAACGCTCGCCCTTTCTCCAACTCGTCCAACGTGCAAGCCACTCCAAAATCAGCGATTAACGGCTTGCCATCCACATCGATCAGAATGTTTTCTGGTTTGATGTCCCGATGAAAACAACCTTTCTCGTGAGCGTAGTGAAGCGATTCAGCGATGGTTGCGACGAGTTCGACTGACTCTCGAATCGACAGTTTCCGCTTGCGGACGAGATCAGCAAGGCTTTGACCTTCAACCAATTCAAACACGAGAAACATGCGACCATCGTGCTCTCCGCAGTCGTGGACAGCCACGATACCGGGATGTTTCAATCGAGCAACTCGACGAGCTTCATCGAGTAGCAAATCACATGATGTGCGGTGATGACCGATTTTTACGGCGACCGGTCGTTGCAGCTTCAGATCTTGTCCTTTGTAAACTTGCCCGTAGCCGCCCGATCCCAAGAGTGAATCGAGTCGATACCGGTCTGCCAGCACAATGCCAGAAATATCCTTGGACGGTTGATGGTCAGTCAACGGACGAGCAGGATCACGTTTCGTCCAAGCCGTTGTCTTCAGGCTCTCGATCTTTGAGCGAACTGTTTGCGTCAGTTGGGGACATTCAGTGCAAAGTTCTGCGGCTGGAATGTCCTTACCTTGTTCGAACGCTTCTTCCCAACGCACGAGCAGGTCGGCAATCAAATCTTTCTCGTCATCAGTCAAGATCGAGTCCTCCTGCGAGTTGGTCTTTGAGGAGGAGACGAGCCGACACCCAACGACGTTTCAGCGTGGCAAGAGAGATGCCAAGGACACGGGCGGCGTCGGATTGGGTGAGTCCGTCGTACCACAACAAACTGACGACTTCTTTCTCCGCTTCCGGCAGTGCTTCAACCGCTTCGTGAAAATCCGTCCAAGCAGCAACCGATTCTGGTTCGAACGGATCTTCACATCGCTCAGATGCGTTGCCGCCGTCGCTGTCGTGCTTTGTTCCGATGCCCTGCGGTCCGTAGTAGCTTCGTGCCAGATCGATCAGTTCACGTCGTATCTGGGTCGCCGCCAAACCGTAGAACTTCCGCACGGATTCCGGCTGAACTGAAGCTAAGGCACGGTGTAGTCGCAACAGACTCGCCTGCAATACATCGTCGGTGTCGGACCAACGCTGCACATGTCCGTAACTCTTGAGCATTCGCCTCGCCATCGTCCGAAGTCGTTGACAGCACAACTCAACGATGGTGCGTCGGGATTCGGGACACCCCTCGCTGAGCCGCTGCAATTCGTTCTGTAGGTCAGTCGTAAGTCCCAATCCGCTCTCCGTTGCACGATCCCTTGGTGGACGAACAACGAACATCGGAATGGTCCGCCTCCATTAAGAAGGGCGAGTGCCGACTGGCGACTAGCTCAAAAGCGGATCAGAAATATGAGAATTGCGTGAAGTTGAGCCATTGGAGCATTCGCACTCGCTCATCTGGATAGAGCAAGGAGTTTCCTCTTTAAGGACGTCGCCTCGTGACAGATTCACCCGAAGACCAAATCTTGGAGATCGCCGAGAAAATGGGTGGACAACTGACAGAAGAGTCGGTTGGAAATGTCGAAAAGATGCTGGCGTGTCTCAAAGCGGGGCAAAGGGCAGACTGGTCAATTGCTGCTCACTTCTTGTTGGGTCTGCACCACTCCGACCAGTTCTTCAGGGAAGGATTCCCAACCAGCCATACTCTCACTTCGGATGAGCAAATCGCCACATCTAAAGCCATCAATCACTTCACGACCTTTCTCCAAGCTTCGACACGACCATGTTTTTTTCTGCGTGTGGGAACCGAAGAAATCGAGACACTCACCCTTGGACAAAACTGGTGGGCGGCATTTGGAGTCGATATGCAAACCGCTCGGTTTGAAGCAACAGACCCTCGAATTCCGCTTTGCGGCGAAACACCCAACGACATCGACTTGATCGGAGTTGCATTGGATCGACTTGCATTGGCCCATTACTTGTCTGGCTCATCCAAGCAGGCAGCGGAAACCCTCGTTATTGCACTGATGAGTCCGTCAGCCGATTGGTGGTGGGGAGAGCGAAGCGGTGTTGATCTTGTTCGGCTTTATGGATGGATCGGATGGCTCTTCTTCGACGCACACGACTTCTCGAATGCCTGTGCTTACCTTCAGCGTTGCTTTGACGAATTAGAGGAGCACTCCGAGGAAGGAACATCCCCCGTGACTGTTGTCTTCATTCGTCTGGTCGAGATGTACATGTACGGCGGCAACGACGGAGTTGAATGGCGTCATGCGTTTGCTGATGCAGGAAACGTCGATGCCTATGGTGATTTCATGCCGAGCGGAACGCTCGATCATGGATGCGATGCGTTCATGCTACGACTGGCAATCTCGCACGCAGCCTGTGGAAACTACGACCAAGCGATGAACGCTGCCAACGTATGTGTCGGCTTTGGTCAACCACTTCAAGACCTTCAATTTGAGGTCTATGAGGACTTTCAGCCGGTTCCATTCCCTGAAGCCCGGCTGGTTCGGGCGGCACTGAGTTTGAAGCTGAACCAGTGCGATTCGCTTTGGAACGATCTGACCGAGTGCCTTAAAACTGAGGGAGTCCGAAGCGAAGCGGTTGCCTTGGCGTGTCTTCACGAACTGTGTGTCAGAAGTCAGAGCACCCCTGACGGTATGACTTTGCATCGTTTGTCCGATCACTTGTCGTCACTATCGAACGACGAAAAGGCTCTGCTCGAACAACGCTGCGGAGTTGTACTTGGAGAACTGCTTGATGGGTCGCTCGTGCCGAGTGGTCTACGCTCAGAAGTGGCAGCAGCCATCGCAGAGGAGTTTGGAGCGTTCGTCACGGAGCACCCAAACAATGAGTAGTCCGGCAAATCAACCATTACCGACCGAGATTCTTGGACGCCGAGTGATCGAGATCTGTCCGGTCTGCGACGGTGAAGGTCGAGTCTGGGGTTGCGATGAGCATTACACAACCCATTTTTCTGACCGCTGTGAAAGATGCAATTGCATCGGCTTCATTCTCGACATGCCGCCCAATTATGCAGAAGCGGACCATGACGATGTTCCGTTTTAGACCGCCCTCAAGGAGCCTCACTTGTCAGACGACCGCACCCCACATTGGCTTGTCCAACTTCGCTTCTTTCTGATTTGCTCGCCAGTCGGGATTATTGCGGCGATCATTCTCGCACCGTTCGCTTTGCCGTTGCTGCTTGGTTTCGGTGTAACGCTGTTTTTGTTTTGGCAAGGATCGAGGCTGTTTACGAACGGTTTCGTGAAATTGTTCGATCCAGAAGGCTATGAGGCGATCAAGAAAAGCGGCGGCGACCCGTTTTACGATTCTCTTGGTGCTCCACTGAACAATGACAGTGAGCAGGTCCGAGTCACTGGTCGCAACCCAAACACAAATTGTCCCGGTTGTCGGCGACCTGTCTTCGTTCAGTCCAACACAGCATTCCGGTGCCCACAGTGCGATGCCCATTGGCACGAGAACAACTGGTGGAAGTGGGATGGAGCGAAATGGAACTCGCTCAATTAGCGACCGAGAACGTAACGCAGATGCGGTATTGCCACTGTGGATACCGCTCGCATTCTTCCCACTCACCCCAGCGATTCTCGAAATCCTCAAATGCCTTCTGGAACGCATCGTCGGAATCAAAGTCGTCACGGATTCCAGTTCAGCCGCGTCGATCGTGATGACGCTGGAGGCAAGTTTTTCGTTTAGAGGCGTGCCCTTTTTCGCTGTTTCTTTGTCGCGATAGTCTCGGAACTTATCTGCGAACTTACTGACTTCACTGTCGGGAACTGCGACGAGATATTCTTTCCGCCCACCGCGTTCTTTGGCACTGACGATTCGGGCACCGGGCGACGTGTTTTCGAGTTGCTGTTGTTCAAGATCGAAGTCCGAACTCTCGTCGAACACCATCGGAATGAACTGAATACCCTCGTAAGCAGGTTCTGTTTTCTGACGCGCCTTCGCTTTCTTCTCAGCTCGTGCAAGATCACCCAGTAACTTGTCAGCGTGAGTTTTCCGTTCGGGAAGTGGCGGACTGTTCTTCTTGCCTCCACCACTCTGCGTGCTGATGTAATTCTGTCGACTGCGGGTGTTCTGTAACAAGAAGTGTCGAAATTCCGCCATGAAGACTACGTCCTACCTAACTGTTTGTTTTCTCTCGCGAAACGTCTGTATCGCTTTTTCAAGTTCGCCAGGTTCTATGTTTCGTCGGTCGGCAAGAACTGCCAACTTTGCTGACTGATCGCACGCACGACATAATTCTGCGTGACTTAATCCGTCTGCAACCAACGCCATTTGCTTAATGTTTTCTTTGCGCAGTTTGAATGAAGAGAGTCGATTCTCAATCAAAGTGAGTCTCTCGTCCTCGCCCGGTAATTGGTATCGGATCACATCATCGAAACGACGGAATAGTGCGTCGTCCAGAATCGCTTCAAGATTAGTCGCTGCAATG
The DNA here is from genome assembly GCF_007859715.1 of Rubinisphaera italica. Classification (NCBI taxonomy): domain Bacteria; kingdom Pseudomonadati; phylum Planctomycetota; class Planctomycetia; order Planctomycetales; family Planctomycetaceae; genus Rubinisphaera; species Rubinisphaera italica. The sequence continues at coordinate 6,410,311 of NZ_SJPG01000001.1, forward strand.
ATCAGACTATCCGATTCATCCTGCTCCAAGAATTGAAGGAACGAGTTGAGCACGCGTCGAATCTCACCAACGTCATTACTGCCCTCGCGCATAGAACCAATCGCGTCGAACTCATCGAACAGATAGACTCCGCGCGTGTGTCGCATTGACTCGAAGATTGCGAACAGCTTGGCCGCAGTTTCGCCCATGTATTTCGTAATCAGCGAATGAAGTTGCACTGTAAAGTGTGGTAGTTTGAGTTCACCTGCGAGAGCCCACGATGTCATCGTTTTCCCAACACCGGGCGGCCCAACGAGCAACAATTTACGCCGAGCGGACAGTCCGTGCTCCCGCAACTTCGCCTGCTGACGATATTCGTGCAAAACCAGCTTCAACGATTCGTATTGCTCAGGGGCAAGAACCATCTCGGACAGCTTCGTTCTTGGATATGTCGCCGACAACAACGCGGCCAACTCACCAACTGGACGACTGATGGGAACAGAGCCACCGACCTTTGCTTGCTTCTGCTTCGTCTTGATGTCATCAACGAGCCGCTTGATATCCGAGGCCAGCTTTCCCTTTCCAGCGCGTGCTTCATGCGCAGCAATTTGCAGAGCGACAGAAACGAACATTTCGCCGTCCGCTTCGCTGTAACTTGCCAGCAATGATTTGATTTGTTGTGCGGTTGCCATCGTATTTTTCGAATCCGTTCAGCTTTCATTCAGTTGCTTTGCAAGTCCCTGCGTCGCATCTTCAATCAAAAGTGCTGCAATCTGCATTGGGCTGACTCGTCTCTCATCTGTGCTGACCGCAACAGCGGCCTGTTCCAGGAGAACAAGTGTTTCTTCGCTCATGGACAATTTTCGCTGAATTTTCCAAGTCGGATCGCTCGGCCTCCCAGGTCGTTCTCCCTTCCCAGGTTCGAGCCGCTGTCGAATCCTTTGACCGAGATCACCAAGTCCATTTGCTTCGACACCTTCGCGAGATTTCATCACAAGACCCATTGTTACACCCAAGTTATTTAATACAACTTCGGACTTTCAGCACCGAAAGTAAAGCGAATGTCGCGAATTACGCCGGCGCCACACAGACGCGAGGACTCCACAGAGCAAAAATGTTGTCAGGATAAATAGGGTCAACAGCATGTTGAAATCTGAACCTGTCTCCTAATGGTCGGCGATGACTTGCTGGTCATCACAGTCTTCACCGACTCCCTCGTACTCGAATTCCAGTGTTGAGTGCTGGATTTGAAATTCATCCGAAAGAGAATGCTTGATTTTCCGCTTGATCGATTCAAGTACATCCGGATTCCCTTTCTGTATAATAACATGAGCCTCCAACGCTCGATGCTGCTCATCCAGTTCCCAGACATGAACATGGTGCGTCCCGCTGACTCCGTCAATTTGCTCTATTTTTTTGACCAGTTCTTTCATATCAAGATCGACGGGAGTTCCTTCCATCAACACACGCGTGGCCTGTGGAAGCATTTTGAAGACCTGCCACAGCACGTAGCTGGCAATTAGCAAAGTGATCACTGGATCGACCCACGTCCAGTCGAACCAGATGATTGCTCCGGCTCCCAGCAGTACGGCAACACTTCCGAGTGCATCGACAATATTGTGGATGAATGCCGCACGAACGTTTAATGACCCGCGACTCATCGCCCATAACAGCAATGCTGTAGCAACGTCGATGACCAATGCCAACAACGCCGTGGCGGCCATCAGCCATCCGATGATCTCCTGCGGCTCCATGAAGCGCATGATGCCTTCATAAACCAAGTACAATCCGATGACCGCCAGCAATGTGAGGTTGATCAACGCGCCAATCATTTCCGCTCGGCGGTACCCGAACGTATATCGTTCATTCGCATCTTTTTTGGAGATTCGACGAGCGATGTAAGCGATCAGCAGTGCATTGGCATCATTGAAATTGTGAGCCGCATCAGAAAGTAGAGCCACGCTGCCGGAAAAGATTCCGGCAACCACCTGTCCGACCGTGAGAATCTGATTCAGAATCACGGCCCACAGCAAACGAGAATCGCTGACCCCTTCCAATTCTCCACTTCGGCTGGCGCCGTGAGAATGGCCAGAATGGTCATGATTGGAATGTTCTTTTCGTGTCTGTGGCATTACAAACTCATTTCATACGTGTTTCGAATTTGCCAGTGCATGCTACGCCGCGATTACTTTGATCATCACGTTACTATCATGCAGCCTCTACAGCCATGACTTCGTGGGTGACGCCTTCAACGAGCCGGATGGTTCGCTTTGCAAACGCGGCGGTATCTGCATCGTGCGTCACCATGATGATCGTTCGCCCGTCGTTGTGGAATTCGGCCAGATAGTTCATCACTTGTTGACGCGTCTGCGAATCGAGGTTTCCTGTCGGTTCATCGGCAAGGATCACTTGCGGATCGTTGGCCAGCGTACGAGCCAGTGCGACTCGCTGCTGTTGACCTTGGCTCAGTTCCGACGGCAGATGGTCGGCTCGATCCGAAAGTCCGACGCGGTCGAGTAGTTCGAGCGCGTGAGCACGCTGTTCGGTTGCAGGTTTCCTGGAGAGCATCAGAGGAACCTGGACGTTTTCGCATGCAGACATCCACGTTACCAGATTGAAGGACTGGAAGACGAAACCAACCTTTTCGCCCCGCAGCTTCGTTCGCTCGTCAATTGACATTTCGTACAACGATTGGCCGTCAAGCGAGACACTGCCGGAAGTCGGAGCCATCATTCCGCCAAGGATTGAGAGCAACGTTGTTTTGCCGCTGCCGCTGGGACCGACGATAGCGATAAAGTCATTGTCGGGGATTTCGAGATTGCAGGTATCCAGTGCGGTGACGACATTGCCACGACGTTCATAGGTCTGCGTGACTGATTGAAGCTGATACATAAGAGAGTCCTTTGTGCTGAAGTATGTTGGAGTGTGATGCTGTTGGCTGTTGGTTCATGCGTCATTGAAGACGAGGCATGGGTCGAGTCCTGCTGCTCGTCTTGCAGGCAGGAAGCTCGCTGCCACAGCAACCACGGTTGCGGCAACCATACCTACGGCCAAAAGCTCCGGCAGTGGTTGAACACTGATGCCCAACAGTTGTGGTCCCAAAATGGATGCAACGACCGTTCCAATCACAAAGCCTCCGAAACCACCCGCCAAACCGAGCAGCGTCGCTTTGCCAAGAAACATTCGAGTCACAAAGCTACGACTGGCACCGAGAGCCATCAACGTACCAATTTCTTTGCGGCGTTCGGTCACGTTTGCATACATCACGCTGGCGATGCTGGCTCCACCGACCAGTAGAAGAATCGAAAGAAAGACCCATGACAGACGCGACATCAACCCATTGACAGCGACTTGTGTCTCGACCACCTGAGCGATTGTAATGATGCGGGTGTCGGGCAGTTCAGCAGAAAGATTTGTAATCAGACTCCCGGCCGCATCTTCGCAGCAAGCCATGATTTCGATGACGTTAACCACAGGCCCGGCACCGGACAAATCCTGCACGCTGTGCAGGTGAGCGAACATCCGACTGTCGTCGATTGTTCCGGTTGATGGCAGTACGGTCAGGACGGTGAACGATTCGTCGAGAACCAGCAGTTTGTCGCCAACCTTTGCTCTCAATTGAGCCGCCAGATCTTGCCCAAGAATCACATCACGATCGCCGAGTTCCTGAATGGTTCGGTTCGCGGCGAGCGAATTCGGGTCATTGGCACCTGCTTCTACGTTGGCCTTGGTTGCACAACAGCCGCGGTCGGTCCCGACGGGACTAATCAAACCCAGCCCCTGCCAAGCGGCTTTGGCCTGGAATTCGGATTGCGGCAGGATTCCGGTCACTGTGACCGGGATCGAGTCAACATTCGATTCAACACACAGTTTCGGAGCAAGATTTTCAACGCCCGGCATCCGAGCCAATGCCAAACGCGACACATATTCCTCGGGCATTGTCTGGCCGTGCATGTCAGCGGAGTAGTAATCCTGCAAGCTGACCGTCGGTGGCAAGACCAGCACGTTCGCTCCGAGCGATTCCATATCACCGGCGATCTTGCGTTCCGAGAAAACCGTGATGTTTTGAATCGCCACCATTGCGGTGACACCCAAGGTGACTGCCAGCAAACTGGTCAGCATCGGTGTTGGTCGTTGCCAGAGTTCCTTCCAGATCATTGTCTGTAATTTCATGGAATCCATTCCTTTGTTTGCGGATTGATAGTTTGAGATTGAAGATTGCTAAAACCAGAGTTGAGTGAGTCGAGTCCAAAGACGCTTGCTCTGGACTTTCGACCCTGGACTCTATTGTCATCATCGACGCGAAGGCTGTTGCCCCGATGCGGCCTTGTGGTGCTTACAGTTCTCGTCGTCGCAGCACTTTCCAGCAGCTGCCAGTTTTTGAGCTAATACGTCATGCGTCACGTTCGCGTTGAAGACTCCAAGCATCACTCCCGGAGGGGCCATGAAAGCGACAACCGGTGTCTGCTGGTTCGTGGGGATCCGCAATTGGTTCAGAAACTTGGCTTCATTGGGGTCGGTGGCCATCACGGTCACGACTTCCGTTCGGTTTGAAAACAGCTTGTCGGCCTGAAACTGACGGACGCCAACCGGAATTTCCGTGGACGGTGCGGGTTGAGCACACAAGACGACGATCTTGCTTTCTTGCAATGCTTTGAGGCAACTTGCCTGTCCCGGCGAAACGATGGCCGCCGTCAGTTGATGTCCGTTGACCTTCTGTGGAAAAACGCTGCACACCGCTCCGTTGGGAGCGAGAACGGCGACAGCTGGCATCGGGATTCGCGTTGCGTCAAACCGCTGAATCAGCTCTTGCTCAGTATCGTCATTGATTTGCACAGGCACGATCACAGCATCCTTACGTCCAGCAAGCGTCGTTTGGATGGTTTTGTGCATTGCCTGAGCGGCAGTATCGTTACCGCGATAGAACATCACGAAAGCGAACTGATTGTTTCGTGCAGCCGTATCCACAACTTGCTTGGCCGGACTGGCTGCGTGTGCTGAATGTCCGATGGTTAAAACAGCACTCAGCAACGCGACGGACAATCCAAAAGTTGAAACGATCCTTGTCATTGGGAAACTCCTTTTTCAGTGAAGATTTGAGACTACCGATTGCAGATTGACGTGAACCTGCCATCGGCGATCCAAGTGGAAGAAATGGTGGCTCTTCGTGATTGAAGAATTGAGATTGCAGATTGACAAATCATCAATCTGCCATCGGCATTCATCAATTAGTGGTCGTGCCCGTCGTGGTCATGATCGTGCGAGATTGTGCCGCGATATGACTTGCCGTTGATGGACAGCACGAGCTTTGGTTCGGCTCCTTCTTCATCAAGACGATGCGCGAGTTCCGCATCGTTGGAGATGAATCGTGATGACTTGCCTTGGGGATCATTCGTGTCTGGTGAAGCTGCCAGCGTGAATTGTTCCGGTTTGCCATCGTGCTTGGCATTGATCGTGACTTCGGTTGCGTCAATCGAAACCTGTTCTGTCGCCGCCCCGTTGAGTACATAGATGGTGATTGTCCCGGCGTCTTCATCGTGGAGAATCTCGGCATGATATTCTTCGTTGCCGAGCTCGATCAGGTCGCCATGATGCGGGCCTTCTGATGGATGCGCGTGACCGGCATGAGCATCAACAGTATTCGGCGGGCCAGACGTGGCGGTATCCGTTGAAGATTTGTCCGAGCATCCAGCGATGACCAATACGGTTGCCATCAAGAAAAACGTCGTAAAAGTAGTTGGTGTTTTCATCTCATTCTCCAGAGTTGGGGTTACTAATTCAGAGGGTTGTTTAGATTTGGTGATGAGCTTGCAGCAGTGCAAATCGGCAAACTGCTATGTCTTGGCTTGTCTTGATCAGTTTTTGTTACAGAGGATGAAGTCGGACTTGTTACTCATCACTGGGCAGCAGGAGCGGTCACGGGTTCAGTGGTCTCCGTCGTCCCGGACGAAGAAGGATTGGTTTTATGAGCGAAATGCTCCTCGTCAGCTTCCACAACGAGGGCAACATCTGTATGAGATTCATTAACAACTCGTTCGGCTTCCTTCAGGCCGATCAACCAGAACAGGGCCGGGTGAACGAAGAAGTCGAGTAGTGTGGAACTGATCAATCCTCCCAGGATCACAGTAGCCACGGGATAAAGAATTTCTTTCCCCGGCTCACCCGCCGCCAGAACAAGTGGGACCAGCCCGATGCCGGTTGTCAGTGCCGTCATCAACACAGGAGCCAAGCGTTCCAGTCCAGCACGGACGATCATTTCTTTCGTCCAGCTTTCGCCTTCGTACTTGACCAGATGCAGGTAGTGATTGAGCAGCAGAATTCCGTTGCGAGTCGCGATGCCAGCCAGCGAGATAAAGCCGACCATCGCTGCTACGGTCAGTGTCTGCCCGGTAATCACCAGTGCAACAACAGAGCCGATGAAGGCCATCGGCAGAGCCATCATCACTTGCAAAGAGAGATTGACCGAACGGAACATTGTGAACAAAACAAGAAACACGCCGATCATCGACACAGCGAATAAAGCCCCAATAATTCGCGATGCCGATTGTTGGCTTTCGAACTGACCGCTGTATTCAACGAAGTATCCGGGGGGCAACGATTCAACGACCGGACGAACTCGCTTTTGAATGTCCTGCACGACATCAACCACACCGCGATCCGAGACATTGCATTGCAGCACAATTCGACGTCTCACATTTTCACGATTGACCGTGTTGGGACCACCTGATTCGTAAATCTTGGCAACCGCCTCTAAAGGGAGTTTGCCTCCATCTTCCATGTCGATTGTCAATCGCCGAAGCGATTGCATGTTCTCGCGGTAATTTTCGTCCAACCGAATCAGCAAGTCGAATGTTCGCTGGCCAATAAGAACTTCCGAAACGACCTGCCCGTTCATTGCCGTTTCAATGAATTCATTGACTTCCACGGGCGTCAGCCCATAAAGCAGCAACTGATCGCGGTCCAACTCGATGCGGAGTTGAGGAATCGTGACCTGCGGCTCGACAAGCAAGTCCTTAACTCCTGGCACGGCCTGCATCGCGGCTTTCATTTCTTCTGCTTTACGTCGTAGCGTATCCAAGTCATCGCCATAAATCTTGATGCCAATTTGCGCTTTCACGCCGGACAGCATGTGCGAAATCAAATGAGCGATCGGCTGCTCCACAGCAGTGACAATCCCGGGAATGTCGGCCATCGCCTCGCGAATTTCTTCCAGTTGTTCCTCACGCGATCGTGGTGACTCCGGATCGAGTTCCAGAATCAATTCACTCATATTCACACCTTCAGCATGTTCATCGAGTTCAGCTCGACCGGTTCGGCGAACAAACTTGACGATGTCATCAATCTCCTGAATCCGCTGCTCAACGCGTTGGCCAATCTCGTTCGATGTTTCGAGTGACGTTCCCGGCGGCAGCACGACATTCAGTTGGACGGCACCCTCGTTGAATGGCGGTAGAAAGTCACGATCCAGTCGCGTCACGAACAACGCCGCCAACCCAACCAAGACAGCGGTCACGGCCAGATTGAATCGCGGGACGAGCAAACTGAAGCGAATCACTTTGTCACCAGCCCACTTGATCCCTCGCAGAATGAAGCCATCTTTCTCGTGTTCCACCAGTTTGCGGCGACCGAGTAACCAGTACGAAAGCACCGGAGTCACCGTGAGTGAAACAAGCAGTGAGGACAGAATCGAAACGATGTAGGCCACACCGAGCGGGGCGAACAAGCGGCCTTCCATTCCCGACAATGCAAACAGTGGGACGAAGACCAAAATGACGATCATCGTGCCAAACACGATGGAGTTGCGAATTTCAACGCTGGCTTGAAAGACAACCAGTAGCGGGTTCTTAGGATTGGTCGCACCACGATTCTCCTTCAATCGCCGGAAGATGTTCTCCACATCTACGATCGCATCGTCCACCAATTCGCCAATGGCGACAGCAAGACCCCCCAGCGTCATCGTGTTGATTGAGAGATCGAAAAATGAAAACACGATTGCGGTCATCACCAAGGACAATGGGATCGCCGTCAACGTGATGAGCGTCGTGCGAAAATTCATCAGGAACAGGAACAGAATGATGACGACCAGAATTCCGCCATCGCGTAGCGCTTCCACGACGTTTTCAATGGCTCGGTCAATGAACGACTTCTGTGTATAAAGAGGCTCGATTCGTAGGTCATTCGGCAGCGAAGGTCGTAGATCGTCGATTGCGGCCATCACATCATCCGTTACTCGTCGCGTGTCGGCTCCAGGTTGTTTGTTAATCGTGAGGATGACCGCCGGGCCGCCTGAGAATTCGCCTGCTTCATTGCGAACAAAGGCGGCGCTGTCACCACGTTTGACCTGCGGTCCTTCGACAACACGAGCAATTTGTGCGAGCGCAATGGGCCTGCCTTCACGCATCGTGACGACAACTTTCTGCAAGTCTTCAATCGACTGCACGCGACCTAATGCCCGAACCAGTAGTTCATTCGGTCCCTGTTCATCGAGATAGCCCCCCGTCGCGTTCTCGTTGCTGTTTTGAACGGCCTGTTTGACTTCATGTAGCGAGACGCCGTAACGCAGCATCGCATCGGGATCAACCAACACCTGAAATTGCTTGCGGCCGCCGCCCATCGTGAAGACTTGCGAAACGCCGGGAATTGTTAGCAGTCGCTGCCGTACAACCCAGTCTCCAAGCGTTCGCAGTTCGAGAGGTTCGGTTTCGCCGTCCTCACTCCACATACCCAGCATCAAAATCTGGCCCATGATGGATGAAATCGGAGCCAACGTCGGGCTAACGCCTTCCGGCATGCGTTCCTGCACAAGTTGCAGACGTTCGTTAACGATTTGACGATCGTTGTAAATGTCTGTCCCCCAATCGAACTCAACGTAGACCACGGAAATGCCGACGCCAGACGAACTGCGAACAGCTTGCACACCGTTCGCGCCGTTCATCGTTGTTTCGATAGGAAAAGTGATCAGCGTTTCGACTTCTTCAGGAGCAAGTCCAGGCGCTTCCGTCATGATCACCACACGCGGACGGTTCAAATCGGGAAAGACATCGATTTGCGACTGCGTCGTCTGCCATGTGCCGTATCCCACGAGGAACAAAGCCGCAGCGATGACCAGCAGTCGCTGTCGGAGAGCGAATCGAATAATTGAATTTAACATGGTTTAGCCCTTCTAGTGGTTGTGACCAGCATGCGGATCAACTCCGCCGCCAGCCTTATTCTTGAGGGCCATTTGCATTTGATGAGCACCACGCAGCGCAACGACATCACCAGGAAACAGCGAACCATCGTTGTCAATCACTGCAGAAAACTGGTCGCGGTACTTGACGTGAACAGGCACGCGATCGAAGTGGTCGCCGTTCTGCTGAAACACGAACGATTCCGCTCCTTCGCGTGAGACCGCATCAACGGGAACGACAATCTGATCGGGCCACTGTTCGACCGGCACGCGGAGTTGAAGTCGCTGTCCCGGCAGGTATTTCCATTCCACATACCGATTGCCCTGGTCACGGCGATCCTTCGTGACTTGATTAGGCAAACGGACATAAAAGTGCAGCGTGCGCGAATCAGTATCAATTGTGTTGGCGAGGTAGGCGATGTCTAATCCCTCGACGACCTGTGTTTCCGCCCCAGGTTGCTGAAAGATGGCATCGACCGTCCATTCCTGTTCAGATGCTTGCCGAAGCTGGCTCACGTCCTGCTCAAAAGCCATCCCTTCGATGAAGAGTTCGTCGTAGTCGGTGAGAATGCTTAGCGTGTCACCTGCGTTGACCGATTGACCTTTGTAAACGTCCAGCTGCTGAAGGATCAGGGGGCCTGTGTGAGCCTGCGGTATGGGTTGCTGGTAACTTGCCTGATTGATGGTTCGTCGCGTCAGCTTCAGCTCTTCTTCACCGTGGCTGTCAATCGATGGGGCGAAGATTTGCAATTCCCGCAATAGTCTTCGTTCACTGGCTATCTGGTCTACCTGGTTGTTCGAGAGTCCATGTAAACGCAACGCTTCACGCTGAGCACGCAGTAATGCGGTTAATTTGTCGCGGGCATATTCACGATCCAGCAAGAGTTTTCCCGGGACAGCCCCGCTGCGTGTGACTTCCTTTAGGCGAGTGATCTCTTTTTCTTCGACTTCCAATTCACCCAGCGTTTTGACGAACTCTGTCTGAGCATTGACAAGGTCTTCGTGCGTGAGGCGAATTTGAAAAAGCAATGTGCCTGGTTCAACGGCTTCTCCTTGCACGGCATGAACGTGAGTGATGACACCGGTCATCGGTGTCGCAACTTGAACACGAGTACGACCGGGGCGCTCCACCACAACGGCCGGAACCGTGATCGACCTACGGAAAGTTTCCAGCTTGATCGGCTGAATGGTCTCGTCCGACAGGCCGATGTTTCGCAGTGCCTGATCCGACAACTCCAACGATGTCTCTTCGCTGTGTCCGGCGTGAGCATCGTGGTCATGGCCAGCATGTGGGTCATCCTCGGCGTGAGTTTCCCCCTCACCTGTTTCACCACCGCCACGGAACGTAGTGACCGTGCTATCGACCCATGATGTGGCTGCCGGGAACCAGCGGCTCCACGTCGCGCCGCCGACAGCTGCGACGATCAGGAGCCCAGCGATCCAGACCCATGTCATTGGCATTTTAGGTAAACGTATCTTCATTGTTCTGTATCCAGCACACGGGAATTCATCCAACCTGCGTGCGATATGCCCCATATTTAGGAGAAACGCAGCGTTCAACGATCAATCAATCGCAAGGAGAATCTAGCCAAGGAAAAGAGAGCAGCCGGACCGTAAAGCGTGACGTTCAAACCAACGATTCAATTCGTTGAGAAGATCACCGTCCAGAGACAAACCTTGGTGCGTGGGCTACTTACAGTCGCCAAACCTGAGATATGGCGCGTACAGTCCTCGAACCCATCAATGGATCTGGGGACGTCTCAGCAGCAGTGTGCAGTGAAAGCAGGCCATCAAAAGCATCGGCATGAGCCGTATCGCTGAGAGCCTGGCACCACATTGAGAATCTGAGCATCAATTCGAGGTCATTGCTTCGCGGCACCGAAGTGAAGCTGCAATCTCCTTCACCACAATCATCGTGATGTCGACCGTCATGCTCGTGATCGCAGTCGCCAGCGAGTTCTTCACCTGGCGAACCACTCTCGTGATCATGGTCATGTTCACCGTGCGAGCAGTCGTCCTTCGCTTCAGCAGAAGCCACAACAGCCAGCCCAGACTCATGCGAATCACAGGAGTGGGTATGGTGCGCACAACATCCCAGTATCGCGTGAAACGCGACTGCCGCCGTCGTCAGGATGGTGATGATGCTGTGAAACATAGTTTTGTGGAAATGTTAGTACTGCCTAATAGTTACTTATACAGTTTATATCGGTTATTCGGCATCTCGTCTACAGCGATTTATAGCGATTTATGACTGGTCGTCCACACGGCAGCTTACGTGGAGAATGGCAATTATTTGATTGACACTACTTTTGGGAGAGAAAATTGCTGGCTGAGGACGTCATCCAAACTGTAAAGTTTTCATTTCAATTGAAAGTGTCGTCCATTCGACACTCTCGTTTTCAAGACAACTCGTTCCTATTGACCACTCAGAGCTTGTCCTCGCAAGTCGTCGCCAACATCATAGGTGACGACATTCGACAAGCCGCCAGTCAGCAACAGCCCGTCGATTTTGGCGTTCGCTTGAGCGAGTCGGGCCATCGCGGCAACATAATTGAGATTGGCATCGAAGTAAGCCCGGCGAGTCGTCAGCACTCGCAGGAAGTCAAACTCTCCGGCGTCGCGAGCTTCCTGCATGAGTTTCAGTGTTTCCTCAGCCTTCGGAAGAATCAGTGCTTCGTATTGTCGCACCGTCGCTTGTGCGATGTTGTACTCTTTCATGACCAGAGCAAGTTCTCGCTGGATGCGTTGTTGAATCCGTTTAACGTTCTGTGTCGCCGCGCAGTATTCCGCATAGGCAGCTCGAATGTTGCCTTGATTCTTATTGTAGACCGGTATCGGCAAACCGACTTGCACGTTGGCAAATGCGTCACCAGTTGCGTCGTCTCGTCCAACCCCAAATTGCGCTGTGACGTTCGGGACAGGTTGAACTTTCTGCCGTCGAAGATTTGTCCTTGCTCGGTCGACACGTGCTTGAGCGGCAGATAACTGTGGACTCCTCGCCATTATTTTTGCAAGCTCAGCTTCCGCATTACGCGAATCGAACGCTGCATTCAGTTCACCAACCAATCGTGTTGTTCCAAGGTCGGAAACACCCGCTAATGCAGCCAACTCATTCAGAGCCGCAGCTAGCTCGAACTCAGCCTGTTGAATCGAAAGATCGACTTCGTTGAGCTGAATCTCTGACTGCAACACGTCCGGTCGTGTGCCGACCAGGGCATCAATCCGCTCCTCAGAGATCGTCACGCCTTCCCTGGCAACGCTACGAAAATCGCGAGCGAGTTCAAGTCGCTTCTGTGCGGCCAACGCATCATAGAACGCCAGTCGAATGTCCGTCCGTACGCGTTGCCGCTGCGTTTCGATCTGCCAATTCATCGCGTTGATATCGTGTCCGATGACCTGCCGATTCCACGCGAGTTTGTCGCCTCGCACGAAGGTTTGTGATACGAAGGCACCGTGCAATCCACCTGCTCCCTCGTTGCCGATCTCTTCACCGAAATAGCCGATGGTCGGGTTTGGCTTGAGTCCCACCTGAGTCCGGATCCCACCGGCGCGAGCGGAGGCAGCACGGGCCTGTTGAATCGCCGGATTGTTTGCCAATGCCAACTGTTCAATCTCTTCAAGCGTCAATCCCACTTCACTGGAAACGATTTCCTCAGCTTCAATGGGGATGGCCAACTGAACGGAATCTTCCTGAGAAACCTCATCCAATTCGGCTGCTTCCTCATTCTGATACGCGACCGTTTGTAACGGTGGTGACGCATCGCGTTGTTTAGGTTCCGAGATCTCATTAGGCGTCTGAGTATTGTAAGACAGGGAATCACCTGGCACTGCGGAATTAGTACTGGCAGCATGATACCGCGACACTGAACAGCCAGCGTTCAGAAGCAACACCGTGGATAATGCGAGCACGACATTCTGATTAAGGAAACACATGGCAATCTTTCTGAGAGCGGTTTTGTATCATTCTGAGCAAGTCTATTCTTCCTGTCACGAAAGATGACTAGATCAACAGACGCATACCGAGATTCAGAAATTGCTGCGTGGGAACCTGAGGTTGCAGGACTGGAAAGAGATCAGAAGTCAGCTTGTGCTCGGGAGAAACGTTATGCGATGCGTAGCCCGCAAAACCTTTCTTGACAAACTCCGTAGAATTGTCTGCGACGGAATGAAATACGAATCCACTGCAAAACAGGCACTTGCCATCAGGTGAATGACCGTCGTCAGAGGGGATAGATTCCTGCTGCGGCAACGGATGCTGGCAGCAGGAGCAAGCTTGTGCGACCTGAGAATTCACATCGAATGCGCTGTCGCTGTTTGTCGGCGTCATGTTGATGGCACAGCACGGAACGACTGATTGAACAGTCATTAAGGCAGCCAAAAACAAAGTTGTGACAGAACAGAGTGACACCGGGACATCCTTGTGGTGAAAGTCGTGATTGATGCTGATTGTGCGGGTTGGTTTGGAAAACCTACATTTCTTGACCGCAATGGTCCTTTAGGTTTATCGACTTGAAACGCACGTAACGCCTGTTCTGATTGAAGTGCCGGTGCAAGCGGTAAAATCGGCATAAAGTGCCTTTTGTCGTTTCGCTAATCAAACAATACGGCTGTCATAAAGAAACGCCCACAACAAACACTTTGCGCACAGCCCTCAGCACCCGTAACCCTTTCTTCGCAAGCTGTGGAGCGGTTGCACATGCCATCTAAGTCTTGCCGCCACCCTCTTTTCGCTCTACGTTTTATCCTCTTTTTTCATCCGTTTCCTGATGACCAGATTCCTGCTTTGTCTCGGCGAGTATCCTGATGCCGCCCTTAAGAACGACCGTAGCAATGAGAATACCGGTGACTAAGTCGGGAACTTGTGACCCTGTCCACAAGACCAATGCTCCCGAGATGATGACACCGATGTTTGCGATGACATCGTTCGCCGAGAAGATGTACGAGGCGCGAAAATTGACGTCACCTCTTTTGTGTTTGGAGATCATCTTCAAGCAGATCGCATTCGCGACGAGGGCCACCCCGCCGACTACCATCATCGCAAAACCGATTGGCTCACCGTCTCCGAAGAAACGGCGAGCGGCTTCGATCAGGATCCCAAAGCCGAGTACAATTTGTAGCACGCCACTTGCGGTCGCGGCTTTGAGACGGATGCCTGATCCCCTGCCGATGGCGTACAAACTGATCGCGTAGACGCTGGCATCGGCCAGCATGTCGAGCGAGTCGGCAAGCAACCCGGTCGAACCGGCAAGTAACCCCGCAATCACTTCTGCAATAAACATCGTCGCGTTGATCGCCAACACGATGCGCAGGGTCGATCGTTGCTGATCATTCACCGCGTCAAATTCGCATCCACAGTCGTCGGTCATCACTACTCCGTCGGTTTCGGTGGTTGTTCACCGAACTTCGCTTCGTAGCGCGCCGCGAATTTCTCGAAGTTCTCCGGGTGACATTCAAAGCACTGCGATTCAGGTCGGCTGTGTTCTTCGCACCAGTCGCCTTTCGCTTTGAAGTCGGCGACCAGGGACGTCATACACAACGCACATTCCTTTTCAGGGACACCATGTTCAACGCACCACCAACCACTGTGATCGTGCGAGGCGTGTTCTTCGCTTTCGTGATCGTGGTCCTCGTGTTCTTCGGTACCCACCGTATCGGTATTGGAACTACAGCCGGTCATGCCGACCGTTGTGAATCCGAGCATCGCCACAAACATCATTCCATAAATCAAACGCATTGCAGATTCTCCTTGCAATCAACTTTCCTCAGCGAGCGTCGGTACCGGAACGATCCAGTTGCCTTTGAGTGGAACTCTCGCTGAACATCTCACTCTCAATTTGTTCGCCATTGAGCTTCTGCGGGGTCTCGTCGTCGTGAGCGATTTCATCCGCAGAACCTAATGGACTTTGAAAAATCATGTACAGCACACGCAGGACCAGCAGCGACATCACCATCGCACTAATGACGCCACCAATGACGACGGTTGCGAGGGGTCGCTGCACTTCGGCACCCATGCCAGTACTGAAGGCCATCGGAACAAAGCCGAGCGCCGCCACGAGCGTTGTCATCAATACGGGACGAAGTCGGATCAATGCGGCCTGTTCGACAGCGGCTTCCAGGTCATAACCGCGCTGTCGTAGCTGTCGAATCGTGGAGACCAGCAGCATGTCATCCAGCACCGCAACGCCGGATAATGCCACAAAGCCAACCGCTGCTGAAATTGAAAACGGCATGTCCCGCAACCACAGAGCGATCACACCGCCTGTCCAGGCAAACGGGATACCGGTGAAAACGCGCACGGTATCGATTGCGTTTCCGTAAGTCACATACAGCAGTGTGAAGATGAGGACGAGTGCCACCGGCACCACGATCATCAGCCGCTGCCTGGCTTGAATCATGTGCTCAAACTGTCCGCCAAATTCGATGTAGTATCTGGCCGAAGGCAAAATGACCTGATCGGCGATCTTTTGTTCTGCTTCCGCAACAAAACTGCCAACATCACGACCGCGAACGTTGACCGACACGGTCACTCGTCGCTGTCCCCATTCCCGGGAAATTTGAGAGGGACCATCGGTGAAGTTCACTTCTGCCAATCGCCCCAGCGGAATCTGTTCTCCCCGCGGAGTGGTCACAGGAATGGAGGCGATCTTTTCGGGATCATTTCGATACTCGTCGGGAAGTCTCACCGTCAGTGGAAAACGAAGCTGCCCCTGAAAGACATCGCCAACCGGACGATTGCCCACAGCCTCTACCAAATCCAACACGCTGGAAGCAGGCACACCGTAACGGGCGATTTCGTCCTGTTTTATCTTGACTTGCAGCATCGGCTGGCCGGTCAACTGCGTCGCTCCCACATCAGCCGAGCCGGGCACGTCCAACAGCACACGTTCGATCTCGGTTGCTTTGGCAGCGAGCGTCTCCAGATCGTCACCGTAAAGCTTAATGGCGATATCGCTGCGACTGCCGGTCCCCAGTTCATCCATTCGCAGTTTGATCGGCTGTGTATAGGCCAGTCGTTGGCCGGGCAGCGTTCGCAATTTCCTCTCGAACAACGCCGTCAGTTCAGCTTGCGTAGTTGCTTTCTGCCATTCCTTTCGGGGCTTGAGCGTGATGAAAACATCGGTCAGTTCCAGCCCCATCGGGTCCGTAGCAATTTCAGCCGAACCGATGCGACTCCACACATGAGCGACCTCATCCGGAAATTCTTCAATCAGAGCCTTTTCCATCTGCGTGTTGAACCGCATCGATTCATCAAGCTGAGTTCCAGCCAAACGAACCACGTTGATCGCCACAGAACCTTCCGAAAGCTGAGGCATAAACTCTGTGCCGAGATTGGGAGCAATCATCCCGAAGGCGACTACCAGAACAGCCAATGCGAAACCGATGATCGCGATCTTCTGGTGCATCGTGAAGTGCAGCACGGGGCGATAAAGCCGCTTGAGTATCCGAACCAGCAGCGGCTCGCGATGGCTCATCTTTTTCGGTAGAAACAAGCTGGCCAATACCGGCATCAGGGTCATCGAAAGCAGCATCGACCCGGCCAACGCAAAGATGACGGTGAGTGCCATCGGACGGAACATCTTGCCCTCAATGCCTTCCAGCGTGAGGATCGGCAGATAAACGATCATGATGATCAGTTCGCCGAACATCGTTGGACCGCGGACTTCTACCGCCGCGTCGCGAATACGTTCCAGTCGACTTCGATTCAGCGGATTGGCCTGCGACAAATGCCGTACGCAGTTCTCGACCATCACGACCGAGCTATCAACGACGAGTCCGAAGTCGATGGCGCCCAGACTCAGTAGACTGGCCGAAATAGCGAATCGCCACATACCGCTGAACGCGAACAACATCGAAAGTGGAATTGCCAGTGCGACAATCAATCCAGCTCGCAAATTGCCGAGGAAGACAAACAGTACGGCGATGACGAGTAGTCCCCCTTCAAACAGATTCTTGCGAACGGTATCGATGACAGAGTCGACAAGTTCTGTGCGGTCGTACATTGTGACCAGCGTCATCCCCGGAGGCAGATTGGCTTCAATTTCTTTGACCTTCCGCTTCAGGGCATCCGTATATTGATGCGTGTTCTCACCCATCAGCATGAAGCCGAGCCCCATTACCGCTTCGCCGTTGCCATCTGCCGTGACCGCACCACGTCGTATTTCATGACCAATTTCCACACTCGCAACATCGCGAATTCGTACCGGCACACCATCGATCGCTTTGATCACGATGTTCTCAATTTGCGGAATGTCAGTCGTCCGTCCGAGCCCCTGAACCAGCAGCATTTCGCCCATACGATCAACATTGCCGCCGCCAACGTTGCGATTGTTTTCCTGCAGAGCGTCGACGACTTCGCTGAAGGTGAGATCGCGCGAAACTAACCCGGTCGGATCAATGCGAACCTGAAACTGTTTTTCATAGCCACCCCAACTGTTGATTTCTGCGGTCCCGGCAACCGTTCGCAACTGCGGTTTGACAACCCAGTCGTGCGTCGTGCGAAGTTCCGTCAACATCCGTGTTCGTTCTGCGTCCGGAAGCTTGTTGAAGTCCACGCCGGGATAGGTCAACACGTAGTGAAAGACTTCTCCGAGACCCGTGGCAACCGGTCCCATCTTTGGTCGGCCCACACCTCTGGGGAGTTCAACTGTCGCCAGTCGCTCGCCGACGACCTGACGAGCGAAGTAAATATCTGTCCCGTCCTCGAACGTCACGACGACCTGCGAGAAGCCATACTTCGAGACCGAACGAATGTTTTCGAGTGAGGGAAGACCACTGAGAGATTGTTCGATTGGATACGTGATCTGCCGTTCGATTTCTTCCGGAGACAAAGCCGGTGCAGTCGTGTTGACTTGGACCATGATGGGCGTCGTATCGGGAAAAGCATCGACATCCAACTGGCTGAGCGCGTAGCCACCCCCGGCAATCAGGACCACCACGCCGAGCAATACGGCGAAGCGATGGTGCAACGAGAGTTCAATCAAGCGTGTGAGCATCGTTTTGACAGGTCCTTTTCAGCAGGCTCAGTGACCACAGGTGCAGCCCGCACCCAGGTTGTTTTTCAGCAACTGGGCCCGCAGGACATCACTGCCGCTGCTGGCCACGACTTCACCCGGCAACACGCCCGCGATGATTTCCGTAAATCCGTCCTGTGTGACCCCCACGCGAACCGACCGAGCAACAAAGAACTTCGGTCGATCTTTCTCAAAAAAACGGGCATCGCGAACAAACACCAGCGTGTTTTCGCCATCCCATTGAACGGACGACTCCGGAACCACGATCGCATCGCTTTCGTCACGAAGAATAATCTCCCCTGTCCCGAAAGATTCATTGCGAAGTTCACCATCCGAGTTGGCTAATTCGGCACGGACCCGGACGGTACGCGTTTCCCGATCAACATCAGAGCTGATCCAAATGACCTTGCCGCGATGCTCAGCAGTTTGCCCGTCTGGCAGATAACGAACCTCCTGTCCAATTTCGGCCAGCGATGCCTCTTCCGCCGGAACGCGGAGGTCCAGCCACACAGTCCGTGTATCCGAGAGCCGAAACATCTGCGATCCACGGTCGACGACTTCGCCGACCACCGTTTCGCGATCGACAACGCGGCCAGTCAAAGGAGCAACCACCGCAATCAGGTTGTCACTTCCGCCTCGCTCTTCGATTTTTTCCGTACCCAGCTTACGAACGGCTGCCCTGGCCTCGTTGGATTGCATTGAACGCAGTTGTTCCAGGTCAACGGACAAACCAAGATTGTCGAGGGAACGTACAGTCTTCTCCACCAGCGACGTGGCCTGCTGGAGCTCGGTCTGGCTTTCCAGTAAACGCTTCCCAGGAATCACGTTTCGGTTCGCAAGCGGTTCTATGCGACGAACGGTATCCTGCTTGAGACGCTCGTCCGATAGAGCGGACAAAAGTTCCGACTTGAGCCGCCCGACTTTCTCGGAGTCAACGATTGCCAAGACCTGCCCCGCTTGAACCCAATCACCGACATTCACCAGGACCTGCTTGACGATGCCATCAGCAGGCGGTGAAACCTGAGCGGTCTTCGTCGCGTCGTAGCGAATCTCGCCAGCGGTCGCGACACTTTCAACGACTGGTTGCCGCTGCACAGGTTCAACGTCAACACCAGCACTCTGCATGGCATCGACGGAAGCAAACTGAATTCGCGAACCGGGTAACTGGCTGAGCGAGAGGTTCTCTCGCCGAGGTCGAACGGCCAACGCACGCTCCGCTCGCTCCAGATCACTGGCAACGACTTCGACAGGCGACTTCGTTTCCGCCAGCGAAGGATCATGCAGCACACAACCGTGAATGCCATGGACGTCGCAGAATGTCAGCTTTGGTGGGTCTTCGATCAGTCCCGGCACACAGTTGATGCACTCTTCTTCCGGCACACCATGACTGTCGCACCACGCCGGAGCATTGGCTTCCGGTGATGCCGTTGCCGCCAAGCTCGGCAGCTTCCAATCGTTGTGATGACCATACCACGCCAGCCCACCCAACCCGGCGACAACAACCACCGATGGTATCCACGACATCACGGAGGCAGCGACTCGCCACAAACGCGACTGCTGAGGACGCTTGCCGGTTTGGGCATGGTTCTCTTTAGGAACTGTCTGCGATTTAACGGACGGTTTTGATGGCAGAGATTCTGCCGGGATCTTCGGCGAAGTGAGGACTTCTGACATAGCACTGCTTCTGCAAAATAGTAAGACACTCAGACGATGCTCATTTACAAGCAAACGACGGGACCATTCTCCTGACGCGCAGCACGAAGCAACAAAAAGTCACATTGACGCGCAGCCGGAGAAACGGTGAAAGAGTGTCTTACAGCAGAAACCGGCAGTAAGACGTTAGTAATGCACGCCCATGCGGCGGCGATTCGTCTCGCAAAGCAAATTCGAGACGCTGTGTGCTGGTTGCTGCAACCAGGTCCGAGATGGGAGCGACACCTAAGACGTCAACAGCCCCAGCCAATTCCACTGAAGCACCAAACCCCGGCGGCAAAGCACCTGCACAGAAGCAATCTTGGCAAGGCTCCGGGCAACCGGGAGCCACTGGAGATTCTTCATGCTCCGTATCGCAACAGCAATGACTCTCGCACTCTTCAATGGTAGCAGCCGAACTACCCGCAAACCCACAACACGCACCACCCATCGCCGGACAAACCAGCACGGTTATGCACATCAGGAGGTGGATAAGTTGGGTGAACATTGGATTGCAACGGTGTTTTCGCAAGAAGTTTACGTGTTTCGATAGTAGATATGATAAGTCGATTTATGCTACAGGTCAATATTGATTCCCAGTCTCACTCATTTTACGACCTCACAGAATCTTGAAAAAAATTCGTGAGACTCTGAGACCTTTGCTGAATTGTCCCCCTTACCGAAGTGTTATATGCTTCCTCGGCTGAAGCAACTGGCTGCCCCTCAGGCTTTTTTGAAATTAACAGCGATTGCTTGACGCATTTCAGATCTACGACGCTCGAAGCTTATCGAGATAAGCATCACAAGCAGCAATGTACTCGGGGCTTGGAGCGCCCTCGACTGGATCGACAAGGTGACTCAAATCTGGGGGTTCGTATTCGGGAGAACTTACAAAAAGAGCCGTAATCTGCCAATCCTGCTCGGAGACTCGACACCCTTTGGCGAAATTGTTGTTGATCTCGATCAGTTCGTCTCGCTTCGGATAATCAAGTAGATCGCCGAACCCCATACCAGCATCGTTTGAGAGAACTTGGATGTCGACAAGATGAGAACATTTTCTGTTCTCCAAGTCGAATGGCCGATCTCGTGTGACTACTCGCTCACCGCAAAACGGACATGCTAATTCAGGACATCGGGAACTGTTTTCGATTTGCTCACCACTACGAAAAGCCTCGACCAAAGGCCAAAGCTCATCCATGGAACGAATCGGGTTCCGATAAACCGGCCAGTCAAAGAACTCACGATCGTCATTGATCGATGCAAGAAAAACACCATGTGAAAATGCAGCAAACCACCCTCTATATTCATAACCAACAACGAGCCCTTTAAGGTCGTCCGTGAAAAACCAAAGATGCTCACCTTCACGTTGGACCAGACACCCGTTGTCATGTAAGTCTGTGATTAAACGAGAATGCAAATATGCCCGCGTGTGATGTTTCCTTCTCAAATTATGCCTGGCTAATCCCAAATGGCGTTCAGACAAAATGCCCTCATCAACCAGATTTGGTCCCCAGCGTTTGACCTTCTGTTGACTCGTGAGTGCTTCAAGTGCGATGACTGCTGGATCATTTGATCGCACCGAGGCTGCTGCGTCGAGGGCTTCAAAAAGTCGTGCTTGTCGCTTAACCATTTTACGAATGTCCGAAGTTGGTTTTGTGCTCTTGCTTGGGCGGACGGCAGCTAATTTGTCCGGTAAAGTCTTGCCAGCATAGTCGCTTGCTAATTGAAACTTCTCTTGATCCCAACTTTGAATACACTCTCGTAGCAGCCTGTTTGCCTTGCGGAACTCAGCAAGCTGTTGAAGCAGATTGCTTCTGTCAGATTCTTCAAGAGCTTTTGCAGAGTCAACTAACGCAGATCGGTCGAACGTCGTCCCCTTGCTCCAAACCTTCGTGAGTGTCATTCGCCATGCGGTCGGATCTGACCGGGGTGTTAACTCAACAACGGAAATTGAGGGATAGTTTTTCTTGATAAGGCGTTTCGTCAAATAGATCGGAAGTTGAAGGCTGGAATCCATGAACGAATATTGACGCAGACCGGCTTGATGAAACGACTCGCACCACCAAACGATAGTCTGGCGATCAATTTCAGCCAAGTCGTCCAATCCGTTCCGACGGGCCTCTTCAAGAATTGAGTCAGCGAAATCAGACTTTGCAATTGGTAAGAACCACTCCCAAAGTGGGTGAACTCCGTCGAACCTAAAGACGCAGTCGGCATCTTTGGGAGATGGTTCGAGGCGAAAAAGACTTCCACCTCCCCAGATCTCCACAATCGGATGAGGAAACCAGGCAGCACGCTCAATAAGCGACTCGATGCGGTCGAAAAGTACATTTTGCCTGGCTGTGAAATTCAAGGATTGCTCCTCCAATACGAGTCAACCTCGTCAACGAACTCTCATCTATTAAACGGTGAATCTTTCGGTTGTGGAATCAAATCGAACAATTGTTGTGCAGTTCCACGGTGCATTTCAAAGATGAATCGATCAGATTCGGCTATCTCCATTCAACCCGCCAAGTTCGGATTGATTTTCAAGGATTTGCTTCAGCAGTCGTATACCATCGTCGTTCAGTTCGGGAATAGTGATCGTTCCAGACGCGATAGGCTGGCTTGCGATCAACTTGTCGACTATCGACTGACTTTGGGGGCTGAACATTTTCTGAGACTTCTGATTGTCAAACGTTAGATCGAAAGTACCAAAAAATCTTCTGTTTGAGAATGAGATTACTCAATTTCGGTTCACTTGGACAGTAGTCGTCAAGAGCTCGGGAGGCATAAAGCTGGCCACTGAAGAAGCAAAGCCTCCTGCAGCCACTTGGGCATCAAAAATCCGAGAGCAAAGATTGCACGTCTTCCATTGATAGCTAAAAAAAAGAAAACGAGCGGGGCCGCCAATTGGCGGCCCCGCTAACCTCAAATTGTGATCTTATTTTATAGTCGTCGTTTTCTGCGTCGTCGACCCGCTTGGAAGCCTTTGCGGCAGCCGAGTGATTTGCCATGACGGAAACAGTACCAGCAGATTCCCGCGAGTACGGCGATGCCGACAAGGTCATTCATAGATTCTCCTTTCATTCACTGGACGTGCCATTCTCCGGCCAACAGGTTGAGCGATGTATCGAAGTCGACTGGATAGTCGCGTAGCCAGCGCGTGAATTGGTGGACCATCAAACCTGCGGCAATGCTGGCCGCGTAGATCGTGCTGCGAGATGTGCAGCTTCCGGTTTGAGCATCGGATTGCGGGAACAGGGTCGAGTTGTAATGCTCGCGGGAAACCTCATCGGCAGCCACCAAGGCACGGAGTGTCTCGCCGAGCATGCGGCCGTCGCACCAGAATTGGCATTGATGTTTGACGGTGCGCCAGATGGCAGAACGTGCCGAGATCGAATCCACACAACAGAATACGGCGTCTCCGACATTTTGCTTGGGCCGATAGCGATCTTCAAGAGAATTGACTTCGATGGAAGAATCGAGTCGGTGAATTGCGTCTTCGGTTGCGACGACTTTCGGCTGACCAATGTCTTCAGCCAGGTATCCCTGCGTTGTGACATTGGTTGTATCAACGTGATCAAAATCAACCAATTGAATACGAGGCGATCCGATCGCGGCGAGTTGTAATGCAACCTGGCGTCCGATGGCTCCCACGCCAATGATCGTTACCGAAAGTTGGGAGAGTCGATCGCGAGGAATGATTTCCTGCTGGCGAACGAACCGACTCACGGAAGTTGACGGAAAATCAGTCATAGAGCATCTCCTTCTGTTCACAAGGATCGAGATACTCCGACCAGACACTGTCCCAGTCGTCGTAACCGTCATCTGCGTTAGAGGAATCGATGAGGTCTTCATTGGATCTTTGAAAAGACGGCGATACCTTCCGAGCCGAAATGTTCGCTACGTATTCATTGCTCCACAATCCGTAATCGCTGGCGGCAAACGATTTCGAGTAATCGATCTCCACCGAAATCTCGATGTCGCAGGTCGGGCCGTGATTGAAACGTAAGCGGGCGTACGCTCGGCCGCCTCTTGCGAGAATGAACATCACCGCCCAATCGCAGTTGCCAAAAACACGCTCGAAAGTACGTTCATCAGTTGGACTCGGTTCCGGGCAATCGCCGGGATGCGTATGCACCCAGATACGGGCAAACTGATCAGGACTTCGACCTGTATCCACTTGTTGATCGAAGAAGTCGGCCACTGCGACATCATCAAATGAGACGAAGGTCGGTGAACAAGACTGCTTGATGAGTTGGATATCTTCAATCAGCAAATAGTCGTCGTCAGCCGAAATCCCGAATCCACCGACTTCGCTCTCGCCGTAATCACGCAGGAACAGGAGCTTCGCCCACACTGTTGGCGTGAAGCAAAGTTTCGGAATCTGGTTCGTTTGTCGTTTTGTTCTCTTCCTCATAACAGTCGGGGCACCTTTCAAGTTCATCGAGGCAATGTTGGCAAGTGTGATTGAGACACGCCGTACAAACGGTGATGCAAGATCCACAGTAGCGGTCTCCACAGGTTTCACAGCAGTTGGTGCAGTCGCAGCAGAAAGATGCATCGCACTCAGAGCACTGGACGTAGCAGTGTTCGCAAATACGCGAATCGCATTTCTCGCAGCTCCACCATTCGTCTTCGAGCATGGTGGCATCGCAATCATTGCATGGGATGCCAGGCCAACCAGCCAGCGGCACATAGGGGCTCTCGTCGTTGTAGGTTTGCAACAGATTGGAAACGATCAGAAACAAGTCCAAGATCCGACCTTGTTCCAATGCGATCCGAATCGCATGCCGTCCATCCCCTTCACAAACGGTTTCGTCTTGAACGTGCGGATGTGTCACGGCGTCATTGGTCGATGCTGGATGTGGATCGAGGGCCACTACCCGGTATCGAAGTGAGTTATCAGACTGGTATATCGACCATTCCAGCACAATTTCGAAGGGACCGAGATAGACTCCATCCAACTCAATCGATGCGGTCGTCACGGAGATTGTTCCGTGCTGCCGGTCAATCGAGACCTCCTCAAACTCGTCAGACAGCGAAATCAAGTCCGCAAAGATTTCCGAGGCCAATGCAACTGGTCTCTCAGTATTTTCATCGGAAGACTTGGCAATGATCAAATCGTGCTGAAGCCTTTCAATCGAAGTTGCGATACCTCTCCGGAGACGCTCTGCAGCGAAAAACCAATGTCGTTTGCGAGCTTTATGAATCATCCGATGGAAACGCATGACTTGGTTCCAGCTGTCAACAGGAAGTGATCTTTCTTCAACCGGACCAGCCCGTGCCTTTAATCGGTCGTGAATCTTGCAAGCAAACTTGATGAGTCGTCGATCGTCTTGATTCATAGGCATTGTTTTCCATGAGAAGATGAAACAACCGCCAGGCGAAGGCTCGACGGTTGTGGATGATGGTATCAGGCGATCGCTCCTTCGATTTTGGTGGGAGTGAATGAAATTCTGTCCCCATCCTGTAGCACTTGATCTTGTGGACAAGGCTGTCGATTGACACGAATCAAGTAATTTTCGGGATCCTTGCCACCCGTTTGTTCCTCGAACAGTTTG
This sequence comes from Rubinisphaera italica, assembly GCF_007859715.1. Classification (NCBI taxonomy): domain Bacteria; kingdom Pseudomonadati; phylum Planctomycetota; class Planctomycetia; order Planctomycetales; family Planctomycetaceae; genus Rubinisphaera; species Rubinisphaera italica. The sequence goes on from NZ_SJPG01000001.1 coordinate 6,435,708, forward strand.
GCAACTGTGGTTCCGTCTGCCACTTCGAGATAGTCGGCGAATCCGCCGCCGTGGTTATTGATCACGAGTACTTTCATGGGATGTCCTTGCGATAGATTTGAGTGAGTGGAAATGTCGTTTGTGCTTCAGCATTCGTCTGTGACGTCGTTTCGTGGAAACTCGCCGCTCGCGTCGGCCCCGCTGCTGGCCACCACGAACACGCCAGCGAATCGCGCGACGATCATCTGGTTGTGCAAAGCGGTGATATGACAGAACTCTATGCGGCGATCGGTTCATTGATGTTGTTCCGAGTCTGACGGGAAGCTTCCAGTTCATCCCAATCGATAATGTAGGGGCCGTGGTATTCATCATCGGGATCGATTCGCTCGTCTGTCTCAGCGATCAGGAAGCCAAGTCGTTTAATGGTGGATACCGTTTCACCAGTCGCATGAGCGACAGCACGGTTTAATTCAGATTGATGCATTTGTGGTTCTCCTTGAGAGTGCCAAAGAAAAAGCCTCGACTGCACGTGAATGCAGCCGAGGCTGAAATTGAACAAGTTGAAATTGTTAAAGCGTGGTAATTAGTAGTCCTCCGGCAATAGCACGGTCGTCGCCGAGCGATCCGCTTCGGTGATGATCCAGAATTTGCTTTCGTTTTCTGAGTGATAGACCGAGAACAAACGGCCTCCCTGAATCAAAGCGTCGTCGTTGGCCTGCCGATCATCGGCGCAGCAATCTCCCCAATCACCGGAATGATGGCGTGTCAACGCTGTTTGGATGTCGGCATGTGAGATCGTGCCGAGTGCATTCGGTGTGGCCACGATTTGGCCAAGTGGAAATGAGTTCGATGCTTCAGGAATGTCGGGCTCCTTTCTGTTGTTTTGGTCAGCGCATGAAAAAAGCCCGCATCGCGGGCCTTGAGAAAGTTCCGTTGTCAGTACTCAGCTAGTTCTGGTTCGATTTCCAGGTTTTACCGAGCCATGCATCACGATAGACAAACGACTTGGCATTCTTGGCGCTAAGAGTCACCGAAATCGGGATGTCCTGCTTTGGATCGAACGTATGCAGAGGGAACTCAAACTCAACGGCGTGATCTTCGTTGGGTGACCACGATTCAAAGCTGTAAACTTCGTACTGTCGCGCGTCTCCATTCGCCAGTAGGTCACTTTCGACGGTTACGGTCAGTGTCCCATTCCGCAAAATGGCAGGGCACTGGTGCCACGCCGAGACTTTCCACACCGGATTGCTCAGGAAAGGGTAGTCGATTCGGCCACTCAGCATTGGAATCGCAACCGGTTTTTGCTGTTCCTGATACTCGGCGTAACGGACGAACGCAGCCATCGCGAGATATCCAATGATCACCACTACGATGAGGACCACGAACCCATCCTGATACCAGGCTCTTTCTTTCTCTGACATAGGTTGAGCCTCCTTTTAGAATTGTCTGCCTGTTGATCATTCTTCACTAAACTTCGCTTCGTCATTGGACTCTCAGTTGTCAACACGCACTGCAGTCCGCTTTGAGTGTGGAATCACATCAAGACACAGGTCCTATCTCGACTTACCGAGTTTGATTTTTCCAACGACGGAACCGTCGTATTTGAAGAAGTATCCCCAAGGTGTCCCATCCTGCTTGATCGCCACGAATACATGGAGTCCATCTGGAGAGAGTGTCATCGCACGTAGATTCAGACCAATCGGGGAAATCCCAGACAGTAGCAGCCGACGCCCCTTCGTTTTTGAATCGATCAACTCAACTCGTTGAGTTCCCTTCGGGGCATCTGTATGGACCACAATCGACAGCCCCCCTTTGGAGAATGTGACCAACTGAGTGCTCACTCCTTCCGCTTCCTTGGCAGCACGGACTTTTGCTTGACGATACGCCGTCTGTTCCGATTGTGCCTGGGGACGTGTTGTTAGCTTTCGGGCCGCGAAATCCGCGACAATCGTTCGATCATTCATTGGAATCACCAGCTTCCGTTCATCCCATTTGGCCTGTCCGAGGTGGATCGAGCCAGGCTTGGCAGCTTGCGGGTCTGGTGGGCTGAGTAATTCAGCAGCGGGGAGGTCAATATTGTGCGGTGTGAGAACGTGTTCCCAACCATCCCATTGAACCAGATGAAATTGATAACCGTTATCAGTCGGCTTCATCCCAAAATAGCCAGACCCATCCGGCAAAATGGGCGAGAGATTCAAAGTCGAGCAGAGCATTACCGCAGGCGGTGTTGCATTCCATTCGTGGAATTGCTTGGACTCAGGCTCGTAGACAACTGACCGTACAATTTCATTGAGATCCGCAAAGCAAATGAGGATTCGTTTTCCACTCGGGCACCAATACGCGGATGTCGGCACAACGTTGCGTGCAGCATTGGCCTCTCCCCAGACCTGAGCCTCGACCGATAACGATCGACCATCCGAGATGCGGACGAACTGCACGGCAACCCGATAACTCGGCTGTCCCTGTTCGGCGACAGCGATGGTAGCCTGTTTGCCGTCGGGGCTGATCGCAATACGACTGGGGCGGTAGCTTGCAGGACTCAGCAACTGCCGCGTTGCCTTCGTTTTGAGATCAAATTGAATCACGGCGCCATCGGATTTACTGACAATAACACTCTGGGAATCAGCGGTCCAAACGGGGTCATGGGCCGGAACACATCCCGTCGATGTGCAGGCAGCCACAAAAATCATGAAAAACAGCAATTTGACATGCATGGTGTCTCCTTTTGGCGGATTGTTCGGGAAATGTGTACACAGTGAAAAAACGACTCATGCAGACGGCAATAGATACTCATAGTCCGTAGCCTCATAGGCGTTGTCAACTGTTCAATGCCTGCATGGCAAAACGAGCAGACATTTTGGTGCGATTCGGCAAGCGAGTCCGAGAATTGCGGACTGAGCAGGGCTATTCGCAGGAAAGCTTTGCCCACGCCTGCGAACTCGATCGCACTTATATGGGAGGAATTGAACGGGGAGAACGGAACGTCGCCTTGCGAAATATCGAGCGGATTGCCGGCACGCTGGGGGTCAGCATTGCGGAGCTAACAGACGGCGTTTGAGTGTGTCACCATCAATTGAAATTACGCTGGCACGATAGCCGTAGCGATGGCGAGATGATCCGCACAATTCTGCTTGGCCTCGTCCATGGATTCATACAGTTTGCCGTGCAGGATTATCTTGTGATCAGAATCGCAGATCACATAGCAAATCCGACATTGTCCCAACTGTCCGAGAAGTTGAGCGACATCGACACTCTCCGGCAGCGACGACCTTTCTTCCTGGGCGAAGTAGCTCGCCGCTAGACTGAGGTCATTCGTTGGCATCTCATCCCGCCAGAAACGCAACGCCGCGCGGATGAGCATCAATTCATTGTTATTTAGAACGGGTGTTTGGTCGATAAGAGGCTCCTTTCTTTTTGGGGGTAAGAGCAAAAACACAGCAGGTTCACATGAGTGGAAAATGCTAAGCAACTCTTCCCTATTCACCTGCCGCAATTCGAGCTTCAGTTTAGTTCGAGAACTTAATCCGGGGCCTATTACGACCGGCTGGACTTGGTGTCGAGTGCCTTCCGCCGGGTACGACCATCCGGGGCCGGCAGACCATGTTTTTCATGCCAATACTTGACGGCACTGGTCACTGTATTGCGATCGATCCCGATATGTTTGGCAATCTCGCCAAGTAGTGCACCAGCGTCGAACATCTCCATCACTTCATCGGCGATCTTTTGATAAAGCGGTCGTTTTTTGTGCTTCCGCTCCAGCGTCGCGCGGCGGCTGCGGCCATCGGGCTTCACCTCACCGCGGTCCTCAAATCCCTGTTTCAGGATGGCCGTGACACGACTGCGGCTGACACCCAGTTCTTCGGCAATCTCAAACTCAGGACGCCCCTCGTTGTACATCTTCAGAGCCATTTCATGCTGATGATTGAGTTCGTCATGGTCTTTGAAGTCAATGCTGATGGGAAAGGCATCGCCAGCGTCTTCCTCGGAGCAGAAGCCAGCCCCAAGCGTCTCGCACACGCCATTGATGTGAATCGAGCAATGGCCACGGAAGAATGTGCTGCGACGCCGCGGTTCACCATTTAACTCCATCGAAATTCCGCTAGGCATCAATTTCTTCAAAGCCGAATTGGCAACAGGAGCCTCACTATTTAGGCTCTCGCTCAACGATGCCAGTTGCTCTCGCAACCAATCTCTTGACGGTAGAGAACGGTGACTATTAGCTTCGGATTTTAGGTCGTCAAGTTCCTTTGCAACGTCTTGACGTTCAGTTCTGCGCTGCTCCAACCGGCGATTGAGATCGCTGGGAGCATGCCCCAACTCGACCTGATCGAGCAGGCGATCAATACGTCCGTCGAGGTCGTTCAGTTCACGCTGTTTGGCAAGAATGGCATCGGGAACGCGTTTTTGAAAGTCATCGTGAAACGCCAGCAATTCCATGTAAACCAGATTGAACCAGTCGTCTTCTCCCTCAAGCACGCTCCCGATGGCCTCCAAAACCTTCGATTCAACCAACTCCAGTGATGCCGATGTCACAACCTCGCAGGTTCCGCGTTTCCCACCTGGACAATAAACCTTCTTGCCTGTTGAATGGAAGGGCCGACCACATTGGGCACACTTCAGAAGCCCGGCCAACAGCCGAGGTTTCGCACGACCGTTGCACTCGGATGACGATCCCTGAATCTGCCCTTCGTCGTTACGGTGCTTCTCCCATTTTTCTGCATTTTCACTGAGCTTTTGCTGTGCCCTCTCGAACGTCGGGTCGTCAATGATCCGCAAATGCGGAAATTCTCGCGTGTACTGCTCGCATTCTTCGGCAGGTCGGCGCTTCTGCTGAACCTTCCCTGTTTCAGGATCGCGGTGATTCTGGTTTTCTCCCCAGGGCCAGATCCCAATATATTTTTCATTTTCAAGCAAGTTGACAACGAGCTGATGATGCCATTCCGGTGTGGTTGAACGATGGTCCTTAGGAGCCTTCAGTCGATTCAATTCTCGAACGATCCAGCCGATTGTGCGATCTTCATCCACAAACCAATAGAAGATTTGCAAGACCCATTCCGCATGGTCGTCATTGATGACGTAAGTTTTGCGAGGTTTGGCATGACGTCCGCGACGGCTGGCTTCTGTGCCGGGAACGTCCTTTGAGCCAAAGCCAAAACACCAATCACCTGTCGAATACTCGTTAAGAAGATTTTGCTCATGTCCCCGAAAGACGCCAGCGCCCAACTCTTTGATGTACTGCTCGTGGATGGCGGCATAGATCGACGCAATCAACTCCCACCCTTTCTTGTCCGTGTCGATTGATTCGGCGACGCAGATCACACGAATCCCATAGGAATGGACCAGTTTCTTCAACATCGACAAGGTAATGACCGATTCCCGAGCCAGTCGACTCAGACTGTACAGGTAGAGTGTTGTAAATTGTCGTTGACTCGCCGCGTCCAGCATGCGATTCAAATCTGTCCGTTCCCTCTTAGTCCCCGAGACAGCTCGATCGGCAAACTCCAACTGTGGACAGATGACGTGCCCGCACGTTGCCGCGGAGTCATGACATTTCCGCTGCTGCTGTTCGATGCTGTTATCACTTTGCATGTTGGAGCTATAACGGGAATAGCTGGCCGCCACGTCCGGCAAGTCTTCAATTTCTTGTTCGCGACGTGCCTGTTTCCGACGCCGTGCTGAGATCGGGGCAGCGGCGGCGAGCGCCGAGCTACAATCCTGCGGCTGATCTGAGCCTGGTGACTCGTATGCAATACAACAAGCGAATAACAGAACGTAGGCACACATCGCGACAGCGATCAGCACGGATAACGGGTCGCGACGGCGAACAGGTTTTATGACAGGTTCCAGCCAACGATCCAACGTCTGCAGCATCCAGGCAATCGCGCCGAGACAACGCGTGTCCGGCTTATCTTGGCAGCGTCCATGTGGAGCTTTGAAAAACAGTGGGCCGTGAGTTTGCGAATTGGTATTGACGGTGCATTCCATCATGGTGAAACTTTCTTTAAGAGCAGTTTGAGACTCAGGTATTCGCGTAGGCTCGCGATTGTTTGTTGACTCGCTGCCCGCAGCCGCACCGCACGTTTTCTGAAGACCGCAGGCAGAGGGTGACTTCGAGCACCCGCAGCTGTTTGGCCGCTTTGTCGCGTGACAAAGCTGGCAGCAGCCAAGTTTTCCCAATGGGATCATTGTTGATCCACTTCGGGACCTTGTGAGTGACGCAGCACTGTGTTTCTTGTCCATTGCTTCACCTCTTTCGATAGGTGTTGAAAATGAGAGGCTTGAAACGCACAAATTGCCTCTCCCCTCGCAAGGTGAATTCCGGAAAAATCGCCTACGCAGACCAACAGGAGGGACTGACCATGGTCGCAGCCAATTTGAGAAACACTGTCATCGCCCGGTACGGGTTAATTCGTGTCGAACACCTGGGACTCGAAGAGAGATCCTTACCGTGGATCCAGCAGTTGGCCGAAGCGTCAGACCATGTGTCGATTCACACGCTGATCCCGGCTGACGAAATTGCAGCGGATCTTCCAGAAGGATTCCAGTTACGGATGTTGTGCGCGACGGATCATGACGGGAATCGGCGGTTCTATCCGCTCAACGGACCAGACGGCTTGATTGCCGATTGTGCAGCCGGAGGCTTGGCAATTCTCACGCACCTCCGCAACATGGATGCGGAATCTCGCTTCGGCTATCGGGCTATGTTCGAGTTGTTCCGGAAAGTGCACGGTATGACTGAGCACTACAATCGGAGTTTTGGAGGCCACAAGGATCTGATGATTTCCAGATCGGGACGCGAAGACTTCGACAAAAGAGATGTCCTGCCCGAATCGCTTGGTCAAGATGACAGCGGAAACGGACAACGGTGGGGAATTGAATCTCTCAAAAACGTAGGACGAGAGCTGTCCGAGGAGATGAGTTACGAGCGACCATCCGAAGCCCGATTGATCGAATTGGGACTCTTCGCAGGCGCAAAGAAGAATCCTCTTGAAGTCGATAGCAAGCAGAAAATAGAGGGGTTGATTCGTGCGGCTCTGTACGACGGTCCGCCTGACGTCGAACCTGTCGACGACGAATGGGATGAGATTAAAGGCGAGATTACCGAGCAGATCCTCTCTGCGATCGAGAAACGGCTCAAAAAAACGACGGAGGGATTTGATGAATGGCTCATCGGTCCCAAGAACTCGTTCATCAAGTTAATCGCCAGCCGTGTATATACCTGCGGCCCGGTCACAAAAATGATGGTTCGCTGCGCCTTGCTTGAGCTGGGCTGGAAAGCTTACCAATATCTGGCCGATTGTATCCGAGCCCAGATGCGGTGCTTTCGAAATGCATTGCCAAAAGAACTGAACGAACAGGAGCAGGAACTCTTCGACCGCGTCTACATACCTCAGGAAGGATTTGGTGGTTTGCCGCTGGTGCTCATCCGGGAACGGTTACCATTTCTCAAAGCCTCCATTCTCGCGAAATTCCGTGGAGAAGATTTTGATGAGGCTGGCGTGATTCACCAACTCTTGAACTACTATTCCGAGATGGTCAACAATCGACGGGAGGCCGATCGACGGTTGAAGCAGTATTCCCTTGCAAGTCTCAAAATGGGCCGAAATTTACGAATCTACGAGCATGATGACACTCACCCAGTTGAAGGAAATGGTAATAGGCGGGTCAATCGCAAACCGTTATACGATGAAGAGAATCACGGATGGGACGATTAGCATTGGGGCGGTTTCGGCTTGTTCTGTCGGTGCCATTTCTGGGCCAGAACGCGAGCAATCAACTTGGCAAACTCTTTGGCAGCGGATGACAACTCGCTTTTATTGGTCGCTGGTTTTTCGGACGGATTTTTAGCCATAGGTTCTCCTTACATGGGGAAATGGAAGCGTTTACCAGGACTCGACCGATGGATCGGGAATCACTCGAACTGTGAGAATTCTGGATGCTGTCGAAAGACTCTTCGTCAGCTTGACGGGTTGAGACGCCGGAGTTTGCATTGACAAATGCTAAACACAGCCATCACAAACACATGCCCCGTTTTGGGCCTCAGTTTAGCGCCAGAAGAGAAGAAATGACGTGCGACTGGAGTTTCGGACGTTCGATGTCTGCTGCAAGCTCATACGTGCTAGCAATTTGCGAAATGCAACCGCGTAGTTTCGGAAAAGCTCGTATTCGGCGAGGTCGTATCAACAACCACGCCGAGTGGAGTGGGGGAGATGAACTGTCCGTCGGCAAATCGAATCCTTGAGATCCACAGCATTGGCAATTGGAAGACCACGAGGTCGTATCAGCCGTTTTCTAACGCTTCGCGGAGTTGCTGATTGTACCGTTGAATTCGGCGACTTGCCGTTGCCTTCGATATTTGGAGGCCGAATGCAATTGACCGTCAGGGTCGAACTAACAAGTTTCTGCACTTCTGGACTACTAGCCCTGAAAGACAACCAAATCTTGATCCCAAATCACAATTGAGATGATCCTGTATTGCTCAGCTTCGATCACTTCGTTCATTACAAGATCAGCAGTTCTTAAAGATCTATAAACCGTCGCTGAATAAGCCCGAATCAGGCTGCTGTTCTTGTGCTAGAAATACATTTTGGATCACTGCCCTATGTCCAAACCTTCGTAAATTCAATTCGATTTGTACCTTCGAGTCCCTCAAAAGCATTTCCTGCAATAATAGCTTGCCCCTTCTGGAAATCGTCCATCGCCAACAGTTTTACAAATGGTTCGATAACGAAGTTTTCGGCATCTTTAATCGACGATCCATCAGGTAATTCGGCGGGAAAATCAATGGCAAGAAAACCGGGGAAGTGATTCCCGGCATGAGATAGAAGATTCATCAAGGCGTATTGATACGACAAGAGGAAATACAGCGTCAGCGTCCCACCAAGTTGCGCACTCCACTTCTTCTGGTCGCCAATCAAGAAGCGAGTTCGTTTTTCATCGATCCGAACTCTAACAGAATTCTGTGTCCACGACTTTGGCTTAGCCTGCGTGAGCGCATTCAAGTACGTGTTCATCCCATCTTCGATTGCGTCGCTCGCACGTTCAAAGTCGAGCTTGGCATTTCGTTCAGCGACCTCCTTTTCAAGCTCGACAGATTCGCTTTGGATTTTTTCGATCATCTCAGTCAGCGTTTCTCGGTGTGCGAGACTGTTGGCAATGCGTTCTACCTGAGCAAGCTGCTCCTGAAGCCGCCCGGCCTTCATGTCCAACACGCCAATCTCTGGAGGAAGGACTGCAGCAGCGGCGGTTCGAACCGGACGCAGGAGTCCACGAATCTCAGAGTTTCTGGCTTGGCAAGTGTTAATCTCTGAGTCGAGCCCTTGTATTTGTTGAGTTAGCACGCCCAGCATTTCCTCGGATTCGGCCAAAACGGCTTCAGCCTGTTGAATCTCCATATTCAGCCGCTCAAGACTCCCGGTAGCGTTCGAAGTGTCGAAAGGTCGATGACAGAGATAACAATCATCACCAGAATGCGTGTTTGTTACTGGACGATCACAAACGGGGCAGTGCGTGACCTTTAAGTCGGCAAGTGTTGCCCCTGCCTTTTGTGCCCGATGTAATCGCTCTACCTCCTGCTGAATTGAGGTCCGGTATTCCGTCACCTCATCCATGCGAGCGTTAGCCCTTTCCCGTGCGACTCGGAGTTCGTCGAGCCGATTTTCAAGGACTGCCGACTCCTTCGACAGTTCGCTTAGTTGCAGCGAGGTGTCACCATCATTCACTGAATCCGTTGCCACCTTGGCTGACAGCGCCGTTAGAATCTGGTTTCGCTTTTGAGTAAGTTCATTGATCTGAGATTCGATTCGTTGCTTTGCGCTGTTGAGAGATTGTGGAGTGACACCGACACCAATTTCGTCAGCAGAAAGTATGTCCTTTGACAACTCAGACAGAACCGACATGAACTGTTCTTTCTGCGCCTTCAATTCGATTATCCGTTTTTCCTTCTTTACGAGATCGCCGTACTGCTCAGAGAAGAGGTGTTCGGCGAGTCCCACGAATTGCAGCACGCAAGCGTGCTGCTCGCTCTCCGGCTGGCGGTCGGCAATGTCGCTCCAAAACATCTGGCGGCGGTACATGTGCCGGATTAAGCTGCGCCATCCCAGTTCGGGCCAAGTGCGTTGGCCGTAGGGATTTCCTTGCGGGTAGTGCAGGATGGGAATCTGAAGTTGCTCCAGTATTCGATGCCAATACTGTTTTGAATTCAGGGATTCGCCGTTCAGGAACACTCTTGTCTTTGGTGTGCCGTCCTTCCAGCGTCGTTCTACCTCCCATTCTTCGCCAGCAACCGTCAAGTTTGCCGCAATTGAGTTGTACTTTTCAGCGACATCTTCGCCGAAGACGCTGGCGGCATCGTCATCGTTTCCAAGAACAAAATCGATCATCTGGAGCCATTTGGACTTTCCGGTATTGGGTGCTCCAACCAATACGTTGACTCCTTCCGAAAGATCGAGATGATCCTCCGGTCCTGCTGACGGAGTTCGAGTCACTTCGTTGACGATGAGAGTTCGTTCGTTCATTCGATGGTCTCCCCCATTCGTCGTTCCGCTACCTCTTTGTCGAATACTTGATAGACCAGTTTCTTCAAAGTTGAACCGGCCTTGCTTCCGAGTGCTTTCTTCACACGCTTCATCTGTTCGACAAGCCCGTGAAAAGAGTCGTCGCTTGCAAGTGTCTTGGCGAGTTCAACGCCTCTAGCAGTTAGCGACAAATTAAACGTCTTCTTGTCTTTGGTGACGCTCAGAAGCTCTCGGGACTCCAGATATGCGAGGACGTGATAGTACCGGTCGTCCCAAGGACCGTAATGAAATCGGATCATGCTTGATTCAACTGACTGTGTAGCTGACTCTGCCGGAAGCCCGAGTGTCTTACAAGCCTTGTCAAAGAATTCTGGATACCGCACGAAAAAATCCAGTTTCGCCATTTTGGTCAAGCCATCGATTCGGCCAGCCGTCCCACAAACACGAAAGAGCAGCAAGAGCCGAGCTGCATGAAATTCAAGTAACTCGTCGGCAGTGAGAGGAACACCAATCGGATTGTTGTCTATGTTTTGGATGGACTTCATGTCGAAGCCCTCCGAAAACGATGAACGCATCGGTCGGCGATGTTATACATACAGCCCTGCATCAACGAGATTGGCGGGGGACTTTTCCCAAAGCTCGACTGAAGCACGCCAATGTGATTCAAACACTCGGCATGGAATGCCACACCGTCATCGTTAATCACTCCAGCGTCGAGGTTGGCTCTGAGCGCAAGTAGAGTAGCCGAAACCTCATTCTCCACTCGCTGCATCTCAGATACATTGAGATACTTGGGTTTGTACCGCTCAACCAGATATTGATGGCGACTCTCAACACACGCCGTGATGTCGCCCTTGGCGAGACCTGCATGCTCAAGTTTGTCCTCAAGGCGTTTGCCCGCCACGGCAGGAGGAGAACGCCGGGCATCCACTTCTTTTTGCAGCCACGACGCAAGCGATGACTTCTTGATTTTCTTCTGATCTGGATTTGAGCCCCAATTTGCCGTCGCCGCATGACGAGCCTCGCTCAGAAGAGCCAGATAAATCTCGTTTATCTCGTCAGGGAAAAGATTGTGGCCGAGAGAAACGATGTGCTGATGCAAGGCGAGTTTATTCGTTGCGCTCAAGCTCGACTCGGATTGATGAACCTCCCACGTTGTCCGTTTGAGCCAGTATTCGACACCATTCTTCTTCAGAGACTTGTAGTCATCTAATCGTTTCTTCAGGTCTGCAACAAGCTCACTGAGATTCTTGTCCTTTCGATCTGGAGCATCAAAACGGAGGTGCAGGAACGCCAGTTCTTCGTTTGGGGGAAGCGTCGTGACAAGGCGAAAGGTCGTTGTCTCGTCACAGCGGTCGTTTGCCAATGACCTTTCGAGAATCGAGGAGCTTGAAATTGCCTTTTTCTTCTTGCGTTCTCGCTCAGTCAGTTTTGCAACAGACCACAGTTGACCGATTGCAAGTGCCTTCACTTGCACAAACTCAACTGCATCCTCCACTCCGTCATTCCAAATCATGGTTAGGTCATCGTGTGTCTCACACCAGACCTCTGAAATCTCGTTGCCAGTGAGCATCTCAATTAAGAGAGACACAGCCACATGATCCTGAAACTCAAACCCCTTACGAGCCTCGACTCCGCCACGTTCCAGTGGTGCTAGGTCGTGAATCGAATTGAAGGAAGAATCGTCAGCCATATGCCCACCGTATTATGTCGTGGGGCTTTAGGTCGACTCAGAACGCCCCTCAGCAAATCGCTTAATTTCATTGCCAGCTAGTTGTCTAATTACTGCAAACATTCTACGCTTTCGTGAACGACTGAACAACTAGGCGAGGATTCATCTGACGACCTTCGGCCAACGAATTCGAGAACTGAGACAATCGAAGAGTTAGACGCTGCGGGAACTGGCACCGAAAGTTGGAGTTGGCTTCACATACCGCAACAAAGTCGAGAACGAAAGACTTGATTTCGTGGAATACCCAAGCGAATCGCTATTTCACCGTCTTGTCGAGGCGTTTGAAGCCGACGAAAAGGGACTGTAGTTATTGACGGCTTGAGTGCCGTCGAAACTGCGAGAACAGATACGGCGGCATCCGGATGTGTTTCGTGGGTTTGCTCAATTGGTCGTGACACAATAAAGACTCGTCGATCAAATTGGTGGGCAGCGATCGGTTGATGTGACCCGTTGGCAGATTTAGCAGGGAGGGTGTTTAACGAGCTTGAGAATGATGCATCCAAGGGCGAAGAATGGCAAAGACACCCACAAACTACTCTGAAGTGCGACCTCATCCCAAGTTTCTCCACGACCAAGCCGTTCTCGTGCAGGCTTGGAAAAAGTCTCACGCTTACATTCGATCGCACAATTGGTATGCCGATTCGTTGGAATTGGACGTGTCAGCGATTCGACTTCGGAGTCTGATCGATACGTGGTCTGATTCGCTTAGTATCAGCGAGATCAGTAATTATGAACCGGACTCGATGAGACTGGTTGCAGCCCCGAAGTCGTCCGAGTGGGAAACGAGCGACGGATGGAAACCAAAGGAGAAAGACAAGCTGCGCCTGCGGCCTTTGGCGCATCTTTCGATCAGAGAGCAGACAGCGTGCATGGCGGTGCTCATCTGTCTTGCTGACATCGTGGAAACCGAACAGGGCGATCCACGACTTCCTTTGACCGTTGAAAATCAAAGAAACGTGGTCAGCTATGGGCATCGACTGATTTCACGTTGGGCTGACGGTTCGGCAAGTTTCCAGTGGGGAAATGCCAAGTTGTACCGCCAGTATTTCGAGGACTATCAACAGTTTGTCCGCCGACCTGAGAAAATTCGTCAGCAACTGTTTGGCGATTCGGAATCATGGGCGATTGTTCAAATCGACTTATCCCAGTTTTACGATCTGATTCCTCGTGACAATCTGCTGGAGAAGCTTGAGGCACTCGCTAACGAATATTGGGACAATTGCGAGAAAGTGCACGAGCGATTCTTTAAAGGCGTGAAGCACCTATTCGATTGGCGATGGCACAATGCTGACCGCTCACTCTCGTTGGAAATTTGCGGAATGAAGGACGGAATAGGCTTACCGCAAGGGCTTGCCGCCAGTGGCTTCTTCGCAAATGCGTATTTGCTCGATTTCGATTCTGAAATCATCAGGCTATTCGGAAAGAAGTTGACGAAACGAATCTGGCGAATTGTTGACTACTGTCGATACGTGGACGACATGAGATTTGTCGTTCAATTCGACAAGGAAACGCCAGACGATTTCCGGGATGAGTTTGAAGCAATGCTTCAGCGTCTGCTCGACCGATTCGCTGAGGGACTTAAACTCAATCAGAAGAAGACGGTGGTGATGCTTGGCGATTCGCACTCGTCAAACGTGCCCGTCGCTGAAGCAATGCAGTCGGTCAACAACAATGTCTCCGGGCCACTGGATGTTGAGACGGCCCGTCACGCACTAGAAATGCTGGACGGACTACTTGCCGTTTCCAATAGTCGTAAGAGCCAACCAGCACCCGAAGGCACCGGGAACGATGAACTGATGCGGCGAGTCTTGGCAGTCGAACCGGATGTGCGAAACGATACTCTGGAACGATTTGTTGCCCACCGATGGAGGCGTGTCTATCGATCACTCCGAGTCATGGCTGACGAAGAATCGCTGACTGATTCAACGATGAACATCGGTCGCAAGATTCTTGACCAGCGAGCGAGAACGTTTGCCGTCGAGCTACTGAGGAAGTGGATTCTTGACCCGTCCAATGTTCGCATCCTGCGTGTGTCACTCGATCTTTTTCCGGTCACGGATCACCTTGAGGTCGTTTTGAACTTGCTGCACGCTCACATCAACAAGGACGACGCTACGGACAAACGGAGACTGACTGCTGAGTACGTAGGTGCCGAAATTCTCCGAGCCGGTGCGACTGAGACAGGTTTCGTCAGAGATGACGATGAGCTTCCCGGAGGAACGGGCATCGACGCATATCGAGCACGATTGTCCGAATTTGCGACTAGCGTGCTGGACAAAGAGGATGCATCACCTTGGTATTTGCGACAGCAGGCTTTGTTATTCCTTGCCGTGAACCAGCAGCCACAACCGATCTCACGAAAGACAACTCCCGAAAACCGCCACTACGGTTTTCTTCATGGATTGCTACGTGGCAAATGGCCCACGCTTGCACCTAAACGGCCACTTGCATCGGACGTGGCTGTGCCACTTTGCTTGGTCGCCCACCGTATCAGCGGCGGAAAGAACTCTATAGCAACGGCACTCGCTAAGTGGATAGGAAATTCTTCCAACTCAGTTGTAACGGACCACCTTCGATACATCGTCGAATACGATGAGTTATTCAATTCAACGATGGCAAAGCTGTCGTCCAAAGATCGACAGTTCTGGAAACAGATTGCTGTCACTGCAGGCTATGTTTCAAGTTTTGGAACGGCGAAGTGGGAGGCGATTGAAGGCGATGAAAATCCGTATCGGCTGGTCGATATCATCACTAGCGATGACAACCCGTTTCAACAGGAAACAGCCGCACTGCGCTTAATGCACGAATTGGCCTTGCAATGGGGCAAGCCATCTCAAAGGCGTGCTGCGGGACAGGGGGTTTTGACACCTTCTCGGATAGACATAGTTTGTTCGTCTTGGGAGCGACTTGCTGACCCCGGAGATTCACTGTCCGAGATAACTTTCGAGGTGCGAATCGGGCCAGTGCCAAGTTTGGGTGACGAGCGTTTTGCAGTGCCTAAATGGTGTCGAACTTCCGATTCATGGAAATACGAGATTGGTCAGATTGTCCGAGCCGCTGTGATTGGCAAGACCGATTTCACGCAGCCTTTCATGACGAAGCCACTGTTGTCTGGAGTCACGAAATACCGGGGCGTGTCTTCAGGTTGGTACAAACGAAAGCATGGACTATTCAATGATCGCCAAGGACTTGGGCATCGACTGCTGGCAATCTCTCCTTGGCTCGCCGAACTGCTTGGCCGATTGCTCGAATGGCCCGGCACTCGCCAGCGTCGGGAATTGGTCAAACTGCCAACCAAGTTTAGTGATGCTAGTCTACGTCGCTGCATTGGAAATCGATTGGAAGAACTTAACGGCTTGTATTGTCGTTTATCGGGGATGCCACTGTATCCTTTTCCAGTCCAAACAACCGATGACCGAGAAACGACTGGTCATTTGCGTGTCGCACTCGTGCAGACTGCTATACCGAAGGCTTCAGAATTCGGTACCGCTGACCCGGCGCTGAACGAACCTGCTACAAGGCGTCGGCACCGAAGACACGTCTCAGCCATGCTTCGACTATTCATGAAGTTGACGGAAGTAAGAGAGGGCTACAAGAACACGAAAGAGAAGATCGATCTCGTATTGTTTCCTGAACTAGCAGTTCACAGCGACGACATCTTCATCCTCGAACGTTTTGCTGACTCATTGAAGTGCATGGTGTTTTGTGGACTGGTGTTTCACCCGAGCCCCGACAATGAAGATCAGCTGATTAACACGGGGCTGTGGATCATTCCCAATCAAACGAGTGATGGTCGCTCGATTCGCATGATCGAGCAAGGAAAGCACCACATGACGCCCGAGGAAATTTCACTTGGAATTTCCTCGTTTCGCCCATGCCAATGGTTGATCGAGTATCGAAAGCCAAATGCCGAGTCATGGAAACTGAGTGCGTCTATCTGCTATGACGCAACAGATCTGCGACTTGCAGCAGATCTCAGCCAACATTCGGATGCTTTCATCGTCTCCGCTCTCAACAAAGACATCGGAACTTTTGACACGATGGTCGCTGCACTTCACTATCATATGTACCAGCATGTGTTGCTTGTGAATTCCGCAGAGTTCGGAGGAAGCACAGCACAAGCGCCGTACAAAGACCATTTTCGCAAGGTGATCATGCACCATCACGGAATGGATCAAGCCTCGGTTAGTATCTTTGAGCTTGACTTGGATCGTTTTAGAAATGGTCACTCTGAAACGACTCCACCACCAAATTACGATGGTGAGTCGATTCCCAAAATCAAACATCCACCAGCAGGGCTTAACCGAGATTGCGTTGGCGAGTAAAAAATCTATCCATTCACCGTTAGATTGTGGTTGTCGTTGGCATAAAGCCGCCATTCTTGAAGAAGAATGGACACGAAGTTACCCATCTAGTTTTGCCGAATGCTGGCCGCGATGCATGAGAAGCAAATCTTAATTTTGTTGACAATCTATCAGAAGCGGTATCACTCGCGATTTTGCACCTTTTCGCTCGGAAGAAATTTGACGATCCTTCGGAGTGTAATTTGCTTCAGCGACGGGTAAAAGGAATCAACCACGCAGAATGGCGTGATCCAAGGTCAACTGTCCTTCGGCAAATACGACATTACGATATCCTCGGAGTTGACAACTTGTTAGACGACTATGTCAGCCGTTTTCCGCAGCCTCGCGAATTAGTTGATTGTGCCTTTGAATGTGTCGGCTTGCCGTGGCTTTCGAAACCTGTAAACCGGATGCGATTTGCCCTGTCGGATAGCCTTGTTGATGAAGTTCAATGATTCGATCGATTGTCGACCGCTTTGTGTACGCCTGAGGTTGACGTTCAAATGGTTGTTGGCCTGCTTCAGAAAAAACTGGGGCGAGATATGTCTCAACTCTTCGACTTGCCTCGAAAACGCGACCGAATAATCGGTTGCTATAGCTGTCCGTCAAGTCATCGCTCTGGACTGGCTGTCCATGGCAGTCAAACACGCCCATTGTTTCGCCATCTGAATGAAGCTTAATGAGGTGCGACGCCGTCTTTCGCAGTTTGCCGAAAGAGAGATTTCTGATCTCATTGCCATCCTGTTCGATGCGTTTGATTAGCTTCGCAAAGGCGTTGGGGATCAGCTGGTTTGTATTCCCGCTTTTAGTCGGCTGATCGAAAGGCTTTCCTTTCTCAGTGAGCAGCAGGCGAGCTTCGGGACCAAAATCGGGAAACTGTTTCCGCTTTTGTATCGCCCACTCAATCCCACGCACCGTCATTGGAAAAAGTAAGTGTTCTCCGTAAACGCCGCTTTTTCTTCGAATGCGTTTGATGAACGAATCGTTGTCAGTCGTCTGACAACCAATAATCTCGCATTCGCTTGGTGAGTGAGCCTGAAATAGGTGAACTTCGCCAACAAGCAGCGAAGCGATCTCAGCACGGCCAAACCCACAGTTCAAACCGAGAAGCAGGAACAGGCGATCCATTGGTTGACCGTAACGCATCAGCAATTTGAGCTCATCCAGCGAAAACGTTTCCACTTGCCTGAGACTCTTCTTTGCATCATCACTGGGGAGTTTTTTGACTCGGGTATCCAACTCTCCAAAGTCCTCTGACTTTCTCCAGTCAAAGTCCCGCGACTTGTGTAGCCATTTCAAGAACCGCGTCAGCGTTCCCAGATAGTTGCTGCATGATTTCGCCGTCATCGGATTATTGGTACCAAGCCTGCTTGGACGTCGACGCCAATAAGCAAAGAGTTCATCAATCGCTTCACCATCAAGTGTGACCAGCAGTCGGTTGACATGATGCTGCATTAACGTGGTGACTTGTCGAACCTGTGTGCGACCCCATGCAGAAATCTGATCTTCCTCAACCCGGTGATATTCCTGTTCGAGGTAGTGTTGATAACTCTTGAATGCTTGATGGAGCGTGGCACCTGACGGTGGCGCATCCTTTGAGACATAGTTTGGGACCGCTGATTCAAACCGTCGAAGAGGCTCAATTGCATGCCCCCTTGCTGACTGTTTTGAATTCATTGCATGTGATGGAACGTCACTCGGTGAGAGCAGAGCATTCGGCACAAGTTGAAAACCGCTATCGTCGAGTTGCTGTTGAATACTCACCCAACGACTGAGTTGCTCAATGTTCGGCTGAGAGAACGAATCGAGAGGCAGCCCAGGATTCGATGGAACTGCTTCCCAATCTTCCAGGACACTCTTGCCAATTTCGTATGCCGCTCGGTCGTCTGCAACAAATTGTAGAAATGGATATTCGCTAGCCAGACGCTTCAACCGATGCGAGTAGTGGTGGAGCAACTCATTTGGCTGCTTGTTGATTCTGATCTGGTGCTGCCCTTCTGCAATCTGCTGGGCGATCGCCAACAACTCAGCGGACCAGAGCGGTCTGTCTTCTTTGCTCGCTGATTCGACACAATCCCAGAATTCGCGAAGCCGAGACTCGCGTCTTTCAGCTTCGCTTCGATTCTGTCCAAGGTTGAATTTGTGTTGAACGATTTTGCCGTTCTTGGACAGCTTCCAGCCGATCTGCCGGACGTAGTTTCCGCGGTGATCGGGTTTCCATTGTCGACGGGTTCTAGTAGGCATTGCACACCAATTCTGAGCTCTTATCGGAACATAATGACCAGAAAAGAGCCCCTTATCGGAACAATTATCGGAAAACAGCGGCATCGGGGCCGTGGAAAAGGCTGGCATTGCCATGCCAGGATCGCCGCAACACCAATAAAAATAGCCACTTGCTTCAAAAAAGCAAGTGGCTATTGAGTGGAGGCGGGGGGTGTCAAGGTAGCTTCGCGTTGCAGTGTCGCTAAACCGCTGCACCCACTTGAGATAGGGCAAAAACTCCGTGGCCATGTCGTCACGATTTCAAGCCAAAACAGACATTTTCGCTGCCCAAAACAGACAAATCTGTGTCTCAGAATGCGGGTTCAAGGCGACCTGCCTCCACTAAAGCGCTGCTCTGACACCCGCAACTCTTGGATTGTCACGTTCCATCCGGGAGTTGCTCATGCGTCGATTCGTTTACGGTCCTACCTATTGCCAGAGCTGCGGTGCTGATGTCGGCTTGAATGCCGTATTCTGTCCAAACTGCGGGAACCATCAGCCGGGCAAGTGGGACTTGGACGGGATCAAGAGTGCGGGTCTCCTGATTCTCCTCGTGGTAGTCGGAATTATCCCGCTGTTCCCTGTCGTGGTAGCCGTCGCGTTGGTGTTCATGGCGATTCGCCTTGCGAACAAGGTCTTTGGTTCAAACCAACCAGTGTCCCAGAACAGATCGCTCGCGTGTCCTTGCGGGATTCAGGTCGAAGAACCAATTGAAGGGGCATTCAAAACCACGGGTGTCATCTGCCCGAACTGCGGGACGGTTCTCACTGGGTGAGATTTTTGTCTAAGGGGCAACAAACAAGGAACCATGAGCTTGGTCCAGAATCAGCCAGCCCCCGGTCTCAAGTTTACGAACATTTAGTCGCTTAATTCGCCTAAACAATCTTTGCAACAGAAGCTCCCAAGTACCGCCGTCGCCACGACAACGTCTCTCAAAGCTCGATGTCCTTCATGCTCTCGTGATACTTTTCTTCGAGCTCTCCATCGAGGGCGATGTGCTGGTAAATGGCCAGCGTCTCCCTTTGAGCGTGGCCGGTAATCAACTGCAATTCGGCATCGGCCATGCCCGAGTGGCGGGTCAACCATGTGATCGCCTGATGACGGAACGTGTGCGGCGTGGCCTTTACGCCGACATCCTCTGCGTATTTCTGGACGATCTGCTGAATTCGTCGAGTCGAATACTTCGTTGCTCGCCGTGTCTGAAACAGCCATCTGTTCTGCGGGTGATTAGCAATGTGCGTGCGGAGTGCAGTTGCAAACGTCCGCCCAAACAAAACGTATCGGTCCTTGCGTCCCTTGCCCTGCTCAATCCGTATCTTGCACTGTTCCAGATCAACGTCGCCGACCTTCATGTTGCAGAGTTCGCTGACTCGCACGGCAGTGAAGAACAGGAGCCTCAGCATCAACGAGTGCTGCGCATCATCGGCACGGTCTACCGCCTGATAAAACCGACGAAACTCCACCGATGTGAGAACGCGGGGAAGTTTGCGGCTCTTCTTCTTCGGACTCAGTTCACATTGCTCACGGACTCGACGGCTGACATATCGCCAGTCTTCGTAGTCGATGCCAGCCTTCCTGACGATTCGAGCGATCTGCGAGATCACTTTCGATTTCGCACTTTCATTTTGTGATACGCAATCAGACTGTTTCAGCTCTCGTTTTGGATCGTTCATGGTCGATTTGCCGTCCTGAATTTCGTGAACCACAGAAAATGTGAAATAGCTGCCGCAGTTTTTGATTTCGGTCCCGTCGAAAATGGCGAAATCATGCTCGCGATGATGTGATTGCGGGTGCCATGTGGGCAAATCCGGCGCTCGTTCAAAAGAGGCGTCGTCCCTGACGCCTCAACATCTGGCCGCCACGCGATCATTCCGGTTGGAAGGAGAAATAGAAGCGCGGAGAACCTTGGAACATCAGCGATCCCTGCTGACCATCTGACTTCCGGCGAGCAATCACATAAGGGGCCAAGAAGCCTACAACTTCGAAGTCCTCCTGTAGTTCGCTGGTGTTCCAGACTTTGCCGTGCTTGCATTCCAATGCCTCCCGGCCAGTTGGGTCGGAATTGATTTCAACGACTTGCTGGCGGCGGATTGCTTCTGTCGGGTCAGTCATGAATGTCCTCCGGTTAAAGATGTCGATGCGTCCTACTGGCGGGTGTCACAATCGAGGTGATTTGAGAGCGTGTCTGGCAGATTCCTGCCTGCTCCTCCACAAATGAGAACGGCCAGTGAGTTTGCTGCTCACTGGCCTTGCGATGGTTATTGAAGCTGTTGTTGCTTACGCGCCGAACGCAGCTTCAATCAGTTCGAGCGCCTCAACCGTGGGTTCGTCATTTGGATCGAATGCAAGATCGTCAAACAGATCACATTCGTCGCCGGTGAGCTGGTCGAGAATGGGGCCGTAGCCGCCGTTGATTTGGTCTTCGATAAAGAGGTCGAGGTCGTGATTCATTGGTCGTCTCCAGTAATCGAGTGAGTGATTGACTGGGGACTCAGCGGGTGTTAGTCAGGATCAGCCACTTTCTGTACGGAGCCAATGATGACTTCCCACAGAGCTTCGATCAGGGATTTCGGCATGGCTACCCTTCCTCTTCGTAAAAGCCGCCATCAGGTTTGGGCGGGTTCAACTGTTCTTAGGGGTTCCCACTGAACATCATGGCAACCGGAACGAAGGCGAATCCGTTGCTGTCCCGATTTACGGCGACGACCACGGCCACGGGCTGGCCCGTTGCTTTTAGCTGGCACTCAAGTAGGGCAACGTCGCCATTGTCGAATGCCCTTCGAAGCATCTCGAAGTTTGGCTTGTGTTGTTGAACGACGGTCATTTGGGTTCTCCGTTCGGTACGTGGCGGGCGGGTGTCGCAATGCGCAACTCAGTATTCATGGCTCAAAAGCAACGTCGTCGCAGAACGTTTGCCGTTGTCGTCGGTGGCCTCTGTGATGATCCAGAGCTTGTCTTCGCCGAGTTCGTAACTCGATAAGATGCGGCTGCCGTCTTTAATTGCCGTATCGTTCAATTCGGCATCTTCCGAGCACAGATCGCCCCAATCGCCAGCCTGATGCCTCGCAAGAAACTCCAGCGGTGTCCGTTGGGCGCGTTCGAGGGCACTCAATGCGCCGGGAGTGGCGACCGTCGCGCCCAACGAAAACGTCGGCTTGTCATTTGGAATAGTCATCGTGTCGTCTCTGTTGGTGAAAGGTGGCGTCTGGATACACGGCGGGTGTCAGTAGACCGCAAGCACGGCAGCGCGAATGCGATTCCAGTCTTCTTCACCTAACGACTCACGGGTCGTTTCCGGCAACGGCGTCACGTAAGCAGACTGGATTGCTTCGGGATCATCGTTCGTGAAACTGATCGCGGGAGCCCATCCAATGCCACATCCGGGAGCACCAAGCGAACCCATTGTCTCAACATCTTCGGCATACAACCCGGTGTATTCGAGAAAGGCATCAAACTGTTCTCGATTCAGGATGCCGCACCACTTCCGATGGTGCCCGTTTTCCCACTCACCTTCGAGGTATCCGTAGTCGTACTGATCGTCGTCTTCTGTTTCATCGAAAAGATCGAGAACGGGCGGAGCAAAGTCAGCAATGTCGGTTCCAGAAGGGCAGTCAACGGAATAGATAATTGAAAACAACATCAGAGCATCTCCTTGTTGGTGGTCCAGCTTTTGGGAATGCTCTGGCTGCGGGTGTGCTATAAACGTGAAGCAATGGAGGACACAGGATGGGTCGGTCAGACTATCTCACGGCGGCGACACTGAATGATGGGTCATGTGACGACGACTTCGCTGATGCCGTCTCCGGTCAAAACGCCGGAAGAGTTCGGTCAGCGTTGCGAAGTCGTTACACGCGAGGCATGTTCAACGGGGCTGTAGGGGCACAATCGAGCTCTCGACACGATGAGATGTTCTCGCTCTTGGCGGAAGCGTTTGAATCAGTTCATCACGTTGGCGATTGGACGCCCCATGAGACGGGTGAGGCGAACCTCCGCCTTTCTCTCGAACTCATTCAGATGGAATTGATCGAAGCAGTTGCGCTGTGTCGATGCGAGGATGCAGTCGTCCTCGTCAGAAGCGTGCTTGAGACAGCAAACGACGGCCTTCATTTCAGTGCGTTGCGCGGCATTGCGGCAAGCGGTTTTTCTGAACATCGATCAACGGTCGAGAGTTATCTGCTTGCGTTGCCAACGAAGCGGCTTCCTGATGAGAGCCTGCCATCCCTGAAGCAGTCGGCAATGCAGGCACTTGCCGACTGCAACCATTCAGCATGAACTCATACCGTTTCACGCAGTCTCTTAAGCACCCTATAGAATGACGCTTGAGACTTACCTGACTTGTCTTTGTAGTAATCACACTGTTCTGTCGTTGAGTCGGGATGTCGTCGGATCGCTTCACGAACCACACGTTCATCTCGTTCGCGATTTGAAATTCGCTTTGTCGATGTCGTTGGGGTTCCCAGATTGTGCAACTGAGCGAGGAGGATGGGTCTCCAGTCAGTGCCCTGCTCGTTGGCATATTTGTAGATGCGCACTGCGGGTGCGAGCAGCCGCATCGAGAGCTGCCGGTCTCCTGCCTGTTCTTCAATGAAATCGATCACCTGCTCGCATTGATCGACATTACACCCCGGCCACCCGTTTGCGGACATGACCCGAAAGTGCTCCAGCACTTCCGAATTCGTTACGTCCATTCGATACGTCAAGCACCGACTGGTCATCGCATCGAAAATCGGGCACTTCTTTGGAACTTGATTCGCTGAAAACATGAACCGAGCCACAGTAGTTAACCGTGGAGGAAGCCCCTCCGGCAGTTGTGAGCTACTCCAAGTCACAACTCGCTCTGGCTGCCCGTAGAGACAGCTTCTAAGCAGGCCAAGAGCAGGCTTGTTCTGATAGAGGGCATCAGCATCGTCAAAGAGCAGAATGCTCTCAGAGTTACGGTACTCATGAATGATGCCGTAGAGTGCCAGTGGCGTCACATGTGAATTGAACACGACAAGGTCTTGGCCCTCTTCCTCGCAGATGGTTGTCATGGTGCGGGTTTTGCCCCCACCACCAAATCCCGAGACGAAGAGAGCATGATATTGCTTGCGGCAAATCATTCGCACCATGTCAGCGAGAGTCTGTTGCTTGCGTTCAAGTCGAGTAAGCGGTCGTTCGCTATTGTTCATCGTCAGCTCCTCGGGGAGATTGCGTTTCGTTCAATTAGCTGCGGGTGTCACTGTCGAGCCGGACGATGTGGAAGCCTTCCCGGTCAATCCATACGCCGTGCCCACCGACCTCGCAGGTCTGGTGTTCTTCGATTAACCGATAGGCAGCGTCTACAAGTTCTTCGTGAGAGAGTCTGCCGAGACGCACGTGTGCCGCGCACAACGCCGCGTTTGCGTGAACGGGACCGGCCAATGGATACACCATTTCGTAACGGTCGTCCGAAATCGCGTTGATGAGATCGGAGTCTTCCCATTGGTTCAGTTGTTGGCGAACACGATCCCAGCCTGATACCGACATGCTGATCGACCACGGCATTAGCTGTCTCCGTTTAGCGTTAGCCCAGACCGGGCGAATGAGCGTTGAATTCTCCCAAAAGAGCCGCCTCGACCCCGTTTGGCTGCCGGGCGGTCTCAGCTCGTTTGCGTCGAGACCGCCAGCACGTCACGTTGTCGAGGCGGCGATATTGCGGGTGCCAATGTGGCCCCGAGTAGATCGCTGCGGTGATTGAGCGAGGACTTTGAGACTTGGCAGTTCCGCTGACGGAGACGACATCGCTGACCGGTCAACGGTCGTCGTTCAGCGAGGGCTTTGCGTCAAAGTCAGAGTCGTCATCCAATCACCAGCAGGCGATTCCTACTCAGGTGTCCCGATCAGGACATTGCAATTGCGGGTGTGGCTTCTGCTCCCTCAGCCTCGGCACTGCTGAGCTCTTGGCTGAAGCTGAGAACAAAGTCAGCGGCTCTTGATGCCGCGCTGCTGGCACGAAAAATGAAACCTGCATCGCCCTTCATTCTTGCAAGCCAGCCTTTCAGGTAGGCACTGTGATTGTCGAGGGTCTCGGTGATAGGAATGCCGAGTTCACTGGCAAGGAAGCAGGCACCGATTTCGGCAACAAGCTCTTCCTCTGCGTAACTGTGCTCACTGGAAGCCTTCCAGTTCAGTCGGCGTTCATTGAGCGACCAGTGGACAAACTCGTGGCTCAAGCTCTCGTAATACTCCGCATTGAAGCGTTCCCGATTCGGCATCTGGATGTAGTCGAGCGACGGATTGTAGAAGCACTCATTTCCGCCATGGCGAACGTCGGCGTTCGTAGCGGCGAAAACTGCCTCAGCATGTTCGAGCTTTTCAAACTCTGTGCGGGTGTCTGCGGAGTATCCAGCACGAAGGTGATTGAGATGTGCGCCTTCAACTTGGTCTACGCAAAATATCGTGTATTGCTTGAGAACGAAAAACTTGTCTTCCACTTCCTGACCGTGCTTGTCGGTTTTGGTCTTCGTGATTCGAGACGCAAACACAACCTTGGTGCCCCATTGTCCGGGCTTCACGTGGTCCGGTCGTTTCATTACACGACCGTTCATTTTGCTCCATTGATTGAACGTTGCCCAATGCTTCGATTGGAACCCGTGCCTCATCGATGCAATCATGCAGAGAATCGGATTCACGCCCGAGTATGACTTGCGACTGACGACGTTCACTGGCCAACCCGAATTGGGACAGCTTCGCCACGTCTTTCGCCACGGTGGCAGATTGCCGGACTCGATAGATGCAACAATTTGATTCGTGATGTCTTGGCGGATTTGAGCGTTGCTGGGCATGGTCGTCTCCTGAATGAGTGAAGTACGACCAGTTGGCGGGTGTCAGATCATATTGCCGATGCACATGCAGCGTGTTTCGCAGGAGAATTGAGAAGTTGCTGTCAGCGGAGGTTCGGTCGCAATTCTGATAACGGCAAAGTGAAAGCAAACCGTTCCCGGTGATCCTTGAATATCAACGTAATTCAGGGGCCTAATGCAGAACACCAAGTGACCATTCTCAGTTTTCACGGTATCTTCGACTCAAGAGCTCGCCGCTTTCAACTGCCAATTTGGATCGCCTGAATGATGACGCTGTACGTTGCACATCCACCCGATTACTCATTGCCATTTACCCCGCCAGCTTCGTGGGTGACGGCAGTTGAGAATGAGTTTGCTATCGTCTTCAAAGACTTTCTGGCGATGCGGCGAATGATCGAGTCGCTTACGCATCGAGTGCTACAGTTTCAGCCCACGCTTGTCCCGTTTTTTGCGACTGGCGGCATTCCGTACGTGCTTCCGATTATTCAATCACTGAAAGGCCCGGAAGCTGCTCCACTGATTGACCGGCCTCGTTTCCACCGCTTTCCCGGACTGTCATGGAATGGCAAGCATGATGGAGAAACATCTACCGAGTTCTTTGAGCGCGAGTTTGCGGCGCTCATCACGGCAGAACTCGAATACACGGACACGATTCGAATCTGGACGGTAGATGCTACTTTTACCGGCAACGCGATCAACCGGTTGCTCAAAGCGATATACGGTGCTTTCTCAAGACTCAAAGAGCAGCCGAAGCAGGCAGTGGTTTCGGTTGTTGGGATTATCGATGCGTCCCGAGCTCATAGAAACGATGAGGATGGCATACTGATTCTTCCGACAGAGTACGGCGACTTGAATGTTGCCGCACCTTCCGAGTTCCGGCCTGCAGTTGACCTCGTTGACGGACAACCGTGTCGATTCGAACGAAGCGAAGGGGACACGCTCTTTGATCTCGAAGTCACATACTGGAGTGCTCCCTCGATTCCGACCGAAGATCGGGCTGAGCTCATCGGCGCGCACTCGCAGAAAGACAAACTCGGTGTGTATTCCGAAAGCGTTAGAGGAAGGATAACGATTGAATTCGAGAACCAGATGTCGTCATCTGGTACGGGTGGCGACACAGTGGCGAGCAATATCCTTAATTGGCTCGCAAAGCCGGAGGAAAGTCCACCTTGGAGAGATTGGTTGCGAACGGCAGACGCGCCAGAAGTTGAGAATTACGAGGACTACAACGAGGCAAAGAGGCAAGGACAAACCGGCTTGAGCATTGCCGAGGCCATGTTTAGTTCGACCGACGACTTGGTGCGGGGGTATCTCGAAAAGGATGGTCTATTGAACGACGACGAGATTCAAAACCTTTGGGATCGTGCCCTTAACGAGTTTCAGGGCAACGGCGCGCAGCAGTCAGTCAGATGGCCGAACAATCTGCTTCGAAAAGTCAGTGCGTCGGTCAGACAGTATCCTGAGATCGCAGACCGTGCTTTTAAGTTGTTGCAGGTATGCTTTCTGGAATTTGCGGCTATTGAACCCGTGGACGAAGACTTCGAGACACGTCTTCAGTGGTGGAAGGACAAGATTCCCCGAGATCAAACCGGTTCAAGCTGACTAAGTCGCTCGCGGTAATGCTGAGCGCGGCGTTGGTTGCCGGTCAGTGACTCGTAGTCAACCAGCCGACGCAGACATAGTTCACTCTCCGGCATGATTTCCAGCGCCTCACGGGCGACTTGGGCCGCATCGTCATAACGATGCAGGAGCCACAATACCCATGTCTTCTTTTCAAGAACCGCTCCGTCCTGCGGGTTCGTATTCAGGATCGCATTGAGCACCTGAA
Organism: Rubinisphaera italica; assembly: GCF_007859715.1. Taxonomy (NCBI): domain Bacteria; kingdom Pseudomonadati; phylum Planctomycetota; class Planctomycetia; order Planctomycetales; family Planctomycetaceae; genus Rubinisphaera; species Rubinisphaera italica. The sequence goes on from NZ_SJPG01000001.1 coordinate 6,463,190, forward strand.
GAGATCGTTCCAACTGCGTGCAGGCTCCCAGCACGACAGCAGCTTTCAACTGCATCGACCGAGTGACATGCTCCTGTTGAAGTGACAGCTCAACGTAGCGTTCTGCCTCTTCGTAGCGATGCAATCGAAGGAACAAGTCGGCGAGACTTGATTCTGCAGATCGCCGGGTCTCACTGGGTGTCTTCTCCAAGGCCAATAGCTTGTTAAATGCGTTAATTGCATCATCTGTGTAGCCGAGTTCGTCGCTGAGTCTGGCATAGAGCTCAAGGGCAGGCACCAAGCCCGTGCTACGAAGCGTTGCTTCTGCTGCAGCATTGCGAGCCTCTTCCTTCTGACCGTTAGCGATCAACTCGGCCGCGCGATCCAAATACCCCGTTCCTGTTGGCAATGGCTCCAGCTTTGGAACATGGACATCGGGAACGGTTGGCTTCAGCAATTCCAATCTCTCGCGAAGTACATCAGCGGTGGGGAGACGCTTTGAAAGGTCATCCTGCAACAAGTCCATCACCAGTTGATCGAGTTCCGTAGGAATCGCCGAATTCAACTGACGGGGCCGTGTAATTGGCGAAGAGGTCAGAAGCTCATGAATTCCAGATCGTGGCAACGATCCGGTGAAGACCTCATAGATCACTGCTCCGACAGAAAACAGATCGCTGATCGCCCCACGCTGATTTGCCCTCTGAATTTCCGGTGCCTGATACGCCCACGCTCCAGCATGACGGTCAGTGCGAATCAGGTTGTCCGTCAGACGGCGACTCGTCCCGAAATCCGTAATCTTCAACCGTCCAAGCTGCTCGTCCATCAACAGATTGTCAGGTTTGATGTCGCCATGCGCGATGTTGTGGCTGTGAAGAAACGCCAATGATTCGGCGAGTCCGTGAAACCATTCGATGATCTCTTCGAACGTCACTTTGCTCCATCGAATCTCGTCAGACATCAGTTGCGATAACGGCTCGCCGTTGACGTATTCCATTTCGACGACCCACATTTTCCCGACGCGCCCTTGCCAATTGACGCCAACAATCCCCGGATGTTTCGGCATGTCGAGCATGAACTGACCATCCGACATCAGCACTTCTTCGCCGCGATGCGGGTCCAGTGGAACCTTGACGGCAACCGGCACGCCTGAAGAATCCTTAAGTTTCTTTGCTCGCCAGACCTGACCAAATTGTCCAGTGCCAACGAGTGCCTCCAGTTCGTATGCAGAACCAAGTCGCTTTCCGGGATGAAGATAAGTCGTGTTCAAGTGAGCCTCCTGAATCTCAGAAAATGTAGTTGCTCACCTCGGCGGCCAAAGACTGCGTGAACAATGAAGACATTGGATTCGGTGGGTTTAGTGACGGGTGGACCACCGGGGACGGATAGCGGCTCATTGGGTTTGAGCCATGGTGCCTCAACTGATTTTCCGTCAGTAGACCAGAGGCAAAGCAACAAGACCTCTGGGACAGCGTCACATCCGTGCGCGGCTACGCAAAGATTCGTGAGCTTTTCAATGGCTGTCTCCCGTGAAAATCGTTCGAACTCCGCCAGCAGCGTTGGTTTGCGGGTCTCATATGAAAACCACGCTGAATCAACTCGGACCAGTTTTCGTTGCCATTGTTGGGCACGTGGTACGGGAAACTCTGAAACACCGACTTCACCGAATGATCGCCCCAGTGCCGCGAGCAGATTGACACCCAGTGTGTGAACCAAAGCATCTTCGTCCTTGGCTCCCCAGTCGGCGCACAACATGGGCACATCCCGGCGAACGACACCTTGGACATGTCCTTCGTCGTTGAGCATTCTTTCTATCTTGGATGTCAATGTTTCGCTCATGGGTTCCATTCGCTGAGCACATCTGGAGAATCGCCGCCGTGCATCAACGCCTTGACGCCGACACGCACCAAGAGCGGAGCAGGAATTGAACGACCACTCACCAACGCTTCGCCAGTCGATAAAGCTGGCAGTTCGTCGATGTCATGACTGCTCAGCATGTCGGACGCTTTGACGATGAACTTCTGGTCGTCCGGGTTCTTCAGTCGCATCACAATCAACGTGTTGCACTGACTGGTCACATCGGGGTCGAGACGGCTTGGACGCTGACTGATAATCCCAAAACCAACGCCGAACTTCCGCCCCTCGGAAGCAATGCGTTTGATGATGTTTCGTGAGAGGGATGGAGAACCTGCCGGGGCGAAATTGTGCCCTTCCTCGTAGACCAGAAATGTCGGACGAGTTTTATCTGACTTATCCAGCGCGGCATTGAGAATCTCAGCCGACATCAGCGCCACGATGATCTGCTTGGCCGAATCGCTCACTCCCTGAAGATCAACAATCACCAGTCGTCCGCCAGTATCACTCGGACGGCCAACGATACTCTTGATGTCCAGCGGTTGGTCCATGCCGGTCGAATAGAACGACTTGGAATCGTTGATGAGCCTTCGCAACCTAATGGCGACAACCGCCGCAGAACGTGCATTCAGGGCACTGGACTCAGCCGAACTGAGTTCGTCCCAGTTCTTCAGGTCATCGAGCCGATCTGTCAGCATCGAAAGCAATGAATCAGCGGCCCGTGGTGCCTGAGTCGTCTTTGTCCAATAGCGAAGAGCCGCATCAAGCACTCGTTGTTGTGGTTCCGTCAGTCCGGGCAGAACAGCACTGAATTCATCGAGATCAAAACGATCCAGAGCCAATGCCAGCTTGTGATTCTTTCCGGCGTACTTGGTATGAAACTCCGGCATGTCCGGCGTATAGGCAACAATTCCTCGGCCCTGCTTGGTGCAGAGCGTTTCGATGTTGTCCCGAATCTTCTTCAGATCACTGCGGTCTCGTTCATCTTCGACGGAGTTCTCTGCACCGCTGAACTGGACCTTTCCGGCCTTGAATGCGTTTCCGTACTCACCATGTGGGTCGAAGACGACAACCGTGGCATTGTGCAGCGCGACCATGCGTTCGATGATTCGCCCGACGGTGAACGACTTTCCGGCACCGGTCATTGCCAGCACAGCGAAGTGTTCTGTGGCGAGCTTGTTGACATCCAGAAAGATCGGAACGGTGTTGGCTCCACGTTCGTAGCCAACCAGATTGCCAAGATGAATACTGCAGGCCGGATCGAACCGGTAGAACTCACGCAGGAAGTCGTAATCGACGCCCAGCACTTCCGATCCCGGATCAAGAGGCCGCCGTGGAATGCGAGGCTGCCCGCTGGATGGATCGGTGTAGCCCACCAGTTCCAAGGTCGCCCGTACCGTTTCACCAGTCACTCGGGTTCCGGGTAGCAGTGTGATGTCTGCCAGCCCCTCACCGGCGGCTTCGCTGAACAGGATGTTCGACCGGGAGATGGAAACGATCCGGCCAAGCACTGGCAATGGATCGTCCGCGCGGCTTTCTTGGTGCATCACTCGAACAAACTCACCCCGCCGTGCAGAGTGACTGTCCTTGAGTGCGACCTGAAGCCTCATTGGGTCGCCGGTATTGCCAATCAGTTTTCCGATCACTCGGTTTGAATTCGTATCGCTCATATCAGACTCCATCTGGTTCCCAGCCCCGCAGCCACGCCTTATCGAGCTCGCCGCTTCGCAGGATTTCAAAAACGTCGCGTTGGTACTGTTCCAAAAAATGGTCGGCCTGCAATTGTTTGATGTCCTGCCGGGCCATCCACATGGGCAGCAGGATGGCATCTGGCTGATCGAATGGACTTGCCTCGATCAGTTTTTCGGCCAATCGGTCCAAACCATCGGTTGTCCATGCACGGCCACCCGCCACTTCCACCTGATGCGGTGGAGTCCGCAGACCAGACCGATAATGAAACGACGCAATGTCAATCTCTTTGTGGAGATGAACCGGTTCAGTTCGGTTGTCCATCTTCAGGCCGGAGTACGTGAACGCAGCCGTCCGCTGTTCGGGCCAGATGATCGATCCCATGATTCGCGAGGCCCCGGCATTATCCAATGGCTTACCCCGACCAATGGAGTCCAGAATGCTCTCAACAGCCAAGTTGTCGATGAGCGCGTCGGAGCGATTGTCAGCAATCGACCACAACGGCTCATCGACTCGTTTTACCTGTGGATACCCGACGACGACCAATCCGCCGGGTGTGGTCGGGTAGAGTTCATTCTGAATCGATTTCCAGAACGCATTTCCTTTCTTGGCAACCTGTTGAAATTCCGCCTGAACCTGCGGGTCGTCACTGTTGGCAAACTCTTTTGGCAACAGCAGCGTTCGGTCAATCACTAACAGGTCTGGCCTGTCCGATTCCTTCAGGATGCGGTCCAGCAAACGATAGATCATCGTGAACTGCTTCAGTCCGATCCGCTGACGAACGTCGCAATACGGCAGGATGTCGATCTCGCAAGTCGAGTCCGTTGTCCCATGTGCAACTTGTCCGTTGGTGATGGTCATGTCACGACGAACAGCGGCGACAAGATACAAGTATCCGCCGAAGGCTTCGGCACGTTTGCCAACCGCACTGATGGCGGACAGCCGCAAGGTCTCCTTTGGCTTTGGCGAAACACGACGGATCATTCCGCCGTCCTTCAGTTTCTCCGCGATGCCGCGACCGACACGCACGCTGTGAGCGACTGTGTTGGCCGTTCCCAATTGGGCCAGTTGCATTCGAGCAACCAGCGATTGGGCCAGTGTTTGCCCGTCGTCACTCATACGGCGTTCTCCTCGATCTCCAGTCGAAAGCTGCGAAAGCCAAGACTGTCGATCACTCTGGCAAGCTGCTCCCGCTGACCGATGGGCTGTGACAATTCAGCCGTCACGGTTGGGTGTTTCATGATTCTTTCGATCTTTGCAGTATCCGGTTCTACGCTCAGTCGGCGGTTGATGAACTGAGCCGCAGCTTCGACCTCGACATCCGCTGGCAAACCGGCTGCTGCCAATAGGTATGGAGCGTCTTCGGCGGCAAAGTCAGTGGGAACATCGACTGGTACTGCATTGCTGTTCGTTGCCTGAGGTGTCTTAACGCGACACCGGGCCTGCAGGCACTCAACGATTGCTGCCGTCAGCAACTTGGCATCGCGTGGGCGAGTCGATGGGCTGGCAACCAGCAGCTCAGCAGTGGACAGCCAAGCCTGACCAGCACCGGCAAACGGTTCGTGTGAAACCAGCCATGCGACCTTCGACTCGAAAAAGTAACCATGTCCCTGCCATGCCGGTGAAGGATCGATCCCCGCCGACGCACTGACGGCGTACGACTCGTCACCCAGCATCAAGGGACGATCTGGAGCGTTGACTTCTCGCGACGGCGGCAAGCCAGCAAATCCGCCATCCATCCAAGGTGGCATCACAAGCACTTGTCCGCCTTTATCCAGCTTTTCGATCAGCCATGTACGAGACAGCCCCGTCGCCCAAACAACCCATGGACGATCAACCGCCTTAGCATCGCCAACTTCAACTTTGACGGCTCGACGTAATCGGCTCAGCTTGGGATGCTCGGCATCCTCGGAGCGAATCAGAATGGTTGGTTGTGCTTTCGGCATTTCTATCTCACTTCTCCCGTTCGTCTGGGGAGATGGATTCCCAATCAGTCCTTCAACTTCAATGTAATGAGATTCTGGTCTTTGAGTTTTCCAAGTTTGGCCCAGTCGGTGGCTGGTGGGATTCCTTCCGTACCGAGATTCGTTTCATCAATGACCTTCAGAAAGAATCCAAACAGCTCCGCATCACCCATCTTTTCCGGCCCGGTGGTCCGCCATTCCTCGCGCAGCTTGTACGCGGCTTCAACCAGCTCTCTGAGAGTTCCTGCGGACTCCAATCGGTTGTGAGCATTGGTTGCATTCGTATCGAGCCGATTCATGGCGTACCGAAGAAGTCCCAATCCGGGATCGGTCGGCGTGCCTCGTTCGGACATCAATTCACCGGCATAGATGCTCTTCTGCTCCGAAAGTGGTTCCAGCTGTTCACGCAACCGCGCCGCCGAGTTCCCACCACCCTCTCGGAACTCTCGAATCAACTTTCGAGCCGACTTCAGCAGAACTGCCTGTCCCTCATCATCGAACGGACGGCCACCGGCATCCTGTTGCTTCACTTTGTCAGCATAGTCTTCCGACACGACATCCTGAAGAACTTCGAGTGATTCGGATGCTTCCTCAAGCAACGGTTCCATGGTTGCTTTGAGATGCCTCAGATGATTCCGAACATAAACCGAATCGCCGGATTGTTTATCGAGATCATCGCACTGCTGCTCATAGCCTTGGCATTCGGTCTCTAACTCGCTGACACTGGCTTTGAACTGCTTCCACTCAGCGATCCAGCCTTCACAGCCGGACTTCAATTCGGTCAGTCGCCGCGTGGCTTCATTCACACACTTCTCGGCCTGCTTCAAATTCCGTTTCACGAGGTGATAGATCAACGTCTCGTTAGCCAGTACGCCTTTAGTTGTGTGCTGAAGCTGTTGGTCACGTTGGGTCAGAATAAGTAGACCATCGGCTGGTGTCTGAAAAACGACAGCCGGGAGCCCTTCATCATCCAATGTTGTGGTGAACTGGCCCTTGGCGGCATTGATCTCACTATGCAGGTCATCGACTCGCTGTTCGATGGCCTTCACGAACGCACCAAGACCGTCCGCCCGGTCCCGGAACGGAACGTCTTTGTTCTTCAGATGGTCCTCAAGTTGACCAGCATTCTGAGCGAGCACGGCTCCTTTGGCACTTTGGTCCGTTGCCATCTGCCGCAGTTGGAAACTCAGATGCCCAGCCAGCGCGGCGAATGACTTTCGATGTTCATCAGTCGCAACCGGACCATCTGCCGGATCGGAAAGTTCTTTGCCCAGAGATTCAAAACAGGAGAGTTCCGTTGGTTGCGTCAGATTCCGAATCCCGACACGCATGTCAGCGCCGTCGGTGTTCAGCTCCTCCACAATTCCCGTGTAGCGACTGACGGCTTCCAGCAGGTTCTTCAGATCGTTGTCATACCATGACTGAGCCGTATCGACGGCGGACTCGATGTCGCCACGTGTCAGCACGCGAAACATGTTGTCCTGAGTGTCACGGGTCACCAGTCTGATCTTCTGCAGCCATTCCAACATTTGTTCCACGATGGCCCGTGGCTTGTCGCCTGAACCAAAGAAGCGACGTTCCAGAAAGTCCGCGCTGCGTGCTCCATCCTTCAGCAGACTGACAATGCGAGCCAGCGCCGGTGGCCACTGCGGCAATGGTGGGTCAGAATCATGGTCCACCAGTTCTGTCGTGGGTTTCTTGGCGGTCGGCTCATTGCTCTTCAACGCGACCTGAGCATTTCCAACGAACGACTCACCAAAGGTATCTCTCGCTTTTGTCAGATCGTTGGAAGCATCGGATGCCAAGAACAACCAGACTTCCGCCAACTCTCTGGCATAGGGTTTCCAGTTGTTCAATCGAAACAGCGGTCGAACGACAATGCCAGCGTCAACCAACTGCTGAAACCGATCCGCTAACGATTCCTTGATGCGTTCCGTCAGCCGATACAACAGACTCGTCGCCAGATTTGTCAGATCGCCGTGGGATTCTGACTTCAGAAACAGCAGCCGTTCATCCACTTCGGCCAATGGAAACGTGACGACACGATCACGAATTGCAATCCGGTTGGCGAGAAACTGTTCAATCAACTCACGCTGACTCGGATCATCGCCGCTGAGCAGTAACAGAATCGGCTGAACCGGTTGCGAGTCGGCACACAGTTTCAGCATGGCGTCCCGAACACTCGCTCCATGATGACCACAGACAATCCAGATTTTGTCATTTTGTGACAGCAACAATGGATCGGTTCGCTCCAACGTGACCGATGACACGACGACATCGTCATCCGCCGTGTCTTCCTTGATGGTCTGTGATTCATCCAGCAGGTTCAGGAAGCCGCGAGTAAATCGCCGCAACTTTTCTTCACTCGACAGTCCCGCGAAGTTTTCGTTGAGTTGTCGTTCAGCCTCTTCGTCGTCCAGCAGATGCGACTGCATGTCTTCGCGACGTAATCGCCGGTCGATTTGACGCAGTGCGGCAAACGATGGCCCGAAGTGAGTTGGTGCTTCGGCCAGATGGCTCAGAAACACCGGATAGAGGTATTGAGCCGCCGCCCCGGTCTGAGACATCCCGTGCAATGTTGTCAGATGCAGAACGAACTGGTCTTTGTCACGAGGCAAAACAGCACGGCCAGCATCGTCACACTGATAGGCTGACAGATCATGCAGCAGTCGGGCCAGATCGATCTTCATGTCTCCGGCGTGAACCTGAGCACCACCCCCGGAAACGACCTGCACACCGGGCTCGGCCTGTGCTGTCTCCAGCAAGTCCGACAAACTGGCTCTCAAGGGATAAAGTTCGGTGAACGCTGGTGTGGCGGCAGCATCCACAACCTTCATCTGTTTCAACGATGATCGTTCGGCTTCATCCAACCCGTCGATGGACATTGCCGTCTGACCGTACAACAGCTTTTGTGCCGTTGAATTTGTGTCGGAGCCGGGGATGCGTGCGAGTCCCTGATCGACGAACACTTCTTTGCCGCGCGGGTCCGCCACAGCAAATTGTCGCAACAGTGAGACGGGGTCGGTTTCACCATCAACAAACGGGCGATGCACGCTGTACATCACCACGTTCATCCAGCCCATGTTGCGGTCGGTCGCCAGATAGGCGGCTCGGATCAGAGCTTCGCTGTATTCAGGGATTCCGGGTTTGCTCTGTCGCAGGTGGTCGAGATACCCGCACAGGTCGGCAACCGTGTTCCGGCCGATGGGTACTGAATAATGACGCCGGGCCTGAGACGGAATCTTTTCAATTGTGCTGTAAACGGCGGGCGAGCAGAGCAACAGGAACCCGACATTTGGAAACCGCTGGCGTTCGATGTCACTCTTCAGAACTTCGGGGATCACGTCCAGATACGTGTCCTTGATTTCCTGATAGGCTTCCTGTCCCAGAACACCACCGGGCTTGTTACGGATTTCGGACGGGTCTTCGACTTCTTCCACGATCACCAGAAATCGATTCAGTCCGTGCTGCTTCATGACATCGACAATGCCATTCACAACCTCTTGTTCCCTCGCCCCTTGGGGAGAGGGTTGGGGTGAGGGGGCGATGTCTTTCAACTCCGGCAACTCCCGGATCGCCTTAGCCACTGGTTGTTTGAAGGTTTCCAGATGGTCCATCACCGTCTTGAGCTGTGGTGTGGCTCGCTCCTTTAATCCGATCAGCGCTGCCAGTGTCACACGAGGAATCCACTCGGTGAATGGCAACCGGCGACCGACTTCTTCGACCTTCTGTATCACCCACTTGTAAGACACCATCGCCGGAACGAGCCCATCCTCGAAGTCCGGCTTCACGATGGCTGGTAGCGCGGTCCCTGTGCGGTCGATCCATCCGGCCGATTCGCCCGTGACTTGAGACACCAGTTCGTCGGCTGTTCGAGTCTTACCACCACCCCACGTCGATGTCAGAGCACAGAACCAAGCACTGCTGCCATCGTTGGGCTGAAAGTTCTTCAGGGATGAATCCAGATGCCGATGCACTTGTTCCTGTCCGACCATCGGGGCACGAGGTGGATAGGACGACACACCGTATTCATTCCATGGATTCGTCACTGTTGTCTTCGTCACGGATTTGCTCATTGTGCGACAACCTCACTGGGGATGTCTGTGATCCTTGCGGCTGAAGTGGCCAGCCGATACGACCGCTGTCGCACAGCCTCGAATGCGATCATGTGCTCGTCATCTTTCATCAACTCAGTGCGGAAGTGATCGGTCAGCCGCCATGACCCTTCCGATTCCGTCGCGATTCCGGCGTCGGCCAGCCGATCCAAAGATCGCTGAAGCCAGTGGAGCGGTTTTCCGGGCACGAAGGGGATGTCCTCCGGGACAACTAATGGCGGAACGGGATAAAGACCGAGCTCTTCTCGCCAGAGTGATTCGATCACCGGCTCAGCCTTGCCAATGGTTCGATGCTGGCTGCGAATCCGACCGCCTCGAAGAATCAACGATTGCCATTCGTAGTCGCCAGTGCAGGCGTCAAGTGTGGCGATCAGCGCACCCCAAAATGGATGTCGCACGGCTTGTAGTGGGTTAGTCAACGGATCGACATCAGCCCAAGGGGCTGGAGCGGGAGCCACAGGTGGCGTATCCCATTCCAGCCAATTAAAGCCAACTGGGACGACGGGGCCTGACTGCAATACCGCAATGTCAAGGGGCTGTTCAACAACTTTGGAGAGTAGCGTGATCGCATCCGGTGCCTGCCAAACGGGTACATCCAGCGGGTGCATTGGAGGTTGTCCGGGAGCTAGTAAAGCATCCAACAATTCGATACCCAAGTGATCCAGCCGTTCGAGAGTGTCGGCGACCGACTCATCGTCAGCCAATGTCTTGATTGCCAGTAACACTGTATGAAGTAGGTATCGCCGGTATGTCGGCTCCGCACTTGTCATACGTCTTAGTGCGTGCCGAGAGTGACGAGTTGGGCCGAGTGCAAAAAGAGCATTGGTTCCGATGAGCACTTTCTCATCAGTCGGGCTATCTACAGCAAAGTGCGATTCCAAAAGGAATTCCCGAACTGCGGGAGTACAAGTCGCAATCCCGCCGGTCCCGATCCGGGGGAGAACAGCCTCAAGCGATCTAACATCGATCTGTTGATGTCCCCTTGTTTTCATTTGGGCACCTCCAAACCGAATTCCTCAGCCAATGCCGTACCGGCATGGATGGTATCAGTCTCGTCGAGGATACCTTGGACCAGTCTCTCGACATCCTCGATGGCTTGCTCAACCAAAGTGTCTGCTCGTCTGCGAAGAACAAAACTGCACCGGTAGTGCTCACCGATCTCGTGACGCAGCTCATCACAAGGCCAAGGAACAAGCACGTCATCCACAAATTCACCATCAACTCTCGGTCGGTCGCCGGTTGCAATTTCCGCAACTTGTGAAAGCGCCCACGGCTGTCTGAGACATAGCGCCGCGAAGTACGAGTCACTTGATGCAAACTGATACACGAGGAATTCAGGAGAGCCGCTGACAGCAGAACTCCCGTCGTTGATTGTCGTTTTGTTGAGATATGGCCGCATCCGCATGAAAAGCACCTGACTGGACTCAGCAATCACGACATCACCTCCGTCTTCGTCGGGCTCAGTCGTCCAATATCCATCGACGCCAGAGACATTCGCTGGGTCGAGGTGCTTTCGGGAGCTTGTTCTCTTGCCTTTCTCCCTTACTCGTGATCCACAAGTCCCGATCCGTCGTCCGACACCGCTAGTACTAACGAACTCAATAGCGTTCTTCCGCTTGGGGGCGAAAAACTGCGCACCATGAAACAGTCCGAGTTCACCGTTTCCAACGAATCCACTGAAGTAGTCACACTTGCCATCTTCGTTCGGCTTCAACGCCCGATGCATGGGGTTCGGAAAGAGTGTATCGAGTTGTTCAACCGCACGGCGTGCTTCGACCTCCGCTCTCGCATTGAGCAACTCTGCAGCTCTTACCTTGTGTCCAATCGCAGTTCGTAGCGATGGCGACGGGTCAGGAATCGGAAGCGTTGCAATGTTGTAGAGGTAGAGACTCTTTTGAACCGCTCCAGCTGCCTCGCGTTCGCAAGACGCCTTACCGACCGAGCTGGAAAAGTAGATGGCGAGGAAATGCGGGTCGTGCTGGGTACCGTCTATAACAACCTTTGCCAGATGTTGATTGGAGTTGCACGCACCAGCAGTTGCGGGCAGTATTCCGACGCGACCTATTGAAGCTGACATTGCCAACAGCAAGGTTCCGGGAGAGCAGGCCGATTTCTCAAGCAGACGATGAGAAGCACGGTCAATGTGGCGCGCACCAGCGAAATGTACAAAAGGGTTCTTCACCTCAGTGACGTTTAGGTACGGAATCGTGTCTTGTCCGCGTTCTACGAACCGGATTTGGTTTGTCAGTTCGTACGCGCCAAATGAGTATAACTCTGACGCAACGTCCTGCAGCCGCTTCCAGCCGAGAGGACCCTTCGCCCGTAGATGCCGTTCTGCCACCGTTAGGGTTGGATCGTAGTAGAGAGCATCGAAACGGTTTGCGCCGATCTCAACGTTCGGCACCCAGATCGGGTTTTGGTCCAGAGACAATTCCGTCATTGCTGCCCCTCTGAATCGTGACCGCTTTCGTAAGCAGCAATGATCTTGTTTAAGTCGTTTCTCGTCTCGCCCAGCTGGATTTCAACCTTTTTGCTGACGGTGAATCCGACCTCATTTGCCACAGCCATAAAAACGGCACTCTGCCGGTCAGCTGGAGAGCGTTTCTTCTCCAAGTGTAATACGCTTGTCTTCGCCCCAGCGCCGCTCAGACCGAACGTTTCTTGCGGCAAGCTGACAACTGACTTCAGAACAGCCTTCCCGCCGCTGAACTCGCCAGTGGACTCATCTTTCGTGCCGATGAGGTATTCACGCACGTAGCGATAGCTGCTGTTGCAGAGAATCCCGTCTGGTACGACGATCAACAGTTTGCCACCCGGCTTCAGCAGTTGAAGACAACGGTCAATCGCCAAGACTGCGGGGTCCATGCTGTTTACCGGCTTCCATACACCTTTCTTATCCGGCTTCGCCCCAAGGCATCGCTTGTTCGGATCGATGCTCATGACTCCGTCTTCAATTCCTTCACAGAAGGCATCGAGGATCGCAGCACCAGATTCGCCGCCAATCGGGTCGTCTTCACCGTGCTTGTCACCCTTCAGTTTCTTGCGAGTAATACCATCCTTCTTGAACGGCGGATTCGTCGCGATCACGTCGATCTTCCCAATCCACTCGTCGAGTTCGGGTGATGTCAGCGAGTCCGGTACACGTCCAATTGGCGCATGGATGCCACCATGGGCCGCCATATTGATCCGGGCTTTCATCACCATACCCGGTGCTCGGTCAGCACCGACAAAGCACGAGTTCAATACGTCATGAATGATCTTGTCGCGTCGTTTGGCATCCAGTGTGACCAGTGACTCGATGTAGCGCGTCGTCTTGTTCATCAGCTGCAAGAGGAAGCCACCGGAGCCGATGAATGGGTCGCAGAACCGGAAGGTTGGCCGGTCCTGATCGTCACGTTTAATCAGATCGTCGAGTCGTTTTTCACGCTTCAGATCAACGAACACCATCTCCGCAACAAACTTGGTGATCTGTTGAGGTGTCAGATACGCCCCCATGCCACCACGACCGACATACTTACGACGCAGCACGACCTCTAAGGCGCGGCCAGTCACGTCACCAATCTGACGCAACGTGACACCGTTGGTTTTGTCATCCCGTGGTGACATCAACACCGACAACGCCATGGCATACGTGTCGGGTTTTTCCAGTCGCAGGTAAGCCCGGTCTTCGAAGATACGCAGCTTCTTGCCGTCAATTGTGGTGTTGAATTCCTTCAAGTCACGGCAGTGCTCAAAGGCCACGCGAGCATCTTCCACCGCCTGCTCCCGATCCTTTTCTTTCTTCGATTGAAACCGAGCCGGATCAAGAATGTCGGCCAGCTCTTTGCCGGTCTTTGGGATCGGCAGTGATTTGCCTTGGCCCTGATAATGGTTCAGGACGGCGACAAGGTAGATCAGCTTGCACAATTCATCGATGGCTTCGTTCGATGACGAAACGTGCTCACCGGCACCATAGATGTGTTCATGAATCTGGTTAAACCGATCCATCATCATCGTGTAGGTGTCCAGCTCCTTGGCCATCTCGCCACCAACACGAGGACCAACCGCCTTGGATGCCTCTTCAGCGTTGGGCACTTCAGGAATCGCCCGGTCGCCGTCTTCGGTCAGATGAAACGTGGATGAGCTTTCGCCGTTGGTGACATGCACATACGGCACCGCCGCATCATCCACCGCCGACAACCCGGTCAGCACCGCCACCTGACCTTGGTGTTCGTCAATCGACACATCCGGCGCAACGGCACACAAAAGCAGCTCCGGCCTGCCATTGCTCTGGAACAGCCATCCCTTCCCATCCGGGAATTCATGCTCTGTCCCACCGCTGTAACCCTTCTCAGCCAGACGCTCCCGCGCCGCAGCCAATACCGTGTCAGCGGTTGCTTCGGTTTTCTTTTTCTTGGCGGCTTTCTTCTTTGCCACAGTCATCTCCGTTGGTAAATCTCTATCGGGTCAAGTGTCTCGTTCGTGTGCTCAGACCTTGGCTGTCTTTCGCTTCCGACGAGCACTGAATGAAGCCTCGAACAGAAAGTTGGGAAAGGCGTTTCGAGGGATCAGGATTTCCTTGCCCAGAATGGTCTTCTTCACTCCCGGCTTGTTCACGTAAACGCGACAAGCGCCACCGTCAGGAATCGTTACCAGAATTGACACAACGTCCTCCTCGTAACCAGCAGCCTTGATGCGTCGATTTCGCAGGTCATGGAAATCGTCCAGTGTCAGCCCGCAGATATGATGGTCCTTGACGCAGATCAGCGGGATGCACGTACGAGCATACTTGTCACCAATCGCTTCGAGTTCGGCGACGTTGTCTGACGAGAAGTTAAACAGGTATTCATCAAACGGACGTTTGGGCTTGGTCGCATACTTGGGGTAGATGGCGATGTCGTGATTGATGACGAAGGCCGTGTGAGACTTCTCGCCATCAATGACCAGCGGGTTGATCGCGGTGAAGCTCTCGTGTTCAGCGATCTGCATCAAAGCGGCACCATGATTGAACTGTTTGTCTTCGATTCTCATGTCAACTCTCCATACCGGTGAAAGCGAAAATGCCGCCGACAGCAGCGTGAACTCCAACGACTAATTCGTTCGTCGAACGATGAACTTTCCTTTGATCTGGTATTTGCCGCGTTCCTCGCAGACTTCGCCGATGTCGTCATCCGTGACGGCCTGATCTTCATCCAGATGCTTACCGATCTGATCGATGGGCACGTACGTCTTGCCGTCAGCAAAGGCTTTGTCGATGGCTTCCGAAATAGCATCAGCTCGGTGCTGTCCGGGCAACTGCCAGTTGCCATCACGCTGTTCAATCTCTTTGGACAATTCCAGAAACAGCTCGATGGTTTCAGGCCGAAAAGGAAGACCCGGACGACGACACTCAGCCACAATCTGTTCGGTGGTTCGTGGCCCCTTGGCCAGCACGCCATGGACGGCGTCATACAACTTGCTCATGAGTACCACTCCTCGGCGATGGCCAATACATGATCCACAATCTGACTGGCTTCGATGAACTTGGTCTGCGCATCGATCAGATCAGCTTCCCATCGTTCCTGTTGTTGTTCCGGGATCAGTGGCACCAACAGCGTTTCGATCTCTTCTTTCGTGATGTGGGCCACCGTGCTGAACGACGCCCCCAACCGACGCTGGAGTTGCAGAAACGGATGATCGAGCACAACGGCCAACGACCGAGGGTGACGGAGCCCGACGAACGGCAACCATGAAATCGGCACCATCAACGGTTCGTCCGTCTGATCCAGAATCATTTGCGGAACCAGCACCGGTGCCGCCGCGATGTTCCCCATGGTCGAGATCAACAGAGCTTCACGATCAACGGCAAAGAACCGCCGCGTGCCCGGTTTGTCAGTCGGTTCACCCGGTCGCAACCGAGGAAGGGCCAGATACCAGTGTGACCGAACATCATCAGAATCAATCGTGAAGGGCGGTGTGGGATCGCCGTATTCCGTCTTGGCCCGGTGTGACGACAGGTCCACTGCTTCGGCCAATCGTTGCAGGCTCTTCACCGCCGCTCGTGCCCGCCGTCGAGTCCAATAACGTCGAACATCCTGAAACGACCAAGCACCCAGCTCGTCAATGTCATCCATCCAGAATGTCGATTTCTCCAAAGTTTCGGTGGGAGCGTTCTCCAGCGCAATGCCGACTTCACCACGTATCTGGCCAACGATGCCAGCCCCGTCGCTCATCAACTGGCCTGCACGTTGAACCAGATCATCAACTTCTTCAAATTCGGCTTCGACTGGTTTTGGAATCGGGATGTCAAACAACTGCTCCAGTGTGAGGCTCGCTTGTCGGCTGCCCAGAAACAAATCCGACATCCAGTCCCGAGCCACCGACGTGCTGAGTGCCGCAGCAATCCCGGCCCCCCATGATTTCCGCATCGGCGTTGCCACAAACACACTGTCCCGTGGCACTAACGATGATGATGCTCCCGTAACACAACTGGCCTGACCCAAGCGGCCAACTCTGGCCACCAGCACATCACCATCAGAAGCCAGATGCCGCCGCACAGCCCGCTCCGACATCAACCTCCGCTCACCTTCACCGCTCAGAACAGGATTGATGTCACGAACTCCAATCGTCCGCACAGCGACATCGCCGTCTTCCATCGCTTTGGCGAATACACCCTGCCGAGCATCGCGCAGCAGATACCTCAACGGAACGAACTCTCGATCCGACCGACCAATCCCACCCCAGCGCACAGCCTGAGCCGGGTCCCAGTTCGCCTCTGAAGGACGCTGCGACCAATGCGTGGCCAATGATTGATTGGTGTCGAGTTCCACGATCAGACCTTCCAGTACCAAGTTGAACGGTAGACCGTGATCTGGCGATCTTCCCACCAATACGATGACCACATGTTTCTACTGTCCTTCCCATACTTTGCAGCATCATTCAGGCTGTTGTAGACATCGCCAGTGATCCATGACGGGTAGTAGCTGCTCTCGCTGCAGAGCTTTGCGGCATAATTTGCTGAGCGACCGACCCACACGAGGTCGTTCGACCCACGAATCCCGGTGCGAGCAACAAACAGGTTGCTGGTATCAATGCCAACAATTTGCTTCACGTCGAAGTTATCTCGTGGGTACTGATCTTTGATCGCAGGATTGATGATCTCGGAAACGGCATAGTTGATCTTCAACGTCGTCCGAGCAGCATCGGTATTCTTTGAGGTGCCAATGTAAACCGCCATGATTCGGTCGCCATCATAAGACACGATCTGCCCGCCCTCAGACCTGATGATCTTCGCTGCACAATGAAGGTAGGTCTTATAAATCTCAGCGGCGAACTCTGGTTTGTAATTGTCAACCATGTTCGTCGAACCATCGAGGTCCGCATACAGCACGGTGCCTTCCAGCTTTACTGCATGGTTTCCTAGCTGAATGTCTTCAGATTCAAGAACCTTTTGGCCATCGCGTGTCTTCCATGCCTCACGGAAGATTTTGCGGACTTCGGAATCGAGCTGTTCGCCCAGTGTCTTGGTCGCGGTACTCATCGTGTCTTTAATCTCCCGATAACGTTCTGAATCTCCGTAACCGCAGGACCGAGGGCGGCTGCCAAATCGCCTTCCGGGCCGACGCTGTAAGTGATTGGGTTGAGACCAAAGAGGTCGCTGGGAATCTTGATGTCCACGCCGCGCGGCTGAAGCAGAAGTGTCCGACGGCGACCAAGCTCGCCAGTGCAAATGCCGCCCTCATAGATGACGTTGTCACGTGGGGCAGACAGGACTTCATCCCGGCTTTCGACCAGATCGTCTGGCGACAAAACCAATAATCCAAAATCGCTGGCACTGATCGCCGCGATCAGGTCGTCAACGGGATACTCTGATGGCGTAAAGACGCTGGTTGTCCACTTTTTGGGCAAGATGTTGGCGTGAGCCAGCTGCCGTTCAACCTCATTGACGACGGGAATGGCTTCCGCCGATGAGCCAATAAAGAGCACTGGCCGAACATTGGCTGGCCGCACCAGCCGATTGCGCTGCCGAAGTCGGTCAGCCAGCTCAAGGGCCAACATCCGCCACAGTCGGGGGTAATCCTGAGCCAGCTTGGTGAACTCCGGCTCACTGACGGTCGCGACAACCACATCGGTCTTGGCGTTGACTGCTGCGCATCGAGGCTGCATCGGATCGATCAGGGCCATCTCGCCGACATGCTGACCCTGCTGACGCTCAGCCACTTCCGTACCGGAAACCAGAACCGAAGCCCGCCCCTGAACGATTAGATGGATGGTGTTGTCGTCACCACCATCGGCAATCAGGGTCTCGCCTGCCTTGAATTCCTGCAGATCGCAGACCGCCACCAGCCGCTCAGCGAGCCCGGCATCCCCCTCAACAACAGGCTGCCGACGAATCGACTCAACCAGCAACCGCCGACCATCATCCCCCTCGAATCTCTCTTTCACACCACGATCTCCGTGTCAGCAGAAAATGATCCACGCGCACGGAAATGATACAAACTGAGAATTGAGAGTCAACCCCGCCGAATTGTGTCAGCACAAAATGATTCATTTGATTCTGCGCCCTAATCGCGATAAAATTGAGCCAAGACGCATTGGGGGGCGTTTTGCAATAATTGACGCAATCGAGCGAAAGAGGTTTTAGGGAGGCTTCTGTCAATGAGGAATCTTGTCGTAGTTGTAAGTCTGATCTGCCTTGCAGGCTGCAATGCTCAGCCGGAGTTTCGTGTTGAGCCTCAGGTGCTTACGAGCAAGCCGAAGCACCTTTCGTTTCACCCCGACGATCCTTCGCTTTGCTTAGTGGTGTCGGATGCCGACGTGTCCGTTTGGAGCTTATCCGATCCGAAGAAGCCTCTTCGTGTCGGCACGCTTCCTGCAAGTTGGACGGCCAAATTCCTTCCGGGAGACGAGTCTCGGATCGTCGCGGCGGGTAAGGACGGCAGCATGAGGGTGTGGGATTCGAGCGGGCAACCCATATCCGAGCCATTCACCAATCCTGCTTTGCAACGTGACGTTGGAGACGATGGCAAGCAGGCTTGGTGGATCAACCAAGACAGTGTAACTGGCCTCGACATCTCTCCAGATGGCACTCGGCTTGTCGCAAGAACGTGGGGTGGTGGAGCTTTTCGATGGCGGCTCAAGCCCAAACCAGAGCTTGCTGGCGAGGTGGACTCCAGTCTCTTTTTTGCACCGGACGAGGACGCAACACTGATCCGGCGGATCACAGCCGGTGACAATTCGTTTCACTATGTCCGGGAGGATGGCACGAACTGGTGCGAACCACTTACGGGGCTTCGGAAGGAACTTCAATCTTCTTTCGTTGCGATGCTGGCCAGCGAGCCTCGCATCGTTGCTGTCGAAGAGTTTGGACGGGTGCTTATCTGGACTCAGGATGGCTCATTGGTTTCTGACAGCATCGCCCCGCATCAAGAGGATTACTTCAATCCACACAACCCCTTTGTAAAGCGACTTGCCTTTTCGAAAGCGAACGGATCGATTGTCACCGTCGGTGAAGACACGGGAACACAGCTGTGGACAAGCGGTGGCATCCGACTAGGGCAGCTCGAAACGGCGGGCGGATATTACGTCGATGATGTGGAATTCAATTCAGATGGAAGCATTATTGGGTTTGTCGAGTCAGGAGAATACCACAGTGAGAATTCCACGGTGCGATTCTGGCAGCCGACCGGAAAAATTGTGTCGTCGGTAGTGCCATGCAAGGGGCTGGAATTCGACCATGACGGTGAAGTCAACTCGCTGCTTTGGATTTCAGAAGATGTTGTTGTTACCGGTGGACGTGACGGAACGATTCGAGTCTTGGACCCAACAAAGAGGGCGACAACACAATCGTGGGAAGCACACGCGAGTGTTGTTGGCCTGAGTCATGACGACAAGACTCAGACCATTATTTCCGTTGGGGCAGAAGGCAGGGTAAGGTTTTGGTCCTACGACGGTTCAGAGAAACGGGACGAGGTACGGTTGCCGGATCACCCCGACTGCGTGGCGCTGTCATCAGACTGCAGAACCTTGGCGATGTCTTTCATCGATCAGAGTCAGGGCTACGACCGGCGTTTAGTCACGATTGATCTGAATAATGGTGAGCTTGGCTCCGAGTTCAACGTTTCGCTTGAAGGTCGTGGCCAATTAGCAGAGTCGTTACTTTTTACTAAAGACGGCGAGCATCTGTTCGCCGGGCTGGGAAGCGGCGTTGTTCGCAAGTTCCACGTTGCGGATGGAAGTCTTGAAGCTGAGCATGACTTACACCCTGAGACACAATTTGGGCGAGGTGCAGTTTGTGATCTCGAAATCGCACCGGCTGGGAATCTGTTAGCCTCTGCCGGTGCCGACGGAAGAGTGGTGGTGTTTGATTTAGATCACTCACTTGAGGTTGCCTCTTCTTTTCACACAGAAGTCCCGAAGTTCTACCCAAGGCAAATCAGGCAACTGGCGTGGTCCCCCGACGGCAGTGCGCTCGTCACTCTCGCCGTTGACGGGACGCTGGTCGTCTGGACGCCAGACCTGAGCGTTAAATCCAAACCAATTCAGATTGATGGTGCCGCGCCGAATTGCCTCCACTTCACGGGCAATAATGTGGTTTCCGCTGGCCTGCTTGGCCATATAAGAGTTGCTACGCTCGGAGGTGATGTGCGGACATTTGATGCGGGGCATGGCACTCACACAGGCAAAGGGGCGAACGGGCTTGTCGCGAACGGCATAGACCGGCTTTACACAGCAGGGCTAAATGGGAAGGTGTCCGCATGGAATCTTGACGGCGAGTTCCTCGCTGAATCTCACGACGGTCATGCGACAAACGGACACCTCTCCATCGAAGAAGACGACTTCATATTTGAAAAGATCACCAGAATCACGATTGAACGTGAGTCTGGCACCGTGTTTACATGCGGCATTGACGGCAGAATCCTGAGTCACGATGCCGACTTGAAGTCGAGTAGGCAGGTAGCACTGATGAAGGATGTCCCAGCTGAGATGTTGGTGTCCAGTGACGGACAACATGTCTTCATCGCGACTGAGGATGGTGGCCTTCTGAAGATGCGAACTAAGGACGGATCACAGAATTGGCACACAATGGTTGGCGAAAACATTTCGTCGCTGGAGATGGACTCTGATCTACAGAACGTTGTGGTTCAACTTGGAAGCGAAAGTAATTGTCTCGTTGACGCCGAAACAGGACAGGTGGTCAGTGCGGCAAGTACCGACTTGCCTCCGGCTACTCTTTCAGCAAGCAACAATGAAAAGTACGTGTTAGCACTTGCTGGCGATGGAAATCTGGCATTCAAGGGCCGCGCTGCCAAATCGTGGACGCACTGGCCGATTCGGTTCGAGAATGTGACTTCGTCAGCGATCTCCGATGACGGAAATCGTGTGGCGCTGCTTCGAATGGCAGCTAGTGATTGGCGAGGAAATAGCGTTGTGGAGCTCTTTTCCAAGACCGGAGTGTCATTGGGTCTAATCGAGCTTCCATCTTCGTGCGACGCGATTTCCTTTGTCGATGGACACTCTGTTATCGCCGCTGTGGGCCGTGAGTCGCTTCATTTCATCGAAGCGTCTGCGAGAGAGCTCTGTTCGCTTGTGCCAGCTTACAAGGAACGAGCAATTGTGGACGTGGGACACAAGAATGGGTTGGTGGCTGTGGGGGAAGGCAAGCGGCTGACTTTGTTTAGCTGCGATGGACACCGGCTTTGGACACGGGAGTTCAGAGATTCGATCAAGGGTGTTGATATTCTCGGTGAATCCGGTTCCCTTCTCGTTCACAACGATGAGGACATTTGGGTCGTTGATTGCGACACGGGGCAGGAGTCAGAAATTGCTCGCAGGAAAGAGTGGGGCAAACCCTCGTGCCACTACGTCTCAGAAGACGCTGGCGTAATCGTAATCGGCTGCATCGACGGAGCTGTGGAACTCTACGCATTGTCCGATGACGGTCCAAAACACCTGCATCGGTTGTCCGTTTTCGAAGTGGTAAAAGACACAGATGGTCTTGATCCCGCAGATTGGCCATACGAAGAAAGTCCTGCCATTTCCTTCATGGGCGATGATTCACTGCCTCCAACATACCTGCTCATGAGCGACATGTCATTCGATGACAACGACTCAGGTAGCGTAGTGGCTGTTGCAGTACATGACGACTGTGTCTATGCGATGTCAGCATCTGGGACCATATGCTGCGTGAGCCGCAACGATGGGAGAGTGCTTGGTAGTCCGTTTCAGCTTCCTGAGGCTTGGGATTTGGACAAGAACCCGAAATCCACATCCCTAACGCCACTCAATGATTGCTTATTGCTTGAGGACGATGACCGTCAGTTATTACTTGATAACGATATGAACCAACTCTGGTCATACACGCCTCGGTTTGTGTTCAATACGCTCGAAGATGACGTGCTTGAAAGCCATTTCTGGTGTATCGATGGAGGGCAAATTCAGTTGATGTACGCAGGAGATAAGGGAGGAGTGCGTACGATACGTTCACGCCAATTCGACATGCCGATGACATTGGTTGCATCGAGCGAGAGTGGTGCGGTCGTTTCGCCGCAATTCGATGCCCCAGCCTTTGACAGTGGCTCGACTACTCTGCACTTCGTTGACCGGGAACTAAATCAAGTAGGCAGCGCCATCGTCGGTAACAACGGACTCCTAATTACAATGCCCGACGGTCGCTTTGCAGGAACCGGTTACGTATTCGACACGGCGCGAGTATTCGAAGCAGGCAAGACAGTACCACTGCCCAGCGCGGATGGGTTTCGCCTTGCTGCTGCTGTTGATGTTGGCCACGAACTAACCAACAAGACAACAATAGCTGCGAGTCTTGCCAGCCAGCTTCTCGACCTCGCGCAACGCGTTGGTCACGCGTACTTGGATGCACCCGTGATCGTAAAGGCCGCAGTTTGGCCAACCCTTGTTTACTCCCTGACACTCATGGCCGTTCTTGGCCTCTGGATTGCAGCGCCAGCTCGTCTGGCAGAATTGGCAATGTCACGCGTCGGCGATGAAGGCCAATCGAATCTCCAGAAGTTTTCCAGATTTTTCACCCTAATCTACTTTCTCGGCCATTCAAGGAGAGCCGTAGACTCTTGGATGAAAAAGCACTTTGACACATTGGACGAGCGATGCTTGAAGGACTGTGCCGCATACAAGGAAAGACAGCGATACGTTGATCTCGGATACGAAGACCAAAGTCAAGAATGGTTCAAACGTCTCTCGAATGGCAACAGTGGTGGCGTCTGGTTGTACGGTCCCGGTGGTCGAGGAAAATCGACCATGGCGTTTGAAATTGCCCGGCGAGTCAATTCATCGCGAAAGACACCATTCCTGACGTTTCTCGTCGCCGAGGACTGGGCTGGTGACTTGGTCGAGTTAATGTGCGACCGACTTCATACTGACGACAAACGGCCGACAAGGTCCATGGTTGAAGGGTTGCTCCACCGAAAACGCATCATTGTCGTTCTGGATGGAGCCAGTGAGCGACGTGTTGTATCAGACAAACAAGTCTTGGCTGGAACTGCAGGTTCAGAATCTGAGGCACTCTGCCAAGTACGATCCCTCATGGAAAAAGGGATTCTTCGTTGTTTGATCGTCACCTCTCGCCACCTGCCGCCCAAGAAACGTGTCTTCGAAAGATTCTGCTTGGTCGAACTGGGACCGATCTCCGAGGCCAAGTTAGAAGGCTTTGTACGTGCGTATGTCAGTGAAGAGGAATTCGAGGACGTTTACGCAGCCGTCTCCGCTCTGGCTTTCAGCATTGACCTATCTCCGTTGATGGCTCGCATGGCGATTGAAGTTGCGCGGCACTCAGAAGCAGTTACCTCCAATTTTGCTCAACTCGCCATTGACTACGTGCTCGCGTTACGATCCCAGTCAGCTGATACGCTGTGCGAACAAGACTTTATACGAGTGGTGAAGGAAGTCGCGCACCTCTGCGTTGAAGACGAGGCAACAAGCGGCGAAGTGTGTTTCTACGAATTGCGAGGCTACCTGAAGGGAAAAGCTGAAGCGTCCCCATATACGACTGTCGGGCAAGGTGACGATAGCTTGCCAATTGCCGATGTAATCAACGAACTGGTCAAATCAGGGCTGATTGAAATGAACAGAACTCGTGACAGAGTAGGATTCTGCGCGGACCCAATTGCTGAATACATGGCAGCGTGGGCGATCTGTGATTCACCGTCGGAGCTGAAACGATTTCGCAGCAAGATACGTATGCTGCAGAAGAATCGAGGCGAAGACTTTGCGACCGGATTGTCTCGTGCGTTGGATGATGTTGACGCCACACGGCAGCATGAGACCAATCCAGTTGCGTGAATCCGGCGGTCACGTCACCTCAAACGTGGTCACTCATATTGCGTTGTTTTTTCATAAGAAGTCCGTTTGTGACAGGATCGTGCAAGGGCATTTGCTGGGTGCGACAACCACGACGACTGGAATCTTCACGAGGGTTTGTAGCCAAGGAACAGCAGCCGAAGCATCATTGGCCTAGAGTGGATGCGGACTCTGCTCTCGGATCGATGATGATCGGAAGATTGTCTTCGGTGCTGGATATTTCGACTCCGTCTTTGAACGACTGTTGCGTCACAGTAACCGGCTCCTCAAAAGTGGCCGTAGAACTGTCGTGCGACCGCAAGTGAAAGACGGCAAGCGGATATTGAGTAGATAGCTCAACCACAAATCCAGCCGGGGCACTCTTGTAAGTAAGCCCGCGCCAAATGCTGCCGTCTGGAGGATCAATCCTGATTCTCTCAATGCCGACATTGCCGTACACGTTGCTTGAGCCTACGAATCCTTCGTCTTCTTCCAGATTTCTCGCTACCGCTTCGGCGAAGAAGACTCTGCCGTCACAGGTGTGCTGCCGAACCAATTCCTCAACCTTGAATCGGTCCTTCGAGTCGCCTTCCACCCAAAGCACCGATTCGATTCGAAACATTCGGGATATGGGCACAATGTTGCAGTCGTCGTGTAGAGCTCCAAATGCCAGATGATCGGGCTCTTCAAATACACACGCATCACGACCACGTTGTTCTTTGTATAGCCGGGACTGCTTCCACATCGCGTCCTCGTTCTTGACATGCGCGTCCCACTTTATATCTGGTGAGAAGTGACATTCGATGAGAGACGGTGTTTCCTGCCGAGGAGCGACCGAGATTCCGATGAGATGCCCGTCGTCAAAGTCGTAGTGCCTTTGCGCAACGATGTAGTTTGTTACAAGTCGATGCGACCAGCCCGGTGCAATCTTTGAAAGCTCGTCGTCGATCAAGTCCTGAGCATATTCGTAAAGGTGTTGCTGTAGTTGGATGTGGGAGGTAAATGACGCCACAGCCTTGGTGAACCGGTCGGATAAATCGTCTTCCGTCATGCCCAAGTAGTCCATCGCATTGGCGAGGTATGGGCAGTGAATGTCTTTTTGGATCGTCAGTCTCATTGTACTTTTCCTGTTGAGAGGAGCGTTGTGTGTGAACATTACTGAGTGCGTTTCGTATCAAGCCTAAGGCTCTAAACGTTCATGCGGCTTTGGGTTTGATTGCTCGTCCGTTCTGTGAGCACTGCCATTCTCGGCTGCGACCCAGCGGTAGGCTTCCTCACGACTGTCCACGGTCTTTTCCCACGGCACGTCATTCGTGAAGCGGTATTGTTCCCAATTGCGAGTTCGCAATACGTTCCACTTTCCCGTGAGCTTGCCTTGTTCGACAATCGGCTGCGTAATGAACCGCGAAGTAACGATGCGCATGTTTTGTTCGAGGAAACAGTCGGGCTTTGGCGTGTGCTTAACAGTCGGTTTTGCTACGCGAGGTTGCAGGTGTACTGGGCTGTCACCAATTACGAATCCCGGATCGGTCGCATCCTCATCGATCTCGTGTTTGTCGTCGTTGTTCGTTGCCACTAGATTTCCTCCAGTTCTCGTTTGTTAATGTAAAACGCTTGCGGCCCGTTAGCCGCGTTGCATGTGCAGGATTTTAACCGTCGCACAATGTCAGTCTGTGCCGACATCACAGATCGTGTCGCAACACTGAATAACCACGATTGTCGTTCTGTACGATGCAGTGCCTCACCATTGATGCGAGTAGTTGGCGGAAGGTTGACGTAAAGCCGCGTCCAACTTTGCTTGCGAGTTCGTCACCTGTGAGTGGTCCATTCGTCGTCAGCACTTTGATAATGCGTTGCTCTGTGGGATTCAGCTTTACGTCTCGACCGCTTCGTCCACGCAGCGTTCGAACTCTCTGCAGGCAATCAGCACCCTCCTGAATTAGAAACACCTCTGTGCCACGAAGTTCAGTCGTGTGGAGACCGGCAGATTTGCACTCACTCCATTCTTCATCTGACACGTCGAACGACCTTTGGAAGATTTCTTTTGTGCAGACATCGCCAAGCCCCTTCTGACCGAACTCCTTGACGAACTCCAGTTGCTCGCCGTCAGCCAGAACATGGTCAGCATTGACCTGCCGTCCGTTGACGAGGAATTGCGGCGAGGGTGGTAGATTGAATACGTGCTGCAGTTGTGACGAGACGAATGCAATGGTCTTGCCTTCGGCAGAACAACTGTGTTGATTCACGCCGTAAATAAGGTGAACCGTCATTAGAACTTCTCCTTAAAAAGATTTGTGGTCGAAACTCACTCTTGGTCGTAGCGAGTTACATGGAACGAGGGCGCGACACCGAGTGCCGCAAAGACTTCCTGAAAGACATCCAAGACGCGCTCGACACAGGCATCGGTCGTCAGGATCGAGTCGTGTATCGTGAACACAGGCGAGACCTTCTCGTTCATCAGCCGCCGACAGACCCGGTTGATAACGACGGTCGATTCAAGGTTCTGCAGGAGGTGAGCAAGGCGGCAATGGTCCTTGCGCTTCAATTGTTTGACCGTGTCGTAGACAGTTGGGAACAGCTCAGCGAATCGAGTCTTCAATTCTGACCGAGAACGATTCCGACCGAACAAGACCTCAAAGATCATCTCCTTTGCCCAGCGACGAACTGGTATCTCAGCCTCTTCCATCAGCGACTCGTACAGTTGCCCGCACTCACAGAGTGTTAGAAATCTGGCCTCGTCGAGGCTGAGCGTGTCCCTATTAACCGGGCACATGTTGCGGCAATGTTCATCTGTCGTAAGTCGTGTCTCAAACGGACTATCGGCAACTGAAATGGGCTTTGCGCCCATCGTATTGGACAGTGGAGTTGGTGGTGGGAGTGGGGAGATGATAGTGGCAATTCTGTCTTCAAGAGTGCGGTACGGGTTTGATTGAGTCCCGAGCGTTGATAGCGACAGAAATGTCTCGCCTCGGAGCCTGCGAATCAGGATTAGTAAGGCAAGAAACAATGGCTGGCTGTTCCGAATGTCAATTGAAACCAAACGCTTGCCATCGACATGAAGGCATGGACGCAACGTGCTCTTCAAGTGCGTCAGATCAGTGTGGATTCGGCCGTATCGACAGACCGAAAACAATCTTTCGCCAGTGGCGATCTGGAATGCCGGAATCTTCAACAGCTCACGGTGTTCATCGTGCTCCAAGAACACCAAGGCGCGATCAAGATCAATCTGTAGAGACTTCAGCTGCGTACGCAGATAGCGGTGAACATCAAGCCGAACCTTTTTACATTCGGAGCGGTTCTCGTGCGTGATGTGTTCGATCAGCTTTGTGTTCGAAAGTGGCAGCCGCACCACAGGAGCCCGGAAGTATGAACCAGCGAAGCGATAACCGTACGACTTGTGACCGGGAACGAAGTACCTGTCGGATTCGATGACTTCCGCGTCAATCAATGCTCCTATTAGCGGCCTGACGATTCGATGCGGGATAAACGAACGCAGGTATGCCCTCTTGAGCGGCACAAAGCCCCGCTCATTGGCTTTTTTCGTAACCTGTCCCCAGTGGATGCGGTGGAGCACGTATCTGGCTGAATCGGCGTGTCTTCGGAGCCGTTTGGGCAGGACACTTTCTGGCTCAAAGTTCACGGGGTTGTAAACACAAACTGGTTTCGTTCGTTTCGTCTTTGCAATCACAAGTTGTTTCCTCGGCGTAGTGAACTACATGAAAGGCAGGGTCAGGTAGCAAAAGCGGCCAAGCGCACTCCCAGCGCGCACTGCAAGACAGCTCAGTAATCAAGGGGAATTCCGCATTTCACCAACTGCACGAGTTCCTTCACGACTTCGTGAGGTTCGAGGTGTTTTGAGAACGAAAGTTGGACTGGAGTGCCGTTCTCAGGGCGGATACAAGCGATGAAGAACTCGTATGATTCTTCGAGTGCGGGGAGTTCGACAATTTCTGCGATCTCTCCGGCAGCCGTCCCATATTCGTCGCCGAAGACGCCGTACAAGGCATCAGCGACCAGCTTTAGGCCGCAAAATCCCTCAACGCCGGAAACGGAGTCGAGCTGCTCGCCGTGCTCTCGATATATGGCGACGTGTTGAACAGACAAGTCATAGAGGTCATCAATTGATTCGACGCGCATCGTAATTCCTCCAACTGGGTGAAAAGGTCAGTTGGAAGGAATTATTTCAACGCCAGTCCAAAATCGTCCTCATGTTTGCTCTTTACGAAAGAATCATCCGGGTTCTGCCACTTACTGCATCAAAACCAACACCGGTGATATTCGCTGCCGCCAGCTTGCGCTCGATGTGCCCGCGTGTGTTCGAGATGAGTTTGTCCTTAATGTCGTCATCACCCCAGACGAATTCGCCAAGTTCGACGTTATCAACAAAACGGCCAGCGTCCATTGCCAACCGCTGCAATAGACGAAACTGAATCGCACCCCGGAATCGCACGCTCTTGCCAGCGTACGTCAACGTCTGCGTCCCTTCATCTACGAGCGGCTTTTGAGCGAGAATGGCGACTTCCTGAGCTTCCATGAGCAAGCCATCCATGCGCAGCTCCGACTTCACCCTCTCAACGACGCTGGCGACTTGCTTGTCTCGGAGCGCAACCACGCCTCGGTTGTACAACTCTCGTTCTGCGGGAAAAAGATTTGCCGCAGGAAACCGATAGCGTTCAGCGTTGTACATTTCCGCATATTCCAAGTGCGGTTCGTCTGACTGACGAGCGATTTCGCATGGTGTATATGGAACGGGAAATCGACCATTTGCCGCGTCTTTCGCAAACAACAGGCCCAGTGGAGACCAGCAATCAACGCCCGCTGCGACACAATTGTCGCGATAGATGTACTCGACTCGTTTCTTTCTGATTGGTCGGTCGGGTTGGGAAGAAAAGCAGTGAAAGAACTGGTCTTCGCCCTGCAGGTTGATTCCAACAAAAAAGCCGTGTTCAGTATCAATCATGAGATCGCCTCCGATATTTTGACTCAAAAGAACGAACCACTTCCAGAGCACGGAAGTGGTTCGTGAGTTCTGGTGGTCGGAGGGATTGTACGACAACTTTTTAGGCATTGTTAAATGCCATTAGCGGAATTCAGCACTGACCATTGCTGTGCTTTTCGTCGTTGAATCGCTCGATCTGACGATACACCGTCATCGTTGAGACTTTGGCGGCTTTGGCGATCTTCTTCACCGGGACGCCAGCGGTATGAAGCTCGCGGATCAGTTCGATCTTTTTCAGCCCAATGTAATTTTTGGGTTGCCGTAGGAATGCGGGTCGGTCGGTTTTCAAATGAGGAGCGACTTCCTCGCCAAATCTCTCTTGGGCGTCGTACAGTTTTTCCCATGGGATTTGGACGTAGCATTCGAGCAACTCGTCCTCAGAAATTGTCCGATGAGCAAGTACAAGACTCGCTTCTGCGGCACCGGCCAGCATTAGGATTCGGGTGGCTGCAGTCTTTCGAAGTTTGCCCAGTGAGTAATCGGGGAAGTCCGGGTGGTCCTTTTGCACTCGATTAACGAGGCGATTCCACTGGCGACTGACACCGTCACTGTAGTTTCCAGCTTTGGTGATGCGCCAAAGCGGCTTGCCGTTTTCTGTCAGAAAGACAATTTCCCGGTCGGTTCCCTCACCATGTTCGAAGTTGGCTCGACGATCCAGTTGCCACTCAAGTCCCTCAAGAGTTTCGGGCCAGAGTTTGTGCCGAGTCGGGTTGCCGGTTTTGAACCTGATTCCGACAATTTCTCCAGACTCTCTCCTGATGAATGGCACACGGAGCTGACCGATCTCGCCGGGGCCAAATGCCGCGTTCAACCCACACAGGAGAATGACTCTCTCAGACGGAAGGGCATACTTTGAAAGTAGACGAATATGCTCATACGAGACGGTTGAGACCTCCTTCTTTTGCTCGCGGACAAACTTCTCCTCGTTGGTGAGAGGCTCTGGTTTTTTTGACAGCCGAAACTTCCGAGGCTCCAGCCAGCTGAATTCAGATGACAGGTCGAGCCATTCAAAGAACTTCACCGCGACCTTGATGATGCCCCTTGCACTTGATGGCGTCAGTCGGGTTCTCGTCCCATCTTTTCGTCGCAGGGAATCGAAGGTTAGTGGTCGAGACCTTACGGCATCGATCATTGCCTGAGCGTGCTCGGTTGTGAGATGACCCAAATCAACTTTTGTCATCTCAACTTTCACTTGCTCCCCATCCTTGAACCGATGGACTACATCAAGAAAGCTCCGCCAAGACTTCAGCTGCGTGAGCTGTGTTTTCCACCATGTTGAGTAGGAGCCATCTGGCTGACGACCTTTTGTTTGCAGGTAGTCTCGATAGCCGTTCAGGGCTTCTTCAATGGTCTGACCAGTCAGCTCGACGTTGTTTCGAGTTGAAAGTACATCACGTCGGTCACGAATTCCGGCACTCACGGCCTTGAGCCCTGCCTCGAAAAGCGTTTCGTCGGCAGGCGCGAATGCCGGGCCAATGTCATTCAGTGCAGCAACGTAACCTTCCGGGTCGGACTTCGTCTTGAAAGTCGGTGGAAGAACGGGAGCTTTCCCTTTGGCAATCGCCTTTGCTGCAGCCAGATAGTCCGGCGTCCAGTGGAAGTTTCCTTGGGTGTAGTGCCAGTGTCGTTCTAGGTGGTCCCAAAGCTCCCTGATGAGAGCTTCCCGTGGTTCGGCCAGCGAGAGGTCCCAGCCGAGATAGAATTTCTCTTGGTGTCCGGCAAAGTTTCGACCGATGTAACGCACGATGCCGTTCTTCGACCGCTTCAGCTTTTTCTGGTAAGTGCTCATGTCTGTTTTCCTCAACTGTTTGGGGTGAAATCGGAATCGACGGTTGATTCCGCACGGCCAAACCTATGAGCAAAACAGACAATTTCGTCCCCAAATACAGACATTCTGGGGCTCCGAAGCCGCTGTCGAAGGAGCAAATGTGACAGCGAAAATGCCGCAAAGCGCAAGAAATAAGGCCACTTGCGAAAATCGCAAGTGACCTTACTTGATGGAGGCGGGGGGGATTGAACCCCCGTCCTGTGAGCCCTCGGTTTCGGCCTCTACGTGTGTAGAATATTGATTGGGTCTCGCTTTCTCGGGCTCAACATCCAAAGCCTTTGAAAGCCAGGTGTCTACGAGGTCTCATGTCGAGCGTAGTCACCATTGACTCGACACCAGTCTGATTTTGTTAAGCGGATTTTCGGACTCCTCAGACAGGGATTCCTAAATCCGGGCAGCTAAATTAAGCTACCATAGCAAACTGCTTTTCGGCAGATAATTTTGTGATCAGTTTTTTACGTGGCCAACTGATCAACCACGACACGCCACCTCAACTTACGGAGAACCAGTCGATTCCAATCGCCCCCGATTGGATTGTGTCATTAAGAGCTAAGCCCTCAACAACTCGCTTCTTCGCATTTCTTTCATGGTTTACAGTATGATTCCTTGCACCGGGTGGAAGAAATCACAATTCAACCGAATCCATGAAAAGCTTCATCAATACTTAATCGTACGGGACAAACGCGAATCGTCAAGTAATTTTCAGGATTCGCAGTTTTCTGGACACAATAACGAACTCCAGGTTCACTAAAATTGCCAAATGATTTTGTCTTACAGAATAAACCGTATTTGTTGTCTGATTCTATTCCTGAGCATATTGAACACTGTTGGGTGTTCTGGAAGTTCAGTCTCCGAACCTGCAGTCTCAGGATCTTCTAATCGTCAGTCCGATAATCAGAAGTCAGCAGAAAAGCTCGACTATCATATTCGTCCAGAATTCGCCGAACGGGAAAAACTTGGATATTGGCCCAATCTGGCAGGCCCCGATTTTAACAGTACCTCACAGGAAACGAAGCTCTCCTCAGACAGATTGTCAGATGAAAATCGCCTCTGGACAATCGAAATTGGCAGCGGCTACAGCACTCCAGTGGTCGGGCGGGATGATCTCTACGTGTTTTATCGTCTTGGCGATGATGAAATTATCGAGTGCCGCGAGCTTTTAAAAGGAGGACTGAAGTGGAAATTTGGCTCTCCAACAACTTATGAATGTCCTGTGGAATACAGTAATGGTCCGTATTCCACTCCCACTCTGGATGAGAATTCCCTGTATGCCATCGGTACGGAATCCAAACTTTACTGCATCAATCGAGCAGACGGCGAATTGAAATGGCTGCGTGATTTGCAGTTGGATTACGAGCCGGAAGCCTGGGATTTTCCTGTGGGATCCAGCCCTTTGGTAATTGATGGACAAATCTATTTGAACCTGGGAGGCACGAAAGGCAAAAGTGCAATCGTTGCCCTGGATGCGGAATCCAGTAAAACGATCTGGACTTCCATGGAAGATGGCCGCAGCTATGCCACACCACGTTATGCACTCATTCATGGAATTCCCCATTTAATTGTGCTGACAGATCATTACCTTGCTTCGCTGAATCCCGAAGACGGCGCGGTTCGCTGGCAGGTTGAATTTGGAGTGAAGAAAAGTCCCAATCGAGTGAATGCGGTCTCCCCATTGATTGTCGATGACAAAATTATTGCGACGGCTGGTCCCGGCGGCGGCGTGATTTGTCTGCAGGTTGAGCCAGATGGATCGTATAAACAGCTCTGGACTGATCGCCGGAATCTGGACAGTCAGTTCAATAATATTACCTGTGTCTCAGATTCGATTTATGGTTTTACATCGAAATGGAATCGCCAGGCATTACTACGTTGCCTTTCTCTGGAGACAGGGGAAATACAATGGGAATGGTCTTCCAAACTGATGCGGGGCTCGATGATTGCTGCGGATGGAAAGTTGTATCTGCTGGGCGAATCGGGTGAATTTGCTGTCGTCAAATTGCGATCCGATCGCCTGGAAGTTCTCCTGGAGCTAGATGAACCTCTGTTGAAGAGCCCCAGTTACTCTGCTCCAGTCATTGCGAATGGAATTTTGATATTGCGTGATGAACACAAATTACAGGCTTGGAATATCAGAGAGTCCACCAAAGAGTGAAGAACCTGAACCATCTGGAAATTCGACCTGATTTTCTGCTATGATAATTCACAATAATCATGATTCGGAAATAGATTTTCCAACATCTTTGGATGTCGGAATAAACTCTGTATAAATTTCCGGATCTTTCTCAACAGCAATTCCATTTCCACACTTATCAGCCAATTATGATCGTGACTTCTGAACCCCAAGAGCCAACAACCTCGGCTCATTTGCCCTTTGTCAATATTGCTTCTTATCTGTTTGCGCCTCTGGATAAATTACCCGAGCGGCGTGAAGCCTTGCGTCCTCTGTGTAAGTCACTGGGATTGAAGGGAACGATTCTCCTCAGTCCGGAAGGGATCAATATCTTCATGGCGGGCAGTCGCGAAGCGATTGATCAATTGCTCGATCATCTGCGCAGCGACCCTCTGTTCGAGAAGCTGGAAGTGAAAGAGAGTTTCAGCCAGACCCAGCCATTCAGTCGATTGCTGGTCAAGTTGAAGAAAGAGATTATTGCGTTTGGGATCGATGGAATTGCACCGCGAGATTACACATCGAAAAAAATACCAGCCGGAGAATTGAAACGCTGGCTGGATGAAGGTCGTCCTGTCACGCTGCTGGATACGCGTAACGATTACGAAGTCGATCTGGGCACATTTGAAAACGCTTTGCCAATCGGTGTCGGACATTTCAGGGACTTCCCGGAAGCGGTCCGCAAATTGCCGGGAGAGCTTAAAGAACAACCCATTGTCATGTTCTGTACCGGTGGAATCCGCTGCGAAAAAGCAGGCCCTTTCATGGAGCAGGAAGGGTTTCGGGAAGTGTATCAGCTCGAAGGGGGCATCCTGAAATACTTTGAAGAATGCGGCGGCGAACATTACGATGGGGATTGCTTTGTGTTTGATCATCGCGTTGCCCTGAATCCGAATCTGGAAGAGACCGCAACAACCCAGTGTTACGCCTGTCAACATCCGTTGACTGTGGCTGATCAGGAATCGGATTATTACGAAATTGGAAAAACGTGTCCGTATTGCTGGACCGATCCGACTTTGAATCAGCCGACGATTGCCGATCGTGAGCAGCGAATTCACTCAGTCACTCAGCCACTCCCCGGCTCCATTTCCTACACCAACGAACGCCCTTTAAACGTACCGTTGCGGTACGAAAACTGGACATTGATCGATTTCCTGTGCGACTATCATCCCCATGTCACGCGTGCCAACTGGGAGAGAGTCTGTCAGGAAGGCTGCATTCGAGATCGCGGTCAAAGCCTTGATGAACAGTCTATTCTCCGTCCCGGTCAGCGACTCCTGCGACTGGAACCCGATACGATTGAGCCCGATGTGAATGCCAATATTCGCATTCTGGACTGGGATGAACCTCTGGTCGTCTTTGAAAAGCCGGCTCCTTTGCCGATGCATCCTTGTGGGCGGTTTAACCGCAACAGCATGACATCAATTCTTGATCTCGCTTTCCCAGAAATACAATTACGTCCTGCCCATCGGCTCGATGCGAACACGACCGGCCTGGTCCTGTTTACGTCTCATCGAGATATTTCAAAGCGTGTTCAACGTCAATTTGAAAAAGGGCAGGCTCGCAAGACTTACTTGTGTCGATTGACTGGTCAACCTGAGTGGAATGAGTTTGTCTGCAGTGAAGCGATTTCGCGCGTACCTAACGAGGGTGGGTTTCGTGGGATAGATAACGAAGCCGGTGATACCGCCGAAACAAAGTTTCGTGTTCTCGAACGATATGAAAATGGGGAATCGTTAATTGAAGCTCGTCCCATCACTGGTCGGACGAATCAGATCCGTGTCCATTTATGGTATCTGGGAGTTCCGATCTGTGGAGATCCGGTCTATCTTCCGAATGGGCAATGGGGTGATCGCCAAACGCTGACGGTGAACGATCCTCCGATGTGTCTCCATGCCTGGAAGTTGACATTCAACGATCCAGAAACAAATCAGGAACGGAGTTATGAATCCAATCGACCAGCCTGGGCGGAATAAAAGATCACATTTGTGTCATCTGTTGAGAGAACAGAACTTGGATCAATGATGACTTATTTCGAAATTAAAATTCATGACTCAACTCCACAGACAATGCCTCACCCATCGACAATTTGTTTCTGAGTGTAATAATTCGTAAGTTAAATTTGAGACACGAGCCTTTTGATGGAGCGGATGATGAGTCGATTGAGAAGAGTTGTGGTCTGGCTAGGTTTGATCAGTATTAGCCTCTGGAATGCGACCGCTCAGGCTGAGGACTGGCCTCAATGGCAGGGGCCGCAACGAGATAGTGTCTGGCGTGAAACGGGAGTGATTAAAAAATTTCCCGAAGCTGGACCTGAAATTCTGTGGCGAACAAACATCGGACTCGGCTTTTCCGGCCCAGCTGTTGTCGGCGATAAAGTTTTCGTCTTCGATTATCTTCACGATGGCGGAGATTTGACTCCCAGTGCTTCTGTCCGAAATCGATTGATCGGTCAGGAACGTATTGCCTGTCTGGATGCCAAAACCGGTGAGCAACTCTGGGAATACAAATACGATTGCCCCTATTTTATTTCCTATCCTTCCGGCCCCCGCTGTACTCCAACCGTCCATGAGGGGTTTGTTTATACGGTTGGGGCAGAAGGAAATTTGACCTGCCTGAATGCCAAGAACGGGAAAAAGATCTGGGCCAAGTCACTCAAGGAACAGTACCCGCTCGAAGAGACTCCGATCTGGGGATACTCGAGCCATCCTCTCGTCGATGGCGATCTGCTGTACTGTCTGGCGGGTGGTGAAGGAAGTGTTGTTGTGGCTTTCAATCGGAAGACGGGAGAAGAAGTCTGGAAGAATCTTTCCTCGCCTCAACCCGGGTACTCTCCACCCACAATGATCGAACATGGCGGAACAAAGCAGTTAATTGTCTGGGATCCGGAATCGCTGAACAGCCTGAATCCGATTGACGGGACTTTGCACTGGTCACAACCACTCAAGCCGGATTACACAATGTCGGTTATGTCGCCTCGCCTATCTGGTGACTACCTGTACGCTGCAGGCATTGGTGATGTCGGAGCCGTATTCAAATTGGGGACCGATGCCAACGGTCAGCCGATGTCTGAAGAAGTTTGGCGGGGAACGGGTCGTACGGGAATTTATCCGGGGAACAGCACTCCGTTCATTGAAGACGGTGTGATTTTCGGATGCAATATCCGGCCGGGAAGTTATATGGCTGCGGACCTTCTGACTGGAGAGCGTCTCTGGGAAACAACAGAGCTGATTTCCGGCGAACGTCCCGCCGCGCACGCGACCGCTTTTACCGTAAAAAATGGGAACCAGTTTATTCTCTTCACTGAAAAAGGGGATCTGGTCATTACAAAACTGGGGCGGAACGGATTCCGGGAAATCTCCCGGGCTCATGTCATCGAGCCGACCGGCGATGCTTTTGGGCGTCCTGTTGTCTGGACGCATCCGGCTTACGCCAACAAATGCTGTTATGTTCGCAACGATAATGAAATTATCTGTGTCAATCTGGCTGAGTAATTGGGAGAAGTAGGTTTCGTATGAAACAGACCGGGAATTTACTTAAAGGGTTGAGTGGCCAGTGGCGAGTGGCTAGTGGGCAGATGGGGATGGTCTGCTTTTTTTTCTTGATGATCGCTACTGGACCGTCGATTGAAGCAGAAGAGATTGTTGCCGAATCGACATTTCTTTCTGTTTTACACTCAGCTGAAATTCCTGCTCGTGATTTGGGGATCCTCGAAAAACTCGAAGTTAAAGAGGGTGAGAAGGTCAAAGCCGGAGCAAAGCTGGCGAGTTTGAATCAGACCGAAGCTCAACTGGAGTTGAAACTGGCAACCGGTCAGTTGAATGTGGCTCGGGAGGAAGCCGAAAATGAGATCAGTCAGTCCCTGGCCAGGAAGACGATTGAAGTGGCTCAGGCAGAATTGAAACGGGCTCAGGAAGCGAATCTCAAGTATCCGGAAACGGTTTCTCTGACGGAAGTCGATCGACTCCGACTCATCTCAGAAAAAGCAGTGCTCGATTACGATCAAGCCGTTCATGAACAGCGAATGCGAAAGTTGACCGCTGATTTAAAGGAAATCGAGCAGGAAATTGCCCAGGCGAATCTCGAACGAAGAACGATCAAATCCCCGCTGGATGGAAGTATCGAAAAGATCTATGTTCGCCCCGGCGAATGGGTTCAACCGGGGACAACGCTGTTGCGGGTGGTCGATGTTTCCACATTGCGAGCAGAGGCAATCTTGCCGGCTGAGTATCGATATCTCGATTTGTTACAGACAAAAGTGAGTGTCGAAGTCAAAACAGGAAAAGCCCAAGAGAAGCCATCGATCGTTGAAGGAGATATTACGTTTATCCACCCACAGTTTGATCCCATCGATGGATCATTTCGGATCTGGGCAGAACTGGATAATAAAGAAGAGCTCCTCAGCCCCGGAGAATCTGTCACAATGACCATTCATCTGGGTGAAAAGAAGCCCGCTGCTCAGCCATGACCGACCGATCTTCCGAAAACATTATCGGTCTGGATTTGGGGGGAGCGAATCTCAAATTTGCGGATCGTCATGGCCGTGCCCGATCGATTTCCTTTCCGCTTTGGAAGTCCTGGCGCGAACTGGAAGCGGTTCTCCGGGACGCTTTCCAGCAGTTTAAACCGGCTTGTCTGATCGCCTTTACGATGACAGGGGAACTGGCAGATTGCTTTGCTAATGCAGCCGAAGGTGTGGAGTATTTAATCAACACAACGGTGGCTGCCGCGGATGGAATACCGGTAGTCGTCTGGCAAACCTCTGGTGAATTCGTTTCGCCAGAGGTCGGCTGTGAATTTCCCATGCTGACAGCCGCAGCGAACTGGATGGCACTGGCGACCTGGGTGGCTCGGGCTCTTGGAGCTGGCGAAACGGGACTGTTGATTGATATTGGATCGACAACGACCGACCTCATACCGTTGGCTGACGCTTATGCCTGCCCAAGCGGTTTGACCGACTACGAACGACTTCGCTCCGGAGAACTTGTTTATACCGGCGGGCAGCGAACACCTCTGTGTGCGGTTTCCGATTCTGTTCGGCTTGATAATGTGGAATTTCCACTGGCAGCCGAACTATTCGCAACGATGTTCGATGTCTATTTGATCCTGGAAGAAATCCCAGAAGATTCCACGGATTTGAATACGGCAGATGGAAGGCCAGCAGATATCAAACATGCCCGGCAACGACTGGCACGTATGGTTTGCGCAGGCGAACATCAACTGAGTCAATCGCAACTCACGGAAATGGCCCTGCAGTTCAAGGGGAGTCAACAGGAGTTGATAACTCGGCAGCTTCGGTTGGTATTGAAATCACTTACTTCTCCGCCTCGACAAATTATTCTTTCTGGAAGCAGTGAATTTATTGGGCAAGCCGTGGTGAAATCCTGTCCTGAATTGAGTGATGTGAATCTGCTTTCGCTCCCGCAACTGCTCGGCCCCGAACTTGCCTCCGCCGCCTGTGCCCATGCTCTTATTCAGTTGGCTAATGAACGAGTTTAGATCATTATTAAATGAAAACTTCACTCACATGAGCCTCAAAAATAGTAAAACTCTGAGCAAATACCGCAATTCATGGCAAAAATGCTCATGTTTTCTCGACTGATGATTCCTGCAATTCCTGAAGTGCTTTGATCAACTTATCAGTGGATCTTTCAGGATGGATAGAACTGAGAGTTATTCGCAGTCGTGCTGTTCCCTGCGGAACTGTTGGTGGTCGGATTGCACCGACCAGAAAGCCTCGGGATTCCAACTCTTTTGCCCATTCCATCGTCTTCTCTTCATTATGCAATACGACTGGAATGATGGGGGAATTTTCTTGCCCAAGGACTTCAAAGCCAGATCTTTTCAGGTTAAGACGAAACTGGCGGGATTGGTTTCGTAACTTTGAGATTTGTTGCGGATGTGCCTGCAACTGTTTAATAGCCGCAGTCGCAGATGCACAGGCGGCTATTGATAAGCCGGTGGAAAACATCAGAGGGCGAGATGTGTTCCACAAGAGTTGGATGGTTTCTGCGGAACCGGCAACAAATCCACCTTGAGAACCGAGGGCCTTGCTAAGGGTGCCGATGCGGACGGGAATTCGCCGTTCGATGAGTTCAGCAGTCAATTCCCCCTGCTCACGAAACTGACCGATTAGACCTTGTCCGCTGGAGCCGTACACTCCAGTGGCGTGAGCTTCATCACAGATAAGATACGCATCGAACTCCTCAGCTAATTGCACCAGTTCCACCAGCGGAGCGTTTGTCCCATCCATCCCGAAAACGGTCTCTGTCACAATCCAGCGACGGCCCTGTATTGATTGGGCTTTCGTCAATTCCCGTCGAAGTGTCGTCATATCTTCGTGGCGATATACTCTCAGTTTTGCCTTGGAGAGTCGACAACCATCAATCAGACAGGCATGATTTAGACGATCACAGAAGAGGATGTCCTCTTCTTGAACCAGCGATGCAATCGCTCCCTGGCAAGCTGCGTATCCAGATGAGCAGAGCAGTATCTCATCTACCGACTCAAAGTTCCGCAGAGCATCGCACAAATCTTGATGCGCGGGTGTCCAACCGGAGATCAGTACGCTGGCACGAGCTCCAACACCATATTGCTCGATCGCTTTAATGGCTGCGGATTGAATCGCAGGATCAAGCGAGTAGCCATGATAATCGTTACTGGAAAAATCCCAGAGCTCCCGCCCTTCAATTCGACATCGCCCCTGACCAAGCGGCTCTACAACACGACGAGTTCGGAGCAAATTCTGTTCTTTGATCGCGTTGAGTCGATCCCGAACGTCATCGTGGAAGGAGTTGCTCACGGGATGTAGTCTTAATTCCGAGCTTTAACTTATTTTTATATTGGACTGCAGAAAAACGCGGATGAAAAAGAATCTCCGGGGTGGCGGGGGCGCTCCGCTACAGCGGAAGCCCCCGGAAGTTCGATGATTCGGGGGCTTCTCTTCGAGAGCGCCCCCGCCACCCGAGTTTAGTGTTTTCCGTAATTGTTCTAATACGAACCGGTGGGTGACTAGGGACGCAGCACAGCGAAGCCCCCATATTCGTCGCCATGCCAAGAGCCTATCTTTTATAAGGCAATCTCGTGCTGGCTAAGTCGTTCGTAACCCGTTTCTGTAATTAAATAATTGTGCTCAATCCGCATGCCCCCGGTTCCTTCTTCGTAGGCTCCCGGTTCGAGGGTGACGACATCGCCTGCCTGTAGGATGTCGGTGCTGTCGGGGACGAGTATCGGGGCTTCCGGGTGACCGAGTCCCAATCCGTGTCCGGCATGATGTGTGAAAACATCTCCCTTACCTGCATCCAGATAAGGCTGTTTGACATTCTTATAAACTTCAGCACAGGAAACTCCCGCTTTAAGAGTCTCTTCGCCCGCTTTCATGCCAGCCTGACAAATCGCAAACAATTCTTTCTGGCCTTCCGTCGGTTCTGTGACTGCGAAAGTGTTGGTGAAGTCACTACGGTAGCCGCACAGAACGACCGAATAATCGAGAACGAATAAGTCGCCAGACTGCAGTTTATAATCGGTCGGCAAGCCCCCCTGTTTCGGTGAGGTCGGCGTGCAGGCGCGGAAGTCGCCGTAAACCAGACCGGGGCGGCCGGCTGCTGCGATGGCGGCCTTTTGAACTTCTCGATAAATTTCGAACTCGGAAATCCCTTCCCGGATCACTTCGCGGGCGCGTGCCTGACCGGCAGCCCCGGCTTTCATGCAAACTTTCATCAACTCGATTTCATCGGCATCCTTGCTGCGTCGCATCGATCGCAAAGTTGTTCCCAGATCGAGCGACGTTGAGCATTTGTTTCTCTTATCCGATTCTCCAGAGACCGAATGCGATTCACGATCAGAAGCAAGCACTTCCCACGCTCCGACCGGCAACCACTCTGCTTCGACAGAACCGGAACGACCATAGAGTCGCTCCGAAACCTGCTTAACCGCATTGAATAATGCGTGATCGCGATTGATGACCGAATGCTTGTGATCGTACCAGGGTTCAATCACTTCATGATCGACATGCACTTCCGCGGCAGCTGAGCGGACTGAGAAATTATCTCCCAGCAAAGTCGCGCCTCGATCTCGTTCGAGCAGCAGTAAGCATCGTTCTCCCAGAGAAAAACTGAGCGGCTGGACCATGAAGTTCGAGAGATATTGCACGTGACGCGGATCAGCGATCAGCAACCATTCTAAATGTTCAGGCACGTTGCCCCACAGACGTTCGCGTCGTTTTTGGCAACCTTCTTTTGTCAGCATGATTATTCCTTAAACTGTTTCAATAATATGGGGTGGTGGAGGCGCTCCGCTTTAGCGGAAGCCCCCGGAAGTTCTATATTCGGGGGCTTCTCTTCGAGAGTGCCACCCGCCACCCTGCATCTCTATTCAATTCCCTGTGAGGCCAACCAGCGTTCAGCATCCAGTGCTGCCTGGCATCCACTGCCGGCTGCGGTGATGGCCTGTTTGTAGTAATCGTCGGCGACATCCCCGGCTGCGAAAACACCTTCCACACTCGTATTCGTCCGGAACGGGACCGTCCATTTCACATAACCATTTTCGTGGGTTTCGATTTGCCCATCCAGGAAATCGGTATTCGGTGTATGCCCAATCGCTGCAAAGTATCCGGTTACTTCCAGGTCTTCGGTTTTGCCTTCTTCGAGAGCACTTTCGATACGAACGCCCGTCACGCCTTTCTTCTCGTCGCCGAGAACTTCATTGATGACTGAGTTCCACTTCACTTCGATTTTCTCACTCGCCAATGCACGTTCAGCCATGATTTTACTGGCACGGAACTCATCGCGACGATGGACGATGTAAACTTTGGAGGCGAATTTTGTTAGGAAAGTCGCTTCTTCCATCGCGGAATCTCCTCCGCCAACCACAACCAGCGGCTGATTGCGGAATCGTGGCAAGGCTCCATCGCAAACCGCACAAGCGGAGACACCCATGTTTTTATAGCGTTCTTCGGAATCGAGTCCGAGATAATTTGCTCGAGCTCCTGTCGCAATAATCACAGCATGAGCGACAATCTCTTTTCCCTGAAGCGACTTCAGTTTAAAGGGACGCTCAGAAAGATCGCAGCTGACGATATCGTCGGTAATCACTTCTGTCCCAAAATTCGTCGCCTGCTTCCGCATCAGTTCCATCAGTTCCGGACCGCTCACGCCCTTCTTATGATGCGTAGACTTCAATTCCTCGGCTTTACGTTCATCGAAAGCGGTTTCGAAATAACTGGTCATGTCTCCTGATGGAAAACCGGCATAGTTCTCAACTTCTGTCGTCAAAGCCAGTTGGCCAAGCGGAAGAGTCCCTTTGAGGCGGTTATCTTCAGTGAAAGCCCCTTCGAAAACGAGAGGCTCCAGATTGGCACGAGCCGTATAAATGGCGGCAGACCAGGCAGCTGGCCCCGAACCAATGATGATGATATTACGCGGTTTATTTTCAGCCATGAGGGCGATCCTTGCTTGAAACAGTACAAATTCTTTTTGTTGAGTGAGTTG
The DNA here is from genome assembly GCF_007859715.1 of Rubinisphaera italica. NCBI lineage: Bacteria > Pseudomonadati > Planctomycetota > Planctomycetia > Planctomycetales > Planctomycetaceae > Rubinisphaera > Rubinisphaera italica. Next base: position 6,505,541 of record NZ_SJPG01000001.1, read on the forward strand.
AAAAAGACGAAAAATCGGCTGTGAAGTTCATTCCGAGCAGCTGTGCTGGAGACTCAATGAGAAATTTTCTGATATCTCAATATGAACCATAATAATTACGCTTCTCAGCGGCAACTGTGAGCAAGTTCGCAATTAAGCGTGAGTTGTTCCAAACTGCTCTTTTCAAAATCCGCTAAATTCACAAGATTATGTCATTCAATAACAGTAATTTAGAATATTAGCTCACTCAGGGACTCAGGAATCGATGGCCATTCGCTTTTATAACTCGCTCACAAACCAGTCCGAAGACTTTCAGCCCCTCGAAGCAGGCATTGTTCGCATGTATTCCTGCGGGCCGACCGTTTACGACTTTGCACATATCGGCAACTTTCGATCTTTCCTCTTTGCCGACCTGATTCGTCGGTTTCTGGAAGTAATGGGTAATGATGTCACGCACATCATGAACATTACCGACGTCGGCCACATGACCGATGATCATCTCGCGGATGGTGGCGGCGAAGACAAAATGGAAGCAGCCGCCAAGCGTCTTAAGGAAGATAAGAAATCGGGCAAGGTACCGGATGGGGCCATCGAAAATCCCGATGATCCTTATCAGGTCGCCCAGTTCTTTACCGATGCCTTCCTCGAAGACTCCCGAAAGCTCGGCTTGAAAATTGCGTTTGAGTATCCAAAAAATATTCCGCATGCGACCAATCATATCGAAGATATGCAGGAGATGATTGACGAGTTGATCAAAAGTGGTCATGCGTACGTCGGACCGGATGGAGCTGTGTATTACAGTGTTGAAAGCTTTCCCAAATACGGCTCGCTGAGCGGAAACACACTCGATCAACTGCGAGAAGGTTCCGGCGGTCGGGTGCAGCAAAACGATCAGGCCAGCAAAAAGCACCCGGCTGACTTCTTACTCTGGAAGCCCGATCAGTCACACATTATGAAATGGGATTCGCCTTGGGGAATGGGTTATCCCGGCTGGCACATTGAGTGTTCGGTCATGGCTCGCAAGCTTCTGGGTCGCGATGTTATCGATATTCATACAGGCGGAGAAGATCTCATCTTCCCACATCATGAGTGTGAGATCGCTCAGAGTTGTGGAGCTTCCGGGGAAGACCATTTCGCCCGTTTCTGGATGCACGCTCGCTTCCTGATGGTCGAAGGCGAGAAAATGTCGAAGAGTAAGGGCAACTTCTACACGGTTCGCGATGTGCTCGGCGGCAAAGTGACCGGCCGTGAAGTTCACCCGGCTGTTTTGCGATACGAATTGATTCGCTCTCATTACGGCAGCAATATGAACTTCACCGAAAAAGGCTTGAAGGATTCTGCAGCTGCCGTCCGGAAATTGAATGAGTTCAACGCGATGCTCGAAGCAAAAACGGGTGGAGAAGTGGCTGAAGTCGATAATTCTCATCCCGTGCTGGCAGGATTCCTCGGAGCCCTCTCCGACAACCTCAACATTTCCGGAGCACTCGGTGTCCTCTTCCCCTGGATGTCTGGCCCACACGAAAACCCTCAGGAATCTTTGGCGGTGCTGCGAACAATCAACCGCATTCTTGATGTCGCCCCAATGGAACACGCGGAAGAATTGCAGTCGGAATCGAGTGATGCAGGCGGGTTCGATCCAGCCGAACTCTGTAAAGGCATTGACGAAGCCCGAGCTAATAAGGATTACGGTCGAGCAGACGAACTGCGAAACCAACTTCAGGATGCCGGTTACGAAGTGCGAAACTCACTAGAGGGAACGATTGCGACGAAACAGTTGGCGTAAAATTTTTGGTTCAGGCGAGCCGAGCAAGTTATGGCTCGGGTGGGTTCGAGACACCAACGACATGTTTTTTGTAAACAACACACAATCATCGTGACAAAACCCGAGTCATGACTGACTCGGCTCGCCAATTTCAAATTGGATGGGCATCTCGAATGGATCGCTTCTGGCTATTGACGTGGACAACTTATGGTTCATGGTTGCCGGGAGATCGCCGTCGTTTTGTCGGGAAGGTTCTTAGCGAAGATGGTCTTAAAGAGATCAAGAATATTCCCGGAATTCCTTACGAAGAAGGCGAATCACGGTTAGAAGATTTTGCGAAATCGAGTATGAAAAGCTCGACCATCACTCTGACTAAGATTGATGCAGATGATGTTTTAGTTCAGTTTCAAGAAACCGCGTCGTATCGAAGTGACCGCCTTTTCTCCGTTGCCATTATGCCGACTCATATCCATGTCGTGCTGGGAGTGAATGGTGATCCCGAGCCAGACAAATTGCTTCATGTTTATAAGAGTTATGCAAGTCGGAAACTGAATAAAAGAAAGAAGCGCGAAGTCTGGTGGACCAAATCTGGCTCAAAACGCAAACTGCCCGATGAACCTGCATTAATTGCTGGCATTCGCTACGTAAATAATCAACAAAAACCGCTCGCTCTATTTATCGACGTTGAATTCGAACATTGATAGGCGAGCCGAGCCAGTTATGGCTCGGGTGGGTTCGAGACACCAACGACATGTTTTTTGTAAACAACACACAATCATCGTGACAAAACCCGAGTCATGACTGGCTCGGGTCGCCTTTGTGGTTGCTTTCGGAAACGTGACTTGATATTCGTATTCGTATCACACAATTTCGATGCGTTTAACGAAAGCGATACTCATGACTCGATTTTTTCTTGCGCTGATGATCATGCTGGTCACCAACGTCTGCACTGCTCAGGACACGCTCAACTTCCCTCATTTGGGGGAAGTGCTGCGAATGGATGATGCGGTCAATAAAATCATTCCCAAGGATGCGGTTATTGAAGTTGTTGCCTCCGGGTTCGACTGGACCGAAGGGCCTGTCTGGGTGCCGGGCGATCCAGGACATCTACTTTTTTCGGACATCCCTCAAAACGCTGTTTATCGCTGGGATGAAGGCGAAGGCGTTTCGCTCTTTATGCAACCAAGTGGATATACGGGAGTTGCTCCGTATGGTGGAGAGCCGGGTTGTAATGGGTTAATGCTCGATTCCCAAGGGCGGCTCACCTCCTGCGAACATGGCGATCGTCGACTTTCTGTCCTCACAAAAGAGGGAGGCAAGCGGACACTCGTCGATAACTATGAAGGCAAGCGACTCAACAGTCCTAACGATCTCATCTTCCATTCCAATGGTGAATTGCTCTTCACCGATCCTCCTTACGGCTTACCGAAACGCTGGGACGATCCTCGTCGTGAACTCGACTTTTGTGGTGTCTATCGGTTAACTCCCGATAAACAACTGACTTTGCTGACAAAAGAGATGACTCGCCCGAACGGTATTGCATTGTCTCCGGACGAGAAAACTTTATACCTGGCTCAATCGGATCCTGAAGCCGCTTTGTGGAAAGCGTTTCCGATCAATAAAGATGGTTCACTCGGCAAAAGTCGCGTTCTGCACGATGCGACAGAATCTGTCGACAAACTGCCCGGCTTGCCCGATGGGATGGCAGTTGCCACAGACGGAACCCTTTTCGCAACCGGCCCCGGCGGTGTTTACATCTTCACACCAGAAGGCAAACTGCTTGGCCGCATCAGCACTGGCGAACGGACTTCGAATTGTACCTTCGGCGGAGCAGATGGCAAAACGCTTTATATGACAGCCGATATGTATCTCTGCCGCATCAAGACGAACCTGACGGGTTTGTCTCATAAGTAAAAACGAGGCGAGCCGAGTCAGTCATGACTCGGTTCGCCTTTAATCGCTGTAATTCCGATGATCGTATCCAATTTCAAAAATTCTGAGTGTCTGCAAAACTAAACGCTTGCGAGATGCTACCCCGACATGGCAGAGTGGGAGAAAGACCTTTTTCTCGAAATTCGCTGCCGTCTGCAGAAATCCTGCCCGGCTGAGGGGACATCGACCGTGCCGTATTCAAAATTATTCCTCACCAGTTGCCTCACTCTGGGAGTGATCAGTTCTACTTTGGCTCCTGAGCTTTACGCTCAGAAAAAGCCCAGCCCGCCAGCGACTCAGGATCTGAGTGCCGTCGATAGTGATTTCCGCTATCAGGGCGAATACATGGGCACGCTGCCGGACGGCGAGAATTCTTTCTATCGCAAGAAAGTCGGCCTGCAGATTGTCGCACGTGGCAACGGTAATTTTGATGCCGTTCTTTATGACGGTGGTCTGCCCGGCGATGGCTGGAATGATGAACCAGCAGAACGTGCGATTGCTCAACTAAACGACGACGTTGTCACGGCAACCGTTGGCGATTATCAGATTGAAGTCGCGGGGAACATCGCGACATTCTCCACTTTAGATGGCAAAACACTCGGCGAAGTTCGCAAGTACGATCGTCGCAGTGCCACCATCGGACTACCTGCTCCAGCCGATGCGACGGTCCTGTTTGATGGTGAAAAGAACGATCTCTGGAAGAACATGAATGTCACTCAAGACGGCTTGCTCGAACAAGGTTGTGAAACGGTCGATACCTTCGGCGACTTCACACTCCATGCCGAGTTTCGTCTGCCTTATAAGCCGCTCGGCGAAGGACAGGATCGTGGAAACAGTGGCTTCTATTTACAACGCCGTTACGAAGTGCAGGTGCTCGACTCCTTTGGCGACATGCTCGAATTCAACCACTGTGGAGCGATTTACCGCATCAAAGCTCCCGATTTGAATATGTGCCTGCCTCCTTTGAGCTGGCAGACTTACGACATCGATTTCCGATCCGCCCGCTTTGACGAAGAAGGTAATAAGACCGAGAACATGAAAATTCGTGTCCGTCAAAACGGAATCGTGATTCATGATGCGGTCGAGATCGAATCGAAAACGGGAGCCGGCAAGCCGGAAGGTCCAGAGCCGTTGACGATTCTTCTGCAGGATCATGGTAACCCGGTTCGATATCGCAACATCTGGCTCGTTAATGGGGATCCATTCGAGCGGGAATCCAACGAAGAATTGACACCTGTCGAAACTTATGTCGACGGACATTATCGTGGTCGTGGAAGAGGATTCCGGAGCTTTAATTCCGCTCCACGTTATCCTTATGCTGCCGAATACTGGCCATACACCTGGGAATACCGCTACGCTCCATTAGCCCCACCGGCTCCCGTATATATGGTGCCAAATTACGATTTGCCACCGTATCCGTATGGGTTCTAATCGTATCTGGCGAGCCGAGTCAGTTATGACTTGGGTCACTCTTTCAACTCTTGTTATCAATCACAATTGAAAACACTCCTCGAATCATCACGAGGGCTCGCCAGCATGAATTTTCTAAAAACCTTCTTTTTCCATGAACCGTTGTTGATCTTTCCCCGTTGATGACGTGAGATACATCAGTATCTCTTTGTACTTGTCTTGTGAGGTCATCGGATGGAAAGTCTATTTACTTGGTGTGCGGTTCTGGGGGGCACGATTTTCGCCGTCCAGTTTGTCATGCTGTTAATCGGCCTGGATGGCAGTGGCGATCTCGATTTTGACGCACCCGATCTGGATGTGCCGGATTTGGACGTTCCAGAGTTGGAAGCTCCCGAATTGGGTGAAGATGCTGCTGTTGGACTTAGAGATGCCGAGGTTGATTTCGATCATCATTCTCTCACGCATTCAGATGGCTGGTTTGTCGGTATCGTTACTTTTCGCTCGCTGGTCGCCGCGACTGCAGTTTTCGGATTGACAGGTCGGGGTGTAAGTGAGCATTTGCCACCGGGGCAGGCTTTCGCCGTCGCAGCGCTGGCCGGATTTGGCATGTTGTATATGGTCGGCTGGAGTTTCAAGAAGTTATATCAACTCAAGGCCGATGGAACCGTACGCATCTCTGCTGCAAAGGGTTGCACAGGAACCGTTTATTTAACGATTCCCGAAAACAACACTGGACCAGGTAAAGTGACAGTTTCAGTTGCGAATCGAACAATGGAGTATCGAGCAATCACGCAGGGAGAGCAACTAAAAACCGGCACTCCCATTGTGGTCACAAATGTTATCTCGGAGGATACCGTTGAAGTCGTATCAGAAGTCTCTGTCTCCGCCGTTAATCGTTCTCCAGCCAATTCGGCATAGCGTTCAAATTCGAATCGATGAGGTTCACATATGTTAGGTAATACTGTTTCTCTTGCTGCAATTCTTGATTATGTCAATCCGGAAATCGCAATGTCGATTTTCGTGGCAGCAGCCGCTATTTTTGGAATTGGGCTGTTTCTAGCCAGTCGTTACAAGCGGTGTCCCAGTAATAAAATACTGGTGATTTATGGTCAGGTTGATAAAGGGCAGTCGGCCACAACAGTCCACGGAGGTGGACAAATCGTATGGCCGATCATCCAGGATTATGCTTATCTTTCTTTGGAACCGATTCAAATTGAAGTTCCACTCAAGGATGCGTTGTCCAGTGAAAACATTCGCGTGAATGTGCCTTCAGTCTTCACGGTCGCCATCGGTACCGAACCTCAATTGATGCAAAATGCGGCCATTCGATTGCTCGGGTTGAATTCCCAGCAGGTGAAGAAACAGGCTGAAGATATGATCTTTGGTCAGATGCGTCAGGTGATTGCATCGATGCTGATCGAAGATATTAACCGTGACCGCGAACAGTTCCTGAGCAGTATCCAGAACTCACTCGAACCGGAACTGCGAAAAATCGGTCTCGTGCTGATTAACGTGAACATCACCGACATCACCGATGAGTCTGGTTATATCGAAGCAATTGGACAGAAGGCTGCATCGGAAGCCGTTCAGAAAGCACGCGGGGATGTGGCCGAGCAGGAAAAACTCGGGGAAGTCCGAGTTGTCGCAGCCGATCGTGATAAATTGATCCAGGTTGCCAATGCTCGTCGAGAGCAGGAAATCGGGATCCGTGAAGCCGACCGGGAAAAAACGGTTCGTGTTGCTGAACTCTCCAAGGAAGAAGAATACGGTAAGCAGAAAGCGCTCTACGAACAGGAAACTTTGGTCGCCGATGCGAATCGCCAGAAACGTGTCGCAGTCGCGAATGCGAATGCCAATGCTTATACAGGAGAAGCGGTCGCTGATGCCGAAGTTGCTGAGGCTCAAGCGACCTTACAAGTGAAAAAGGCGGAAGCCTACGAACGAGCCAAAACCCGCGAAAAAGAAGCCGAAGCCTTTGTTCTGGAAGCACAAAACCGAGCGATGGCCAAAGCTGCGATCGCAGAAGCGGAAAAAGTGGAAGCTGAGCAGCGTGCCAAGCTCGAAGCTCCTGCGAAAGCAGAGAAAGCTCGTACAATCGTCGATGCCGAAGCGGCTGCAGCCAAACGGAAACTGGATGCCGATGCCGAGGCCGCTGCGATCTTCGCCAAACTCGAAGCCGAGGCTCGCGGACAGTATGAAATGCTTGCCAAGAAGGGGGAAGGTTTACGGGAAATCATCAGTGCCTGCGGCGGCTCCAAAGAAGCCTTCCAGATGCTGCTCCTCGAACACCTCGACAATCTGGCCGATGCGTCCGCCAAGGCAATTTCGAATATCAAGTTCGACAAAGTCGTCGTCTGGGACAATGGCTCCGGCAAGGGAGACTCGACAAACGTCTCCAACTTCCTGCAGGGCATGTCCCGCACATTGCCCCCCATGCTGCAGGTCATGAAAGATATCGGCGGCGTCGAATTGCCGGAAACATTCGTAAAGATGACAGGCGAAAACGGTGAGGCTGAACCAGTCGTCGAAAACCGCATCAAACCCGATGATTCGAAGAATGTTGCCAAAGCCGAGAATGGTAACAAAAAAGAGAAGAAGAATAGCGAGACGACGTAAAGACGTTACCCAAAGAATTTCCTGAAGACCACATGAGTAATCATGTGGTCTTTTTTGTTGACATCAATTAAGTTCATTCAGGGGGATTGTCGCCAGATAGATCGAAGTCTTTCCTTCGTGGCTGGAGTAGTAGGTCATCCAGAGTTGACCATCATAGGTGACGAATCCCGGATAGCTGGTGTCGCCTCCGCTGGGGAATTCGATCAGTTCTTTGAAGTGTCCCTGCAAATCGACTTCTGCCAGAATCGTTTTGGCTGGTCCTTGATACTTCCGCGTACCGGCGATCAGTTTTCCATTCTCAAGTACGATAAAATCGGGGCCTCCCAGTCGATGATCGAGTTCTTTGAGTGTCCATTCTGTGTAGGGAGCTTTGGCGTTTCCGATGATGCCCAATGCTTTCCCTTTTTCGCGACGAAGCAGCATCACCATCGTGCCATCATCGAGAAATCGAAGCGTGGCTTCATTGGGGGAATCCTCAATTTCAAAACTTTTCACATTCTCATAACTGATGCCATCACTTGTCTTCACCAGATGCAGTCCATACTTTACGCCCGCCTGATTGCTCTGATACATGATTCCATAACCCGTATTCTCATGCCAGGTGACGCGCCACAGCCAGTCGAAATTCGTCCGGATGGCAGGATCCATTCTGATGGGAGTCAATGTGGAAAATGTCTGGCTGCCTGATTCCAGAAAGCAAACGCGAGGTTCCCGTTTGAGGATTTTTGTTCCCTCATAATACGAACCGCCAATCAGCAGCATGAGGTGTCCATCCGGTGTGACTGATAATTTCGGATCGCGCAAATCAACTTCATTCTCTGAGATCAATGCAAATGATTTCCACTGCTGACCGTCGGCAGAAGTCAGCACGCGAATCTCACCATCGCGGCCATTCTCTCCCGGTACATGCCCAGTCCCTTCACGGAAGGTACAGAAGAATTGATCGTCGAACCTCACAAGGCCCGTAAAGGCATTGTGATTGGCCTGATCCCAGATTTTCCGAACTTCATATTTGAGGGACTTGTCCTCTGCCGCTATGGAATCTGTACCGATCAGAGTGACTGTCAAACAAGTTAACAGGAGCATACGAATTGAGAGATGTTCGTATTTCTGAATCAAACGCATAGAATCAATCCTTTTGTTTTCAGAGTTTAAAAATCGCTAACATAACCTATCTTATGTCAAAATAATCTGGGGTGGCGGGGGCGCTCCGCGTCAGCGGAAGCCCCCGGAAGTTCAACGCTTCGGGGGCTTCTCTTCGAGAGCGCCCCCGCCACCCGGCTATTAATAACGCCCAGAATGAATTCAATTTCATTATTGTGAGGAGTTCTAAGTCAGTGGCATCTCACTGGCTTTCAATAACGCTTCCTGGACGGCCAGGTCATGTATTGTGGTGTAGAGGGCGGGGACTTCTCCGCGAATGACGGCTGCAAAATGTTGAAGGTCGCCATCATATCGACCGGTTGATTTCGGCAGGTCGATTCGATGCGTCCCTTTTTTAAATCCTTCCGTATCAGCTTCAAGAGTCAACAGAAGTTGATGAGGTTCCAGAGGTTCGATTTTGATTGTCCCCTTGCTGCCACAGGCGATGAACTGTCGTCGCCGGCCTCCTTCAACTTCGACGACGGAACTGCGAATGGTCGCTGTCGCCTTGGGATATTCAAAAACCGCCAGACAGTTATCCATCAGGTTGTCGTACTCTGGGCGTGTATTTTTATTGAAAGCTGTCACACGATCAGGAGGTCCCAGAACCGTCACCACAGCATCAATAATGTGGCAACCCAGTTCGAACATAGAACCACCGGGGTACTGAGCCAGATCCGCGCGAGTCGCATCATTCACTTTTTTGCTCATCTCGCAATGAACCTGATGCACGTCTCCCAGCCAGCCTGCTCTTACCGCTTTGAACAGAAACTGAAAAGCCGGGTTACTGCGATACATGTAACCCATTTGAATCATTAATTGTTTTTCATCGGCTGCACGACAGATCCTGCGAAAATGTTCGAGCGAAGTTCCTGCTGGTTTATCGAGATGAATATGCTTTCCCGCCTGAATACATTTTTCGGCGACGGGGAGCAGATCGTCAATCTCGGTTTCGACGGCAATTCCCTGCACATCGGAAATCGACAGCAGTTCCGTTTCGGACAACCATGTCAGGCCCCTGTAATCATCTGTGGATTGCATTCGGTTCCGTTGCTGCGGATCGTTTTCAACAACACCGACGACTTCAAACAGTTCGGGGAATTTGCGGAAGGTCGCCATCTTTCCGCCCGCGTGGGCATGCTTCGTGCCGATCTGACCGACTTTGATAGGGGGACGATTAGAGTTGCCTGCCAGCGAAATAACTGGACTGGCCAGTAAAGTAGCCGCTGAAGTCCTAAGAAAGGTTCGTCGATTCGATTCAAGCATACGACACCAATTTCAAGTATGGTTTGTAGGTTTGGGTGATTAGTCACTGTTACTTGATCAATTCCCTTGCCTCACCGGCGGCTTCACTTTCAGGAGCTTCGTCGATTGCTTTCTGCAAATACTCATTCGCCTTGGGAGATTTGATTTCAAGTAATTGTTTCGCCAGACGCAGATAAGCAGCTGCTTTTTTGGGGTCTCCTGATTCCGTTTTAGCAGGCATTGAAGGCTTGGCAGGAGTTGTCTCGCGATTTCCCAAACGTTCCTGAGCCAATGCTGCCACAGCAGTGTCAGGATATTGCTGAATCAGTTCTTTGTAGATGTCAGCCGCTTCGCCCCGTTTGCGGTCTTCCCGTAACTGATCCGCAGAAAGCAATTGCTCGGCTTGAGCAATCAACTTTTGATTCGCTTCCTGTGCAGTCAATGTTTCCTCAATCAGCTGAATTTTCGCCAACAGTTCCCGCGAGGTTTGACAGGTTTGCTTCAATTGAACGAGCTCAATAACAGCGGCAAAATCGACTGGGGTCTCTTTCAGCTTTTCATCGAGCTTCGCAATTTGATCGGTGACCAGAACTTCAATCTGACTTTTGACATCCATCATGGTCTTCGCTGTTTGAGCGTAGCAGTCTTTGAACTCGTATGGCATCGCAATTTCGATTGCTCCTGCCAGATCGTCCTTTTTCAGTAGACCTTGAATCTTCGTGAGATCCCGGCTCAAATTACGGGCTTCGGTTGTTGTGAGGATTCGTCCGGATTTGTCGAGGTAGCGTTTCAGAAACCCTTCCATATCGGAAGGTTTACCACTGGCAGAATAGAGTTTTTCGCCATCGGCTCGGAAAACAAAGACTGCTGGAACGCCAGTGCCATCAAATTCAAAAACGCGTTTGGCAATATCCCAGACGGGAGTATCAACATCGATTTTAAGAATTGCAAAATTCTTCTGAAGAGGTTGCAGTCCTGGAGAAGTCGCCAGTTCCTGAGACATTTCCCGACAGTAAACGCACCAGTCCGCCCCGGCAATGACCAGAGCCGGCTTGCCGAGTTGCGTCATTTGTGCTTTGAGTTCATTCAAATTTCGAACTGTATCCGCCTGACCGGTCACCTGAAAGAAAGAAACTCCCAGTAAGGCGATTAGAACGTAAAAGAGATTTCTCATGGACTGTTCCATTCGTGATTTGACAAATTCCATTGATCAATGCGATCGCTGAGCACTCTCACAATACATGGATATTGTTCACCTGACAAACAAGTAATACTGCAACATCTCAAAAAGTAGTTTAATGGGATTCAAAGTGTGGGGATCTGAATTCGCCACGCCGATCACTACGTTCTGTGTCGTGCCACCCAAAATGATTGAATTCAGAGAACCGATTGTGAACTGGTTATGTCTCCACTCCATGAGTGATTACAATTCAAGAGCGGAGTGAGTCGGGCGGTCGCTGGTGACTTCGGTTGCTGGAGGAAAGTCCGGGCTCCATAGGAGACGGTGGTGGGTAACGCCCACCGTTCGTGAGAATAGGGAAAGTGCAGCAGAGAACAGACCGCCGATGGCCCTGGCATGAAAATGTCGGGGCACAGGTAAGGGTGAAACGGTGCGGTAAGAGCGCACCAGCGGGATGGGTGACCATACCGGCTTGGTAAACCCCACCGGGAGCAAGATCAAGCAGAGAGAAGCGGCTCGCCGCACGGTTTTTCCGAACCGTCCGACTCTCGGGTCGATCGCGTCGAGGGGACTGGCAACAGTCCTCCCAGAGAAATGACCGTCCACGACAAAACCCGGCTTACAGACTCACTCCGTTTTTGTATGATTCTTATCGATGCAGTATTATTTCAGAAAGTTTTGTTAAGTCATCGTGATGGATCTCAAACCACGTCCAAACCAGGAAAAGTATCTGGAGATTCTTCGAAAGAAATCTCCCTACGAGCGATTACAACAGGCGTTTATGCTCACGGAACGCAGTCGAGAACTATTCAAAGCAGGACTGAGACATCGCCATCCCGAATTGAATGAACAGGAATTGCATGCCCTGTACCTGGAACAGTTGAAGAAATGTCACAACAGGAATTATTGACAACGACACTGCAACTCTTGAATCTCAATCAGTTTGAGTTGTAACTGATTGGATCTATTGCATTTATTAATTGAGCAGCCGATTCAAAACGAAAAGTAGGTTCTGATTGAAGGCATTTCATACAAATACTTGCGATGGATTCGGAAATAGTAGAATTCAATTCCCGAGGGTCTGTAATTGGTTCTGATGATAATTTTGCGAGAGCAATTTCTTCAAATGTCTCACTTATGAATGGTAATCGTCTTGTCAGAAATAAATAGAGGATGACTCCAACAGCATAAATATCAGTAGCAGGACAAATTCTTCCCCATAGCTGATCAATCTGTTCAGGCGCCATGAAACTCACGGTCCCTTGGATATTCCTGGCTTGTCGAAAGTCGTCATTTAAATATTTGGCGAAACCAAAATCTGTAATCAAAATTTGGTTTTCAACATTCAACAGTATGTTTGCAGGTTTCAAATCGCAATGAATGATACCCCGACTGTGAATGTGCTGTAATCCCATACAGACTTGGTGAATCCACTTTCTGATCTGGAATTCTGAAACGAACTCTTGAGATTCCAGCTGTTCGTGAAGTGATCTACCGGAAATCCAGTCTAAGACAATGAATAGTCCCCCGCTCGGAATTTGACCAAGTCCACGAATATTGATCACATTTTCATGGTGGAAGTTTTTGAGGATTTGTGCTTCATTGATAAAGGCTTCAATTCTTGCTGCGTTCTGTTGAAATTGCTTCCGTAAGAACTTCACAGCGACATGCTCACCAGTTTCGAAATCAGTCGCGAAATAAACTTTCGCATGACTGCCTGTGCCGATCAGTCTTACTAATTTATATCGTGACCAGTCCACGTTGAATTCGTTTGCATTGCTTTGAGAGTTATGAGTTTCAAACGAAGATAGATGAGGTTCAATTTCACTCAGATATTCCTGTTCGATGGATTCCTGGAATTTGTTCAGCTCTTTGCCAAATTCCTTTATGTAAGGTCGAAAATCATATTCTCGACCTGAGTTTTTCGAATCTCTGATTGCTTCACTCAATAGAAGTAATGTGAGTTTTCGGGTGTCAATAAATGCACTGAAGTAATTCCGATAGAACTGGATGACTGAGGGCAGTTCTTTGAACTCTCCAGATTGCCCAGAGTTTTTTAATCGCAATTCAAAATCAATTCCAATCAGTTCTCTTGCGAGATATTCAACATCAACAGATTGCCAGGAATGAAACTTAGAGTACGGAATATTGAATTTTGTGATTGATTCGGAGGTCCAATTCTCTTCAAAAGAAGAAAGCAGATCTTCAATCTCTGATTGTCTGCTCATTTTTCAGTCCAGGTAATGCGTCAGCAATCGTTTAATCGTTTCCAATTGTCGTCGGATCGTTCGTTCGGATTTTTGCAGGTTGTCAGCAATTGCCGCAATCTGTAATCCCTGAAGGCGTTGTTCAAAAATTTTCTGTTGGATTGGCGTTAACTGATTACAAACGATCTCCATGGTGTCAATTAAGGCAAGCGACTCTTCAGCCGAGGGTTCCTGCGATGAGAGTGATTCCTGAATATTGTCAGCAACGTCAAGTGTTCTTTCCTGATTGACATTCCGCTTATCAGAAAGTTGCCTGCGGGATTCTCGATAAACCTTTCTCAATGTAATTCCTACGAGTAGTTTCCAGAGATCACCACTTCGAGAAATTGAGAATCGTCCTGCCTGAGTTCCAGCGAAGAAGCTTTTCCAGACGGACATCGAAATATCTTCAGGATCGGTTTGCTGCTGAAGACGAACTGCCAGTTTCACCCGAGCCAGAGCTGTAAGTCGTAGCATATAACGAGTAAACAGAACCTCGGCAGCTTCATCCTGACCTTTCTGAAAACGATCAAATAGTTCCTCTGACGGCCATTTTTCGAAATCTGTAGCCATTTTTAATTTTCCATGTCCGCTTTTTTGAACAGAGCGGCATTACCTGAATGAATCAGTATTAGACTCTTAGATGGAAAATAACATGGCCTACGTTATTACTGAACCGTGTCGAGGATGCAAATTCACAGACTGTGTTGAAGATTGCCCCACTGATAGTTTTCGGGAAGGGGACGATATGCTGTTTATCGATCCCGAAACTTGCATCGATTGCGATGCGTGTATATCGGCTTGCCCGGTTGAAGCAATCTTTCCTGATCATGAAGTTCCGCAGCAATGGCAGCACTATATCGAAATGAATGCCACCATGTCGCAAAAGTCTCCCATGATCACTGAGATTCGACGGGCAGAATGAATCGGTAACTATTCATCCCCACTTTCAATCAAATCCCGAATCTTCGTCAGTTCATCCAGCGCTTCCTTCGGCAGTTCCTGCGAACTGGCTTCGAGTTCTTTGCGGAAGTCGGGGGTGCTGGTGCTGCTGTATTCTGGTTGGGCGGGTTGAGATTGGGCTTCGGAGACGGGCATGGCGTTGCCCGGGGGGAGGAGGCGTGGTGGTTCGATTTTCTGTCCGACGTTTCTTGGGTAGAATCCGGAGCGTTCCAGTGTTTGAGGAGTGGGAGCGATTGCCGGGTCTGACAAATGTCCTGCGGGCTCGATGGTCGCAGCTTTGCTCATGATAGCTTTGGCAGGAGCCGTTTGTTCGACAGCGGGAATCGAACGGGCAATCATCAACCCGCAGCCGAGTCCGAACAGGGTGCCGCCGACCCAGAGGGTGAGGGTGTCTCCATTCGCCATGTTACTTCACTCCTTGAAGTTTGTATTTGTTCGTTTGTTTACTGATTCCTGTCAAAGAATCGGAGAGCTTGTATTTGGTTTTATTTTATCCCAGGTTGGTTTTGCGAAGTTTACGCAATATTGAATTCCAGGTCGATATCGTCAGGCATTGCCTGACCTACAGGTTGTCAGTGTTTTAATACTTGGCGAACGCCGCTTCCATGAGTGAGTGTTGCTCGACCTGATGGCTTTTCTTGCTGCCGGTCGCCGGACTGGCCGAGGCGTGGCGTTCGATGGATCGGAATGGGTATTCGTCAAAGAACGATTGTCCGAAGTGCGCTTTCAGGAAGCGGCTGGCTCCCATGTTTTCCGGCTCTTCCTGCACCCAGCGAACTTCAGTTCCCGCCGGATAACGAGCGAAGACTTCCTGCAGCTTCACGTACGGCAAAGGATAAAGTTCTTCGAGGCGAACGATTGCGACATCGGGCCGTTCCTGCTCTTCGCGGGCTTTGAGCAAATCGTAGTAGATCTTGCCGGAACAGAGCAGAATGCGGGTGACCGATTGAGGATCAGAAATCGTCTTATCGTCAAGGACGGGTTCAAATTGTCCCTGAACGAGTTCGCTGATATCAGACGTACATTTTGGAAGCCGCAGTAAACTTTTAGGAGTCATCATGATCAGAGGCTTTTTCCATTTGCGTAACGCTTGTCTGCGGAGGCAATGGAAGTGCTGGGCCGGTGTTGTCAGATTAACGATCTGAATGTTGTCTTCGGCTGCCAGCATGAGGAAGCGTTCGAGTCGTCCGCTGGAATGCTCCGGTCCCTGACCTTCGAAGCCGTGTGGCAGCATCATAATCAGTCCACTGAGACGCTCCCATTTGTCTTCAGTGCTCGCGATGAACTGATCGATAATAACCTGGGCGGCATTGCAGAAGTCACCAAACTGAGCTTCCCAGATGATCAATCCTTCCGGGCAATCCAGACTGTAACCGTATTCAAATCCGAGGACACCGATTTCCGAAAGCGGACTGTTGTGCAATTCGACCAGTCCATCCACTGCAGCAAGTTGCTTAAGAGGTGAGTAGATCGAACCATCCTGCACATCGTGCAGCACGGCATGACGCTGACTGAACGTTCCGCGTTCAACATCCTGTCCGGTCATACGGAATGGCCGACCTTCAGAGATCGAGGTTCCAAAGGCAAGCAGTTCGGCAGCGGCCCAGTCGAGTTCTTTTTCGCCACGGCCCATTTCCCGACGCTGTTCGAGGAGACGAACCAGCTTTCGGTGCGGGTGAAACCCTTCCGGGTAGTCGGTGAGCACATTCATCACCCGACTGAGTTCATCCATGTGAACATTAGTCTGGATGGTGTCCGCTTCTGAGACCGAGCCACCACGGTAGCCGTACCAGTAACCTCCATAATATTCCAGGCAGCGAATGTAGGAGTCCTGCTTTGCGGCTTTGAGCTCATCTTCAAGCACAAGGCGTCGCTGTTCGACGATTTCCTCGCCTTCCTCACGAGTAATTCCACGCATACGAATCAACTGGTCGAAATAGCTTTCAAACACAGTCGGATGCTTCTTAATGTCGTGGTACATCAATGGCTGAGTGAATTCTGGTTCATCACTTTCATTGTGACCATGTCTGCGGAGGCAGTACATATCGATGACGACATCACGGTGGTACGTTTTGCGGAATTCGAGTGCCAGATTGACCGCCTGTGCGACCGCTTCGGGATCTTCCCCATTGACGTGGAAAATTGGAATCTGCAGCATTTTGGCGATATCGGTCGCGTAGGTACTGGAGCGAGCCTGCTCCTGAGTCGTTGTAAAGCCAATTTGATTATTGACCACAACATGCAATGTTCCGCCAACGGAATAGCCATTCAGTTCACTCATGTTGAGCGTTTCCTGAGTCACACCTTCTCCAATGAATGCGGCATCACCATGAATCAGAACAACGAGGCCCTCCTGGTGTTTGACGTCCCGGAAGCGATCCATTTTGGCACGCATTCGCCCCTGTGCTACAGGGTTAATGAACTCGAGGTGACTCGGGTTGAAGCAGAGCGACAAGTGGACGCTATTCCCTTTTGAGGTCAGCCAGTCACTGGAATAGCCAAGATGATATTTCACATCGCCTCGTCCGATGTGCAATTCAGGGTCGGCATCGACGAATTCGCGAAAAATTTGTCGGTAGCTTTTGTGCAGAATATTGGCGAGCACGTTCAGGCGACCACGATGGGCCATTCCGATCACGATTTCTTTGGTTCCTTCATTGCCCGCTTTTTCGATGGCCATATCGAGCAGCGGAATCAAAGTCTCTGCTCCTTCGAGCGAGAAGCTCTTTTCGCCGATGAACTTCTTCTGCACAAATTGTTCAAACAGCACGGCATTACTGAGTCGTTTGAGGATACGGACCTGCTCGTCGCGAGTCAGTTTGATACGGTTGCCAGTCGTTTCCATGCGAGTCTGCAGCCATTGACGGACGCGCAGGCTGTCGATGTGCATGAATTGCACGCCGATGGAACGGCAGTAGGTCGTTTTGAGCCACTGAACAATCTGGCGAAGAGTTCGCACTTCCGGACCGCCCATCCAGCTTGTGGAAAAGCGACGGTCCATATCTTCTTCGGTGAAACCATAAAACTCAGGCTTGAGTTCTGGTGGATTCCCACGTTTTTTGCCGAGCGGATCGACTTCAGAAAGAATATGTCCTCGCACTCGATAATTGCGGATCAGCTGATCGAGCCGCTCCTGGCGTCCTGCAACTTCCATGCGTTGCGGGCGTCGCAAGCCCCCTTCGGACATAGAGGGAGGATTGAAGATCGAGAACGGCTTCCGCTGAGGACGCAGTGTCTGCCCGGCATCCTGCTTGCTCTCCTCATCGAGTTTCTCGAAATACTCACGCCATTCGGGCGATAGTGTATCTGGAGATTTCTGATACTGCTCGTAGAGAGTTTCGAGATACAGCAGACTCTGGGCATTATCATCCACATGGGAACTGCCGTTGCTGAACTGTAAATCAGAAGTAGACAAAGAGCCGTTGGAAGGGGCTTGATCCCCGGTGTGAGCCGACATTTTTGGCCTGGTGCCCTGTCTGGGCTTAATAGTTGAGTTTCAAATAACGATAACAAACCAGAAATGTTACCTCTTATTGTTCGAAGGTTATTGTCGCAATTTTACGAAATACGACAAGTGCGAACAGCGGCAATTTGAAACACAATTACTGAATACTACTCTTCAGCCTTCTCTGCCCGTTGACGTTTCCGGGCAGCGATGAAGGATCGGACGCACATGATGACAAAACCTGTGCAAATGATTGCCATAATCAGAACCATCATCGCGGCTCGTTGGTTGTACTCCATCCCCTGACTCATCTTGCCGACAGTCATAACCGTTCGTCCCCACGCGGCGAACGCGCCCAGTAATCCAAAGCTCACAGCCGCGTGCATCGCATGCATGCGATAGCTGTCTTTCATGGCAAATAATCCACTTATTCCAATAGGGACGCCGAAAAATAACGGAATCAGAGCAGTCATACTGCGGTCATCAGCTGCTGCTCCAAAGTAGCCGTAAAGGCCTTCCAAGATGAGTAACAGGGCTGTCAGCAGGGCAATTTGTGGCATTTTCAAAGCTTCCTATCGAGATTAGACATTCATTTTCTTTCATAATACCCAATTTGTACTGATTTGCGAGATCCTGGCTCTGTGTGAAAATTCTTGCAGAGAAGTCCAAATATGGTTTGTGCTGTTTGAGGCTGCCAATTAGTATACGCTCAGCGACGTGAAAGGGAGTTTTGTCGTTTGCTGCCTAATGTTGGATTCTCCGACAGGAATGTGGCTGCGTTTCTCTTCCTGCGGGGCTCTCACGTCTCTTTCAGGCAGGCGACTCTGCTTGCATCGAAGCTGTTCACTCGATTGATGACTGATCACAACGAAAACAGGTTCTAAAAAAACATCGGACAGGAATGGACACAAGGGAATCTTTTAAAGAGATTCCAATACCCAAGGAGGATGTGCTATGCGAATTCGTGCGGTCTGTACTCGGACCAGTCTTATTATTGCCGTTATGATTGCTGGACTGGTTCCGGAGTCGGTTTTC
Organism: Rubinisphaera italica; assembly: GCF_007859715.1. Lineage (NCBI taxonomy): Bacteria > Pseudomonadati > Planctomycetota > Planctomycetia > Planctomycetales > Planctomycetaceae > Rubinisphaera > Rubinisphaera italica. Next base: position 6,524,497 of record NZ_SJPG01000001.1, read on the forward strand.
GCTCAGGGGCAGGGTGGAAACCAACGTCGCGAACTTTTCGAAAATCTGCTGCAGTCGCTCATCGACAGCCGGATGGATGGAGTTCAGCAACAGCAGCAACCTCAGCAGCTTTATGGTCCTCCTGTCGATCGTCGTCCACCGATACAGGATCGGGAAACTCGCCGTCTGGTGAATAATTTTTCTCAGGAAGCGATTCGACTTTTCGACGCCATCAGTACCGATTCGCGGCTAAATCCTTCAATGCGATCTCTATTGAATCCTACCCTCGAGGTTCAGGCCAGTGCAACAATTCTGGAACAGTTGATTGCTCAAAATTCTGAGTGGGCCATTATCCGCCAGGAATTTACCAATCTGGATCGTGACTGGCGTCTACTGTCTCACCGATTGCAGTCGACTATTGGATTGAGTGTTTCTGCTCGCAATTCCGTCAAAACGATGGATTCAATCGACAGTCAGTTGAGCAAGCTTTTCGATGTCTCGCCTCAAGTCGATAATCGAGAATTCCTCCGACTGACCGATACACTCAAAGCAGATTTACAAAGTCTGCTCGATGACATCGCTATTGAATTGGGCCAATCTCAACAGGCTCGTCAATTGCTTGTGCAGGGACGATTGATCGAACAGCAGGTCCGGTTCATGGCCAATGCAATCGAATATCAGCAATCTCATGAAGTTGCCGTTGCCGAATTCCAAAAGTTTCACGAACTCTGGGGACCGTTTGCGGCTCAGTTGTGGCCTCTAAATAACCGTTATCTCGAACGGAGCCTGCAACGAATCGAACAAGCCGATCGTGAATTGCACGAAGTTCTCTGGATTGATGTCCCTATCGATAACACTCAACTCACTCGACTGACGACCGTCTTGACTGCTGATGTCGAAACACTGTTTCAGACAACAACCTTACGTCAGCTAATGGATATGCAGTCTCGAGACACTTTATTAAGGTCAGCAACAGAACTGCATACCGCCAACAAAAAACTGACAGAATCCATCTCGCAGAATCGCAATCTCCAGCAACTTCAGGTTGATTTCCGAATTGTCGATCAGAAATGGCGTCAACTGGAAGCCGCTTACAGTGGATGCAATCAACGGGAAATTCTGCGACTGATCAAAACAACCGATCAGACAATGGTTTCCATTCAGCAGGCTCTGCAGGTTGGGAATGTTTTTGATCGAAACCTGGCTATGCAACTTCTGGCTTCGCTCGAAAACTATGGCGAGCATTTGCAGGAAGAATTCAGTAGAAAGGTTCTGCCTAATCCGCAGTACAACCGTCAGTTCTCTATTCAGGGATTGCACACGAGCCAGCAATTCACTGCGTTTGCCCGAAATATTCATTACGATCTGGCAGAAGGCTCCAAGCCAGAAGATGTTCGAGCACGTTGCGATACACTCGTGCGGGGCTGGAATTATCTCAACGGAGAATACATCCACAAACTTAGTGGCAGAGAACGTGATGATCTGAATCGACTCAGCTCACAAATCACTCCGTTGATTGTGGAGTTGCAGACGATGTTTGAGGTGTAAAGTCAGGCCTCAAGCTTACGCGATGAGGACTTGTCGAATAAGTGATACACAGCAGCATGGGTTACTCAACCTGTGCTGCTGTTTTTGCTTTTTTAAGGGCTTCGATATATTCATCAGGTAACCGCTCGCCAGTCCACCAGTTCGGTGTTCCTGAATAGATCCAGACGTAGTGATCGCTATGTTGGAGAGCAGCTCGAACTCGATTTTCAAATTCGAACGGTGTGTGATAATTCTTTGAATGCTCGTTGAGATCCCAACCATAATCTCGAAGTGAATAATCGGTCCAGAGACCAAATGAGGCCTGGACATGCTTTTCATAACGGCAACGATTAGCCGTCCAGTCTTTGGCCTGATGCTTCATGACCCGACGTGCATCGCGAAATTGGCATTCCTGCCGGTAGCCGTAGGCATATTCCCAGCCATCAATAATTTTCGTGCGCTCATCGCAGGCTGACAGGATTCCATCAAGGAATGGTGCGAGGTATTTATAATTACCGACGCGGAAATTTTTAATCTCTGATTGTTGAGCGGCACGATATCCAAAAGTCATCAATATGGTGATATCAGGATACTCCGAATTAATCGCCTCAATCCACTCGCGTCCACGCTGCCTGAGTTTTGCTCGGTACTCACGAGGATTGTAGGGATAAGTTTTTTGCATTTCCTCACTGTCAAAAAGGCGAATATTGTATTGCTCGGTATCAAATAGAATTCCAATACTTCCTGTCTCTCTGGCGAGCTGAGCAGCGATCTGAAAATTACACAGGACAACACTCCAGGCGTTATCATCGAACCAGTCCACTGTACCCGGGGTAACATTCACCCGTAAAAAGCGATCAGTTAATTTCCAAAAGTTCGTGGATTGAAAATCGTCGATTACGTGGGAGAATTCCTCGATTTTGTATTTCCGATCTCCCCAGATATGCCACATCATCTGCTCACCCGTTTTGGTAGTCGCTCGATACACAAATCCATCAAATGGTGATCGCTCAAACTGATCAGCTAACTTCCGTACTGTGCGACTGTCAGGCTCGACCGCAGACCATTCAATCAATTTCTTCTCAACAGCTCCTTGTTTTTGAGGGCGTGGAGATTGAGCACATAACACTGAAGGCAACAGGATGATGCTCATCCAAATCAGCGGTATCAGGAGTCGAGAATTGTTCTGCGCCATGGCACCAATCTTTTTGGTTCTTCATGAATTTTAGTGGTTCTTTATTAAGATAGCCCCGAAAGAATTATTCGGGGCAGCGCAGCTGCAAGTAACCTGTTTGACCATTTTCAAATGGTTTCTGCAGTCGCTTGGACTCCAAATGGCCGTAAAACACTGAGTTTGCTCCTGCCGAACGCTTCAGGTGATTTTTGAATATGCTCTAAACCCTGTTCCAATTGGAAACCGGATTTCCTTAGACATCCTGAAAAGGTCTACCGGGGTGGCGGGGGCGCTCCGCTTTAGCGGAAGCCCCCGGACGTTTAATCATTCGGGGGCTTCTCTTCGAGAGCGCCCCCGCCACCCGGGTTTGATTGTTTTCCGTTAAATCTCTGGCACGAACCTGTGTTCTTACAAATTGTTGAATTTCTCCGGTTTTCATTTCGAACGCGGTATAGAAATTCCAACCTTCATCTTGAAGGCCACTTGTCGACTCCGTCCAACCGGATAGCGGTACTATTCAGGCTATCCAATCTTACTAACTGAAGTTTTTAAAAACGACAGAATTCATAAAGATAGCCAAAACAATGTGTGAACTATCCAAAGCATCTTAACTCGAAGCGTCAGTGAGGGGGCGGCTTCCGATTCGTGATTCAGTTAAACTCAAATATCAAGTCATGCCTGTTATTTCATATCAAAAACTGATCTGCGAGCATAAATATCGCTAGTTTCGTCATCCGTTTAACAGGGGTGACACGGACGCCTCGGGTTATGGTTTTACTGGAATTTGCAAAACTTCAGTTAGAAAAAAAAGCAGTCAAGATTTTGAATCGCTTTTAAGGCCCATTGGGTTTTATCTCTGGGCACTGAACATCAAGAGAGTTTCCGAATCATAACATTACAATGGAAAAAGAATGACCTCGGAACCATTTTTGCACGTTATTACAGAAAGTAAGCGAGACTGCTGGTCACTGCCAAAATTGCATTCCATAATTTGAGAAGGCAATTAATCGAGGGATATTTGAGTTATGAGAGATGAAGAAATGGCCATGGGGCCAGGATCGACAGGGAATGTGGTCGCTGCATTGTGCAGCTTTTTTCTACCTGGATTGGGACAACTGATTCAAGGGCGAGTGATCACCGCGTTAATCCATTTTGTGCTGACAGGACTCCTGTGGTGCATTTGGATGGGATGGGTGATTCATATTTGGTCCACCATTGATGCCGCGAGATTTCATCCGAAACCACGGCTGGACGACGAACTCTTTTGAGGATTGTTACTGATCTCCGGGGATCAGCGTGCCGTTGTCATCAGTGGGGACCACCGTGCTACCATCATCGTTTCCTTCGCCTGGCACCACTGCGGAGGAATCACCCTCCTCCAGTTGATCCATTTCCGGATCATAAACTTCCGGTGTGATCGGTCGTCGCTCGGGATATTTGAAATAGGTTGGATAGGTGCTCTCCGATTCCCGGATCATGACGATCAAGCCATTTTCACGTACCATAAACAGGCGATCGGTTCGGGCATTGTTTGTGTCGACTTTGAAAGAAGTGGCTGGAATCATGCCGACCACTTCTCCAAAGTTGCGTTCGAGAATCAGTATATTATTGATTGCATCGGTGACAAACACAAAATTTTGAGTAGCTGCTCGGAAATCGACCGCTCGCTTTTGAGGTTCACTCCAGATTGGGAAACCATTGTAAGCATCCAGTGCAGACAGTCCCCCTGTTTCAGGAAGGACGTAAACCACTTCGGTTCTTACGCCCTGAATCGTTCCTTCAATAATGTAAGGCGACTTGCGGATGGGCAATCCAGAAAGAAATGACCAGCGAACCTGTCCATTCTTAGCGTTCAGACAGTAAAAGTTAAAATCTTCCGATGCCAGAAACATATAATCGTTGTGAATGACGAGTGGTGCAGAAATCGGAGCATCGGTTTCAAACTGGAACAGCAACTTTCGAGTAGCCGCACTGACGGTATATAACGATTTGTCCTGACTGGCAAAACTGACCGCTCGCCCGTAGGAAACTGGTGGTGAAGTGATTTTCTCAGCCGTCTTGTATCGCCAGGCCTGAGTGGCCAGAGAGTAATCTGGAAGCAGGCGTTCGTTATAAAGTTGACGGATCTTTCTTAAATCGAAAGCATACACACTGCCGTCTAGCGTACCAACGTAAATTTGTTGATCATCGACTGAGGGAGCCGTCGAAGCCATTTGTGGCAGTGTGATATTCCAGTTGATATCACCCCGGGCCCGGTCTAGAGAATACAGAGTCATACCGGTAACAATCAGGACATCATTATCGTTCATTACGGGTTTGAACGTCGCCTGAGTGCCTCTTCCAATACGATTGACCCAGATTTTATCCCCAGTCTCGGCATCGAACATTGTGACCATTCCGGTTGAAGAGATGGCTATAACCGATCTCTCATCGATCGAAATATGTTGGATTTTGTCACGTCCGAATTCCAGTGTCGCCTGACCAACCCAACCAATTTCCAGACCGTAACGATTCAGATTCCGGGCAGCGGGAACTGGGTTCGTATTGAGCAGACTGACCTGAGCTGAAGCGCTCGGGCAGACGGATAATACTGTCAGCAGACTCAAAATCGTTATATTCCGAATCATCGGAAAGACTCCAACTCTTAGAGAAGATGAACTCAATTGTTGTGATATGCGAATGAGGATAAAAGAATTTCCCCATCTGTTTGAACATCGTCGATCTGAAAGTTTAACGCGATGAATTCCTCGGAATCCAGCTTCTATCAGGATGATTTACGGCTCTGACCCTGATTTTGCCGACACAATAAGTGCATTCGGAGGGGATTTGTGCGTTCAAACACAATTTCAGGATCTCCTCTGGCAATTTCAGGACTCTCAAATGACGATGATTACCATTAGATACGAAAGTGGATGCAGAGTAACCTGAAAAATTCATTCTGAGTAAATTTTCTCAAACCTGAGGCTCAAGCCTCCTATGATCAGGAATATCCTTGCCACAAGGTCATTTTAAGGCATAATGCAGAGGAATTCTTGAAAGTTCGGGCTGTCTGACCGTATTTCCGTCCACATTGTGGACAAAACTGCCATGTTCCATCATCTATTGAATAATTCGAAGCGTTTGAGTGTGATCATGCTGGTCATGTTTTCACTGCCTTTCGCGGTACGCGCCGATTTGGTTCGTCTTAAGCAGGGTGGGGAATTGCGTGGCAAAATCGTAACGAACGTCAACGAAATCGGATATCGTGTAAGCGTTCGCACAGTGACCGGTGCAGTCATTACTGTGCATAAAAATGATGTCGAGTTTGAAACCAGGCGTCCTCTTTCGTATGAAACCTACGAATTAAAGTCTCGTCTGGTTCCTGATACTGTCGAAGCACAATGGGAGTTGGCTGAGTGGTGTCGCGAGCAGCGGTTGAAGCGTCAGCAGGAAATCCACTTGAAAAAAATGCTTGCACTCGATCCAACACACGAAATTGCTCATCGTCTACTGGGGCATGTCGAACGAGACGGCAAATGGGCCTCTCTGGAAGAGCACATGCTCGATCAGGGGTATGTCAGATATCGAGGGCGGTACATCACTCCTGAAGAAAAACTATTGCTGGAACATTCCCAGGAGGAACGAGAGCGACAAAATGAATGGATGGCCAAAGCCAGTTTGTGGGCCAGCTGGTTAACTGGACGAATCGATAAACAACGGGAGATTGCCCTCGAAAATTTTCGCACCATTGATGATCCGCTTGCCATTCCTGGACTACAAAGACATCTGGGCGAACAGGAAAATCGGAATCTGAGAAATCTTTATATCGAAACTCTCAGTCAGATCAACGATTCTTCAGCGATCTCGGCTTTAGTGCGAATGGGCGTTTTTGATGGTGATCGTGGATTACGGCTGCGAGCGATCGAAAAGATCCCGGAAAACCAGACCTTTCTTGCAGTTACCGAATTCGTACAACATCTCAGGGATAGCCAGAACGTGGTTGTCCGCCGGGCTGCCACTGGATTGAAAACCCTGGGCAGTAGTAAAGCCGTCCCCCAACTGATCGATGCTCTGGTCACGAATCACTCTTATCGAATCAAGGTTCCAAATCCTACGACAGGTGTTTCCATGGGGCCAGGAGGTTCAGTTTCTTCCGGTGGTCGAGGTTCATTGCTCCCACCAGATATAGAAGCCGCTTTGCTGACCGGTGCAATGTCACCCGATAACATCATACTGCCGCCCGGTCCTCAATCTTTTCATTGGGAAACCGTGAATATTGCGCAGCAAAATCCTGAAGTGCTCGAGGCTCTCCGGTCACTCACGGAAGTTGACTTCGGCTTTGACGAACGCACCTGGAAATTATGGTTGCTCTCACAGAATACTTAAGTTTGCATTCGTGTGGAATAGGAGCACCTGTTCGCAGTCCAGCGACAAGGCTCCGCCGCTCCGTTGTTGCGTGAGATTGGGAATTTGTGCCAAAGTGAACACCTCAAGTTCCTAAAGCCTTACCAATTATGCATATATGTGTTCATGCATGTGTGCAAAATATTGAATTCCAGCTCCGATATCCCCCAACCACCCCAAATTCAATCCGCATGATTCTCGCAGGTTGACGAATTTTTCGATGAATTTTGGAAAAAATCAGGAAAATTAAAAATCACGCGAACCAATCCGTCGTTACTATTGTCATAGGAGTATGGGAGATTTGCAGGCAAATCGAGCGGGATCATTCCCCCGATCGCTGAGCCGGGATCTCAAGGATTTTTTTCAGGATAACTTTTTGATTCCCATGTGAGGGATTACATCCTGAAAACACTGAGGAATTTTTAGCGAAACAAACTATTTTCTTCTTTTCCAGACGCTGCGGCACGACCGCAGGAGGTGCGACGATGATTAATATCACCACGAATATCAACGCGACAGTTACCGTCACAGCAGCAGTTGTGAATGCATCGGTTATTGCCTGCGTCCGTGGCGCCCTCACGCTCAGCCATCGTCTGGAACATTGGCTATTTAGCGAGGGCTCTTATCGGAAGTCCGGCGGTTTTGGGAGCGGCGGCATAAAACGCCAACGCCCCGATCGCAAGCAACAGCATGATTTATTGCATGACTGTTGTTTCGACCCGATGTGTCAGCCTTGCGACGGAAGAATGCCGGGGATGTCCCCCGCATTCAGTGGAATGTGCTCTTAACGAGCCCTTTTCGCACAGCGTGGTTTTAACGCCACGTCAATCCGTTGTCCGGCCCGCTGACTGAGGGAATCGAAATGTTTTCGATCCTTTCTGCTCATGCGGTGTGTGCGCTTCATTCACTTTTGCCTTCCTCACTTCGGCTCCTGCGTATTCGCACGATTTTTGCGACCGCAGTCCGATTTTGAGAAAGCTACGTCAGACCCGATAAAGGCGGGCGGCTGTGTGCTTTCCGGGGATCAGGCAATCACTTGTCAGGAAAGGCAAGGAGCCATGGAAGAAAATCGATTAATCCAGTTGGTCGCTGAGGCTCAGTCTGGTAGCCGCGACGCGTTCGGCGAGTTGATGTCCGAATTCGAATCGTCTGTATTCGCTGTTGTGATGAAGCGTTTGCGAAACACTACCGAAGCAGCCGAGGTGACTCAGGAAGTATTCCTGCGAGCTTTACGAAAGTTGGAGCAGTTGCGGGAGCCGTTGCGTTTCGTGGGATGGTTGCATCGAATTGCGGTTCGATTGTCAATCAATCACGCCTTGCGACGACCACCCGAATCGGCTCAGTCGCCTGAAGTGTTCGCAGCCGTGACCGAATCCCGAGGTTCTGAACCCTGGGAAGAAGTTGTGACCAGCGAACGGGCAACTCAGTTGCGAGCCGGGATTGAAAAGTTGCGGGAGATGGATCGCGATACTTTGGTCGCGTTCTACTTCCACGGCCAGTCGCTGCAGGAAATGAGCGATCATTTCGCCAGCCCGGTCGGAACCATCAAACGACGTCTGCACACCGCCCGACATCGTCTGCGAGAACAACTCGCCGACATGCAACCGGCGTAGTGCGGACGGTGAATTTTAATAAACCTTAATCGCTGAGTGAGACTCCGGCAGGTGCAAACCTGTCGGAGTTTTTTTATGATGCATACTCGCTGAGAGATGGCTTTATCATAAAACGATAAGGGGTCTGACCATGCTTTGGCTTTTAATATGTGGTGGATTATTGTTAACTATTGCTCTCTTTATGGTCCACTTTGTAAGGTTAGTCCACAGGGATCAAATGGCAACAAGAGAATATATTGAAAAGCATCGTGCGCTTTCGGATGAGGAATTCGTGCAACGATGTGGAGAGAATATTTCTCCGGAAGTTGCTCTGAAGGTTCGTTATATGATGTCAGATATCAGTGGAATGGATAAAGATAACATTTATCCTGAGACTCGACTGTTTCGAGATCTCTAGTTGGGATGATTGATACTACTGACTTTAATAGAAGCACTCCGAACTCCCCAAGTCACTTAATGAACTTTACAAAGACCTGGCTCGCGAACCCGTACTGTCCATCTTTTGTGAACCCTTTGTGTATCTCGTCGAAGGTGAAAACTACCATCTCTATTCCAAAGGAATCGATGGAGTCGACCAGGATGGAATCTGGACTAAACAATTGGTAGAAAATGAAACGGAAAAGTAAGTAGATTGAATGCAACTCATATCTTAAGTTAGCAGGAATTCGAAAATGTCTTGGTGGATAATTTCAGGAGTTATTATTTTCGTTACGATTCTCGCTGCAGTGGAATCCTACAGAGATCGTATTGTCAAAAAAGAATATCTCGATAAGCATCCCCCGCTCTCCGATGAGGAATTTGTGCGACGATGTGGCGATAATGTCCCGCCGGAAGTTGCTCTGAAAGTTCGTCGCACATTTTCAGAAACCAGTGGGATGGATTACGAACACATTTATCCAGACACGCGACTTTTTGAAGATCTCAAGCTCGGGTGATTAATACGACTCAATTCATCTGGATTTCAGTCCTTTAAAAGCTGTAATCAATCCGCTCTCTGCCGTTTCTTGTGCAGAGTGAACGATAAACCTCAGTATCAATCAATTTGCTGACGCTTTGGGTAGAGCCGTCAGCCATGGCGAAGTGGATGGCGTCGCCGTGCCAGCTGCCAAAGCTGAGCATAACTGCGGGAATAGCTTGAAGTTGATCGCCGCGCCACATCGTATCGAAATTGGGTTTGTCATCACGGGCGCGAGCACAGCAACTGTAGCCATCCGGCCATAATCCCAACTGCGTTTCACCGAGCATGATTGTCGAACTGGTCCCATCAGTTACATCTTTAAACTTCACGGCACTGTTTCCATAGAACAGGCCATTGTTGAGTGGTCGAGCGTTCGGATCGGTCGATTCCGGCCAGTATCCCATATTACCGCGATATTGTGTCATTTTTTGAGGCAGGCAAGACTCGGGAACAGCTGAACTGGGGCAGATGTAGGGCTTGATAGTCACATTCCCTGCGGCAATATTATTCGCAGAAAAACGAGCGGATTCAAAGTCGACATTGACAGTCAATTGATCCATCTGACGCAGCAGCAATGCATGCCAGCCCCAGCCTTTGCCCATGCAGGCCCATTCGTGGATCAATTCCGCCAGACCGGGAATATTGACATCGCACTGGAGTGACTCAGCCATGTCGTTGGAATCGTCGGAAGGAATCATCGCGGGAGGCAGGCTATTGTCATACCCTCTTGAACTGAGCACGAAGCCGCTGGGGAATGATCCGAAGCTATCGTGATAATTGTGCATTCCGATGGCGATTTGATGCAGATTATTCCGACAACTCGCCCGCCGAGACGCTTCCCGTGCCTGCTGAACCGCTGGGAGCAGAAGGGCAATCAAAATCGAAATAATGGTAATCACGACGAGTAATTCAATAAGGGTAAAGCCAGATGGAATCTTTTTATGACTTCTCTGATTGGACATTTCGATTCCTATTTTGAATTTGTGGCGATTGGAAAATTTATTGTTCTCGATCGGGGCATGTCTCCCTTTGTTCAGTAACGAAATGGAAAGCAATGATCTACAGGTACACTCCATAAATTCACAAAACTGTGAATCTGTTCGGGGAACAGATCGAAAATCGGTCTCTGTTCAAAACAATCTCGAACTGTAAAATGAAATACAGAACTCGAACCTGAAAGAAAACGAAACTGTGGGGCGAGTCTTGAATAAACCTGGAAAGCGAGATGATGATGCATCGAACAAGAGTTAGTAATTTTTCAGCACTTTCCCTGATCATGACTTTGGGTTTGATGGGGTGTCAGCAAAATGTGACGACGGTCCCGGGCAATACGGTTGCCAGTGAATCTCAATCACTCCCTGCTGAGGAATCGACAACAAACAGTCATTCCATAGAGACTAGTGGAGACGAACCCTGGCACAATTTCAAAAAGCCTTCCAAAGAAGAGCTGAAGAAAAAGCTCGATAGTCTGCAGTACAATGTGACTCAGGAAGAAGGAACCGAGTCCTCTTTTCAGAACGCATACTGGGACAATAAAAAAGCAGGGATTTATGTCGATATCGTTTCGGGAGAACCTCTGTTTACTTCAACAGACAAATACAAATCGGGCACGGGTTGGCCTTCGTTTGTAAAACCGATTGATCCGCAGTTCATCGAACTGAAAGTTGACCGTGGCTTGTGGTACAACCGAACGGAAGTCCGGTCAAAAATCGGTGATTCTCATTTGGGACATGTTTTTGATGATGGCCCGGCTGATCGAGGCGGAAAACGCTATTGCATGAATTCAGCCGCGATGCGATTCATCCCCAAAGAAGAGATGGAAGCTCAGGGATATGGCGAGTATTTGCCTTTGGTGGAAGAGACTAAAGAATAGTTATTGGACGAGAGATTTAACTCTCCCCTCCACGCCCAGAACTTCGTTCTGGGACGTGCCACCCATTACGTTTCCATAAAATCAGGCTGTAGTTCAGACACTGCCTGACCTATAACTTCTTATTCAATTTAAAAATTCCCGGGCAAACCCTGGCCATTCAGATGGAAGCGGTGCAGTGATGACCTGCGTGTCGTACCGGACGGGATGCTGGAACTCGAGTTTCCAGGCGTGCAGGGCGATTTGAGTTGTGTAATCAGAAGTCAGTGGGCGCAGGTCGATTTCTCGGGTGGCTCCATAAAGTTGATCACCGACGATTGGACAGCCTCGGGAGGCGAACTGCAGGCGAATCTGGTGCATGCGTCCCGTGAGCGGCGTTACCTCAACCAATGTGTATTTCTGATGGGTGCCGAGAACTCGATAGGATAACTCGGCTCGCTTGGCTCCGTTGCTTTCGGTCGGTTCAATCACTGCTCGTGCCTGATCGGGAATTTTGCGGATCAAGTCGACCAGCTTACCTTCTTCTTCAGGAGGTGGCGATTCCAGCAACGCGAGGTAAGTTTTCTTCACCTGCCGTTCCCGAAACTGTTCGGAGAGCCGAGCCGCTCCTTTGGAGTTGCGGGAAAAGAGGACGACCCCAGTCACCGGACGATCAATTCGATGGATGACACCCAGATAGACATTGCCCGGCTTGTCGTATTGATATTTCAAATACGCTTTCACGTAATCGGGCAGACAGAACACGCCGCGGGGTGCTCCCTGACTCAGTAAGCCTGCGGGTTTGGAAACCGCAATGAGGGGTGCGTCTTCACACAGGATTTGCAGATCAGCAATTTCCTCACGTGAAGGAAACTCGGCAACCGTATTTTCAGCATCAGGATCTCGTCTGCGGGATCGTTTGGACATTTTGGTCTAGGGTCTAGGGATATGGGTCCAGGGGAATAAGTCGTTTATCGGGGCCGCACAACTGACCCTACTGATGGTCAATCGCTCAAACCGAAAAGTTGCTTGACCGTTTCGAGGAGAGTGTGGGGCGTCCCTTCGCGGGAGTGATGTTTGATGTTTTCGAGGGGAGGATGCAGGAGTTTATTCACAATCCGGCTGATGGTCTGCTCGATTTGCTGTTTATCGTCTTCGGAGACATGCTCCATCTTTTTATAGAGCCGGTCGAGTTCTTCCTTGCCGATCGCGTGCCAGGTTTCTCGAAGTTGCTGGACGACCGGCCCCGTTGCACGATGGTAAAAGGCGTGCATGAACTGATTGGTGGCTTCATCGAGCATCAGCTCCGCTTTTTTGACTTCACGTGCCCGGGCTTTGCGATTCTGCTGACAGGTTTGTTCAAGGTCGCTGATGTCGTACAGAAAGACGTTGTCGTCCGTCCGGGCAATTTCCGGAGCAAAATCCCGGGGAGCCCCTAAATCGAGAATGAAGAGCGTCTGCTGGCAATCGGGTTGCGAACGCAGTTCTGCAAAGCGTTGTTTGTTGATAATCGGCTCGGTCGCTCCGGTCGCACTGACGATCACATCAAATTCCGATAATCGCGATTCCCATTCCGCGAACGGAATTGCAGTGCCTCCCCATCTGCCGGCCAGATCTTCGCCGCGCTGGAGACTTCGATTTGCTATCACAATTTTCTCGACACCTTCTTCCTTGAGATAGCGAAGCGTTTCTTCAGCCATCTCACCAGCACCGAGGACAAGGACGGTTTTATCGCTGAATCGTTCGAAGATACTTTTGCCGAATTCGCCGACGGCGACCGAGGCAATCGAAATGCGCCCTTCAGACAATTTGGTTTCAGTGCGGACTTGCGAAGCGAATTTCATAGCCGCTTGAAACAGATGATGCGTAATCGGTCCGACGGCATCGTAATCAGCTGCCCGCTGATAAGACTGCTTGATCTGATTGACGATCTGGGCTTCACCCAGCACCATACTGTCGAGACTGCTCGCTACGAGAAACAGATGTCGGACGGCTGAAATTTCTGTATCGGTCCTTAACTCATTGATGAAATCATCGAGCGGGACTTCGTGGAATTCTGAGAGGAATCGTGCAATTGATTCCTGTTCGGGCAGTTGACCGCGATCTTCCGCCCCGAAATAAAGTTCGACACGATTACAGGTGGAGACGATCACGATTTCTGTTTGAGGAAATCGGGCCCGAAGGTTCACATAGGCCAGACGCAAACGTTCCTCGCTGGAAAATGCGAGCCGCTCGCGAATCTCCAGTCCAGCCGTTTCATGATTGCAGTAAACAACCCGTAAATTCACTGATTTGACATTGTCTATTAAGAGGAAGGAATTGATTTCGTTAGCCGTGCTGAGTCGGAATTCCGGTCAACATGACGATAAACTGTAAGCCGAGCAAAGTCACAATCAAAAAGCCGAAGGCCCAGGCATTCAACAGGGCAATTTCACGTCCGGAATGAGAATGCGACTTCAACAACCAGCCGAACAGGACAACCATTGCTAGCCAGATCACAGTGAATCCGATTACGATTGGATCCTGCCAGGAAAATGCATTCTCTGCTTTGTCAGAGTTGGCAATCAGCACAAATCCGGTGATCAGACCAATAGTCAGCATCGGCATGGAGAGCATGACCATCCAGCGATTGTACTTGGCTAGGGAGGATAATGGAGGGAGAGTGAAACCGCGATGCAGGGTATGCTTTTTCTTGAGCCGTCGATGCTGGATCAGATACATCAGGCTGATGAGAAACCCGATCAATACGCCAACAATACCGATAGACAGTGAACTCGCATGCAACATTCGAACAACTTGTTGTCCTTCGGCAAACGATTTCACATGAGTCGTCAATTGACTGGAGCCAATCACCATCAGTAATGCGACCGGCAGGATAAATAAACCCAGAGATTCGGAACCGGCTTTCTTCAGATTGAGGATGACATACAGCAGATAACCGGTGATCAACAACCAGGCGGAAACCAGCAGCCAGTCATGATACGAAGCCAGCAATGGTGGCAATTGTGATTCCGCAGAACGGGCGACTAAATACCAGGTTTGAGCGGTCAACCCGGCAATGGTGGCGACGATTGACATCCAGTGCAGCCATTTTTTTGACTGCCACAGTCGACTCAATTCCAGCACGAATGCTGCCGAATAACTGGCCAGGAAACAAAACAGATGGACCTGATACATGCGTGAGCATTCGTAAGGGGTGGATTGAGGTTAACTTTGTTGCCAAGTTCTTCACTGGGAATAAAAACAGGTGGGTGGCTGGGGTCGAACGTAGTGAGCCCACAGATTATTATTGTTCTGGGAGCTTCGCTTCGCTACGACCCCAGCCACCCTTATTATCTGCTATTTTGACTTTCCATGTACAAGGATCATGAGAAAACCCGAGTCATGACTGACTCGGCTCGCCTTATTATCCATGATACGATTTCACAAATGCCGAGACTTCCGGATAACTTTCCATAAACTCAGAGGATTGTTCAACACTGGCTTCTGCGAAGGAATCTTCCGTTTCCCAGATGACTACTTTGGAGACGCTGTGAGGCTGATTCTCCATCAATTCGACCGCAACGTTTTCTAAAAGATACTTCGCAATATTCTCAGCGGTCGGATTGTAGGGCATAATAAAATATTTGCTCGGCTCGACCCGCTTGATGGCATCGATCCCGTTTTCGTCGGTGACATTGAGCAGGAAGGCGTGATCCCAATTCTCATCGATCCAGCCTTTAAAGGCTTTTTTCAAATGAGCGAAATCGACCAGACGACCGACTTCATCGGTTTCCTCACCCTTGACGTAAATGTCTGCTATATAATTGTGTCCATGAAAAAACGCACATTTGCCTTCATGACCGAACAGGCGATGCCCGGCACAAAATCGAATGCGTTTCATGATTGTTAAACTCATTAATACACCTCGTTTCGACGTGACAATTCTTTGAGAATCTGTCTTGTATGTTTTCTTCACTTCGCTTGGGGGAGCGGTTTTCTTCTCTTCTCCTTGGGGAGCGGCATACTTTTCTTCTCCTGGGGAGAAGGGAGCCGAAGGCCGGATGAGGGGATCTCATCGACCTTCTAATAAATACCACCTCGAATACCCTCACCCTAACCCTCTCCCCGAGGGAGAGGGGACTTGTCGTTTAATGTGATCCGTTCTTAAGTCAGGCACAGCCTAACCTACGGCTTAATTTTATTATAACATGGCTGAACGAATCATAAACCGTTTATCTTTACCAGGTTTCAGACTCAGTCATTTCCAGGATTACTGATCACAGAGACACTTTCGCCCGAACCAATTGTGCCGAGAAACCTCTGAATGCGAAAGTATCAATAAGCGTTTTCGAGAGAGTAGCGATGAATAAGCGACAATTAGAGAAAATAGGCATCCCAGATTACGCCCTTCGTGAAGCGATTCAGGCTGTGCAGAAAGCCGTTTCGTTGCGCGGATTGCGGGGAACTCCGCTTAAGCAAGCCTTCAAAGATTTTCTGGAAGCTCCAGAAGATTTTACGGAAGATGAAGTCTTTGGAGAACTGGCCCTGGCATTGACGGATGACACCAATCATTTCGTTCCCGATCCGATTTCTTATCGAACGTGGGGAACCGAAATCGATCCAGCCAGTCATGTGCAGATGCAGCAGGCTTGTGGATTGCCCGGCGCATACGGAGCCGCTTTGATGCCTGATGCGCATGTTGGTTACGGTTTGCCGATCGGCGGAGTGTTGGCGATGGAAGGGAAAGTTGTCCCTTATGCGGTCGGTGTCGATATCGCCTGCCGAATGAAGTTGTCGATTCTTGATATGCCCGTTGCGTCTCTCGATAAGAATTCTGAGCATTATCGAAATTCTCTCGAAAACGGGACTCGATTTGGTGTTGGTTCCAAGTGGGACACGCCTCACGATCATGATGTGCTTGATCGGGACTGGACCGTGACGCGAGTTACCCGTGAAAATAAGGATAAAGCCCGCAATCAACTCGGAACTTCGGGTTCAGGAAATCACTTTGTCGAATACGGAATCGTGACATTGGACGTACGGGATGAAGAGTTGAATCTGGATGCGGGACAGTACGTTGCTCTGTTGAGTCATAGCGGTTCACGCGGGACCGGTGCGTCGGTTTGCAATGTGTATTCGAGTATCGCTCAGCGGAAACTTCCGCAGTCGATGAAAGAATTCGGACGGCTTGCCTGGCTGGAAATGGATTCAGCAGAAGGGCAGGAATACTGGGAAGCGATGAATCTGATGGGAGAATACGCGGCTGCCAATCATGCGGTTATTCATAAGAATGTCGCGAAGTTGCTGGGAGCGCGGATAATTTCCGGTGTCGAGAATCATCATAATTTCGCTTGGAAGGAAACTCATGGCGGCAAAGAAGTGATCGTGCATCGGAAAGGAGCGACACCTGCAGGAGCAGGTGTGCTGGGTGTGATTCCTGGCTCGATGGCATCTCCGGCGTTCATTGTCCGTGGTAAAGGAAATGCTGAAAGTCTTGACTCAGCTTCTCACGGAGCTGGCCGACGGATGTCTCGAACGAAGGCGAAAAGTATGTATAATTTTAAAGCAGTTCGAAATGATTTGCTTAAGAAAGGAGTTCACATCATTTCTGCAGGATCCGACGAAGTTCCCGGCGTTTATAAGGATATTGAAAGCGTGATGCAGGAACAGCAGGATCTTGTGGAAACGGTCGGTCGTTTTGATCCTAAAATCGTCAAAATGTGTGGAGATGGGAGTCGCGCGGAGGATTGAATTTTGAACCACGGATGGACACTGTTAAGCACGGATGTGATAATGAGCTTATTGAAATGATTGGCTCAGAAATGAAACCCCCTTGGATTTGTGTATTTTGCACATTTTCAGGGGGATATTTTATTGATTGAGTTTATGAATCCGCGATTATTTTTTCTTATCAGAGTCCATGCAATTTTGTCACGATTGTGAATAAACTTCGATTTCCTGTTTTTCTTGAGACCGACTCTGATAAGGTGCCTTGGGGAGAGCAATTGACTAAGATGTCCCTGGAAGTGAGTAGGTAGGGTTAGCGAAGCGTAACTCTACAAGTATGGAATTTACTTTAAAAGAAACTGAATGTTGAAATGTTGGGTAACGCGTCCCGTTAACCCAACCTGCAAAATGAGATCAGGGAAGGAAGAATTATGGCTGACACGGATAGTTGGCAATTGATGAAAACGACAGCTGAATCAGCCGCTCGTGAGGCGGGTGGGGTGCTGCTACGTTGGCGAAGCCGGTTTTCCGTCTCCGAAAAAAGCCGATCGAATCTTGTGACCGATGCGGACCTGGATTCGCAGAATACAATCGTTGAAATCCTGCAAAATGCCTTTCCCGATCATCGTTTACTGGGAGAAGAAGGTCTTTCAAAACAGGACAGTAACTCCGAGTATCAGTGGATTATTGATCCCCTGGATGGGACTGGCAATTATGTCCACGGATTTCCCTATTATTGCGTCTCAATCGGACTGGAATATCAGGGACGTCTGATTCTGGGCGTGATTTATGATCCAACTCGGGACGAACTCTATTCTGCTGTTGAAGGTTGTGGAGCCACGCGGAATGGAGAGTCGCTTGTCGTGAGTGGAACCCAATCTCTGGCGCAGGCGATGTGTGTGGCGAGTCTTCCGGTCGCTGGTGACCCGGAACATCCCGCGTTCAAGCGGTTTGTGAACGTCTTACCTCATGCTCAGACTATTCAACGTCTCGGCTCTGCGGCTCTCAATCTAGCCTATCTGGCTAGTGGAAATCTCGATGCCTTCTGGTCGACAACACTTTATCCCTGGGATATTGCAGCGGGTGTGGTCATTGTTCGAGAAGCAGGGGGACTGGCCAATGGGTTAGATGCCTCTGCTTTGGATGTCCATCAAGGAGTGATCCTGGCTACTTCGTCGTCTCAACTGCAGTCTGAATTGTTGCCGCTGCTGAACACGACGCCACAATAAGTTTGTGTGACACGATGTAGATCAAAAGACCTTTATGATAAAATTCTGTGGAATCCTGAGAGAATGTATTTTCTCACTTAGGTATGAGGTAGAATTACACAGCCGTAAAGTCACCCAGGTTCAATTTATTGAACGTCTCGCCTGAGTGGAAATCTGTATCTCTCCAGGTTTAGATGATTTCAGATTGTTCATTTGAATCCTGAACGAGAATTCATTTCAGGATTCTGTATCGAAAAATTACTGGTTTATCCATGATTTCAGCAAGTCAGATATTCAGTCAAGTTCAGCGCAAGGGGCGAATGATCTCGCAAATTGCGTTACTGCTGACAATCTGTCTGGTGCTTCCCAGTTTTGGTCAAGTCGAAAATGGACAGCCCCCCTCAGAAACTTCTCCGGCAACACCGGTCAGTCCATCACCGAACACACCCCCGGTTCAAGTTGCACCAACTCCATTGCCGTTACCGTCCACCGTGCGCGTTCCGCAGGATATTATTTCGCTACCCGACAGTGAGGGTCGACTGATTGCTGTCCCTTTGAACGTCACAATTGAGCAGTACCTGGAGTGGTTGGATCGTCAGGAAGCGGAGCGGAAAACGGAACAGATCTGGATTTTAAGAAATCTGACAGCAACCGGATCATTAAGTGAAGATGCATCGGGGAAATCCTGGGCCGCGATGAAATTTCAATTTGAATTTTCAGTCGAACAATCCAGCGAGTGGAATTCTCTGCCGTTGATGATGGGAGAAGCAGTTCTCACTGGATTCACTGAGCAGGGTTCGGATGCGGAAGTCCCTCAACGAAACCGGTTGATGATTGCCCGAGATGTTGACAGTGGCCAGTGGCTTCTCTGGTATCGGGATCAGGAACTGTTTCAGTTGGAAGTGCAGATGCTGGTCCCAATTCTCAGGACAGGCTCTGAAAACCAGCTTTTGCTGACATTACCATCCGCTTCGAGAACCGAATTGGAATTGCAACTCGATCTCCAGAATCCAGCTGTGGAATTGAACAGCAAAGGATTTTGGGAACGCCAGCAAAATGAACAAGGGACTTTAGTTCGGATCGCCGGATTTCAGCAAAAAATCGATTTGACATGGTCGGACTCCTCAATCGACATGAGTGTTCAACCGATTTTTGATGTCGAGAGTCTGGTGGATGTTTTAAGGCAGGGAGAGTCGACTTCGATCAATGCCCGGCAGACAGTCACTGTGGAGCAGGGGGCCATCAGTTCGCTGCAAATCAAATTGCCCTCCGGGTTCCAGCTCGAAAACGTAACTTCTGATCGGACCATGAAATATGTATTTGATGCAGCTGATCCCTCTTCGATTACTCTCAACTTTTCACCGCCAGTGCAAAGTAGCGCAATCATCAACTGGAAACTGAGTGCCCCCATTCGGCGATTTGAAAGTCAGTTGGTGATTGATGGGTTCAAAGTCGTTCAGGCTCGAAAAGAAACTGGGAAGATTGCGATTCGTCGTTCGAGCGATTGGCGGATGACTCAGCTCGTCCCACAATCCGATAATATCATCACGACAGATGTGCGAGAAATCACATTTGTGACCGATGCGAATCAGGGGTTTCGATTTTACAACCAACCGATCCAACTGGTGATGTCCGCACAGCGTTCAGAAACAACGTTTGCTTCTGAAAGTTATTTCGATGTCCTGGTCGGTCGCGATCAAATCGATTTGTCCGGAGAGTTTGTTGTCATTCCTAAAAATGGTGTCGTGGAAACTCTTAGTGTGATCTGGAAAGATTTCGATACTGAAGGCTGGGAGTTATCGACGGTCACATCCGGAGATATCCCTCTGGATGTAACATTTGAAAAATCTGATCAACTGGTGATTTCGACTCCTGGATGGGAAACACCTCAAAAAATCCGTTTTCTGGCTCGCAGAAAGCTCGATCGGCCTGTGGAAGAATATCTGGAAAATGATGAACACTTAAATTTACCGTTGCCGGTTTTTGCAGCCACTGCGAATGCAGAATATCAGGATCAGATTTTGCGGATTGCCACCACAGTCCCGCAATATGCGGCCTTGCTGGCGATGAATGGTTTTAGAGAACTGGAAAAAGAGCGGGGAGCCGAACTGGCTAAGTCTCAGTTGTTTTTTCGGAATGCTGGAACACGTTTACAGAATGCACACTGGTTTGCCTTGCAGGAATCTGAAGAGACGCGTTCGATTCGATTTGAAAAAGTTCACCAACTTTCCGTCTGCCAGGAATCGATAATTCTGACTCAGATCGATACCGGCAGCCAAGTGTTAACGATCGATTATCTTTTTGAATTTCTGGTCGAGAATATCCCCGCTGAAGAATTTCGATTTCAGATGAAGGTGCCTCAAGGCGAGACGGCTCTGATACCGGAATTTCGTGATGCCACTAATAAGAAATTAAATCTGACCTCACGGAATCGAGAGGCTTCTCCTGGTTCAACTGAGACTGCTGCTTCCAACTCAGGTCGTATTCTGGAGTACGTCTACCGGCCTCTCAAGCCAGTATTGGGAGAAATGAAAATTCGTGCTCAAATCACGTGCCCTCTTGACGATCGTGAACTGCTTTCGCGTCGAATCTGCCGTATTCCAGAAATCAATGCGACTCCCTGTGATCGCTTAAGACGAGAATTGTTAAATCAAACTCCCTATGCGATCACCCCCACTAATGACTATTGGCAGTTGGAAGAAACTGGGCCACGAGCAACTCTTTATGCGAGTGTCGAAAAAAACGCTGAAGAGTCAGTAGAAATTGATCTCTCTCGAAGTCGACAAGGAACTGATGTGGGCTTTGTGGATGCGAAGGTCGAAACTCGAATTGCAGCTGATGGAACCACGCTCAGTGTCATGAATCTGCAAATCGCGAGAACACCCGCCAGTTTTACGCTGGAATTACAACCTTCCATTGCAGTGGTATCTGCTTACTGGAATCTGGATGGACAGCGAGATACTTCATTTCTGGAACCAGTGATCGATGGCGATCAGGCCCGCTTATTACTTCCCGATTATGCTGTGGGACAACCGGGCAAACTTGTCATCATTGTTCAACATTTCGAGTCAACGGGTTTGGCTTCGATATTATCCCAAACATTGAGTCTGCCTGGTCATTCTCTCGATCAACGCATTGGATTAATGAGCTGGGATCTCAAATTTCCTGCTGGAGTTTATTTATTTCAGCCTCCTGAAAATCTCATAGTGAATTATGGATGGCGTTGGCTGGGGTTCGGTTTTCGCCGTGTTCCACTTACTCACAATTCGATGACCAGTGGAATTCCGGCCGCTGCCATTCAGGAAGCAGGCTTTTATCGATTCACCAGCTATCAGTGGCCGAAAACGATTGCTTTTCGAGTCGTAGGGCGAGGCCTATTGATGACCCTCGGCTGTGGGCTTCCCCTGCTGATTGCGATCCTCATTCTTGGTCGTCCCCGGTCTTATCAGATACGTTGCACACTGGGGTTGGTCGTTGTTTTCAGTACAGTGGCTGTTATTTTTCCACAGGAACTGGCGGTCTTATTACAGCCATTGCTCATTGGCATTCTTGCCATTGGGATTGCGCTCTGGGGAGCCTATTACATGCGTTACCGCCACGACGAGCCAACGCTCATTATTGTCGGCCCACATCAGGACGATCGTGGCATCAGTGATGGAGCGATTCAAATGGATGCTCATGGAGTCAATCCCGACGAAATCACACGTTTACAGCCACCGCCGCGAAAGGAAGTTCTCGGATCATCACATAGGTGATCATCACATCCGCGATCCTCTCATCGGAAATGAGAACGCGAAATTCTCATAGTGAATAATATTTTCTTTTTTGAACAATACCCAATCAAGCCGATGAATTGTCTGCAGAACATCAGCGATCAAATTCCTGACAATGGTCGAACGGCCTGTCTGATAAATTCTCATTTTATCATTCTGCTGATTGGCTTTCTGGTATTTATTTCAGGAACTGTTCAAGCACAGTCCGAAAATGCTCTGCCGATTCGTCGTGTGTATGTTCCGGAAAACCAACCGGAATCATGGCCTGCTGGAGATTGGCAGCCGATTTCCACCGCTCGACTGATCCAGGCTCAAACTCAGAGTGTGCCCAGAATGCTGCAGTCTCGAGATGGTCGCGTCAAACAGGCGACTTATCAGGCGACTTACACGGAAGGGGTTTTGACCGAAGGTTCAATGGACCTGGAGTTGGCAGCCGATGAGGAATTGGCAGGCTGGATTCGATTCGGCAAACCGAATCTGATCATCGAATCGATGGCGTGGTCCAATGCGATTGAGTCGAGCCCGTCGGAACGCTGGGGGATTGATGCAAAAGATCGATTTGTGATTTTTGCTGATGGCAACACAAAACGACTGACTGGAACCTGGACACGACCCGGACAAAGGAATGGTCAGGCAGTTGAATTTCAACTTCAGTTTATGGCGGCGTCTCAATCCACTTTCAAATTGAAGGTCCCTGAAGATCTTTTGGTAACGGTCGAGTCCATTAGTGAGGTTGTCACATATGCCTCTAAGCCGAGTAACGGATATCGAACCTGGACTGTACTGGGACTGGAAGAAGAACAACTCAAGTTAATCGTTCAACCTGTTCCTGCACGAAACGCACCACTTCATCAAATCAATCGCTCTGTTCAACTGATTAATATCTCTGCTTCTGGCGCAGCGTTCACGAGTGATTTTCAGTTGACCGCCAGCCAGGAACCAGAACGAAGCTGCCTGTTATGGATCCCACAGGAGTTTCGAATTCAATCCGTTGCTCTCAATCTGGAAGATGTCTCACGCAGACTGGTCACGGTTGAGTCTCCCTCCAAAAATGGTCGGTCCTATCGACTCAACTTATTGCCAGGCGAAACTTCCAAAGCGGCTACGTTACGTATCCGAGGCAAAATCGATTTGACCTCTGACGGTCGTCTGACCACTTTGCTACCCCAAATTACGAATGAGATGAGCCTGGAAGGTGAAGTCAATATCACAATTGAAGCCCCCTATCAGGTGAAATCGTTGAGTACATCAGGGCTGATGCAAAAGAGTGCCCGGTTCACAGATGGCACACGCGATTTGTGGTCTTATGATGTGATCGAAAAATCGCCTGAGATCAAACTGCAAGCCATCATTCCTTATGCGGAACTGAAAATCGATCAAATTATTCATTGCCGCGATGGCAATGAGCAACTTGTCATTTATCACGATATGCTCTGGTCCCCAACAGATGCCGGATTTTATCAAGCGGTCTTTTTGTTGACGAACAATTATCTGGTCACCGAAATTCGGGCGCTGAATGAAATTGGTGAAGACTTACAACTGAACTGGACGACCGAACGACGAAATGGAAAGAGTTACCTGAGTATCGATCTGGCCAATCAGATTCCCCTCCGCAAACCGATCCTCGTGCGGATCTCTCTGAAACCGAGGACACCACTGAATCGGCAACAGCAGATTTCGTTCCCAATATTGACGCCCGTCAATGGTCAAATTGATAAAACTCTGATTTCATCTCGATCGATTTCAATCACCCGGACAATTCCTCCTTTAAGTGAAGTTAAGGAAGCCATTGAAGGCCCAATTTATAGCCTGCTCAAGAAAAGGACCGCAGGTATGGAGTCAAATGCCTGGAGTGAAAATGCTCGAATCGAGGATGTCTCCGTTATCAATCGCTTCTTTGTTCAAAGAAGACATAACGAAGAACTTCCTCCGATGGTCGTTGCTGAATTGCCATCGACACAAAATCAATGTGAATTGCAAACAGTGATCTTTGAAGATCAGGGGAAGCTCTTTGCCCAACATCGAATTTCAATTCCTCCGCTTGTCGCCCAGTCGATGAACTCTCTCAATTGGATTTTGCCGGGACAATCTTCGGAAGTTTCATGGAAGCGCTCGATTTCCAGAAAAGGTTCGAATGCGAACCCTTTCCTGCAAAGCGTCGAACTCTATAGCAATCCTTCAACGACAACCAACTCCAGCTGGACACTCTTGTGGGAACCAGAACCCTCTCATTCCGGGTTGAGTTTCGAAGCGGTTGTTCCAATTTCGCAGCAAGTCGATGAACCTTTCACCATTCCACAGTTGTTGAACAACACGCCATATCTTGCACAAATATTGAACCAGGCCACCGAATACTGTGAATTGAGATCACTTTCCGGCAATGGTATTCAACAAAAGGCTGTCGTCGTCTCCGAGCTAAGCTATACATCATCCGAGACGTTACCCGAATTGATCGTTCATCGACTTCAGACGATTGCCACTGATAATACAAACCCCACTTCCATGGACAATTCATCATGGACGGCAACGCTGTTCTGCTTGCCTACTGGAATAAATGGGGAGGCAATGGAATGTGAATTGCAGTGTCTGAATTTTGAGAACAGAAAAAACATTCATTCGATTGATTTGAATTTTCCCCAACCGATTTATTTGAAATCCGTTCTGCTGAACGACACAAGTATTGAAATCAATAAAAGAGTCTCGACATATCGCTTGCCGGAAATAACCGATCAGTTACAAAAAGTGTCCTTACACTATTCCTGCAATGAAAACGGCTCGATCGTTTTGCCTGAGGCATTGATCGTACCTGACCGCATCCAATTGATTGTCTGCGAAGCAAAGAACATCAATCTCAAAGTGACAACTGAGTATCCTTACTGGAAATTTGCCAATATCAATTCGACCGTATTCATTTCGAGTCCATTGAAAACAAGGATGCAGAATTTCGTCGCGCAGGGGACTCATCAAATCTATGAGTCCGAAATTCTCATCCCTGACAGTGAGATTATTCGATTACCTCGTGAGCGTGAGACGATTTCCTGGAAATGGATACTCTGGTCGTTCCTGATGTCATTGATTCTGTTTTATCTCTTATATGCCTACCACTGCATTTCGACTCGATGGATGTTGATCAGTGCAGGGTTACTGACATTTCTGGTCAGTATCATTCCCGGCTGGAATGAGATTGAAAATATTTACCCCATCATTTCCGCGCTGCTGATCATTGCCCAACTCGCTCCGACATTGGAACGCTGGAGGCTAGGGGTATTGACAGAAAATTCCTCGGAAAACAGTACGGAAACCGTACATCCTTTGCGAGCTTTGTTGCTGGGACGCTCGCTCCTGACGATCCTGATTTTTCTGAGCCTGGTCAACCACGCTCGTAGCCAGAACGATCCTACATCTCCTCAGAGCCCCATCCCCGATCGTCAAGAGAATGCTGTCGAAGATGTGTTGATTCCGATCCCTCAATCAATACTGAGAACCGAGTTCACCGGCTTAACGTTCGATGAATTGCCTGCTGTGGTTTATGTGCGAAATCACTATGCGGAAAAATTACGGACGCAGTTGACGACCAAACAGGGTCAGAATGACATTCTATTTCATGCAGCCAATTATTCGTTGCGACTGGATAGTCAGGGAGAATATGTTATTCACTGCGAATTCGATTTGCTCGAAAAAGGGATAAACCCACTGTCTCGCTTTGTCCTGCCCGTTTCCGGAATTTCACGGATATCCGCTCTTCGGGCCGAGGTGAACGACCAGACGGTCAACATGACACCACTGCCAGGTAACCAGGGCTTGGAGATACCGTTAATTGCCAACAAATTGCCAGCCACAGAAATTCGTCAACCGGAGAACCCATTTATTTCAGGCTCATTTGGGCGACAAAGCTCCCCTTTTCGTCGCTATCGCATCAGTGTCGATGTCCTGCCTGAGCAAACCCGTCTCACGGGATTAACCCGTCTGACAATGAATATTCCGCATTCCGGATTCTCAACGTTGAGTTATCCCCAAAGTCTCTTAGAAAGGTTGAGTTTACCGAATCAGATCTCGAATCCAGTTTCGTTTGATACGACAACTCCAGGTGATCAGGGAGATGTGACTGTCAAACTGGGATCCACAGATCAGCTCACTCTCGAAGTCGAAAACATTTCTGCCAGCGGCGTTGTTTCCAAAGTGAATCCACTCAATGTGACCGAGATAAACACCTTGCTGGAACTAGATCCCCAGCAAATCGAATTGACATGGCAACTGGGTTATAACGTCATTGAAAACAATAGTCGGGAGTTTCAGATAGAGCTGCCAGCAAATCTATTCATTCAGGATATTGTCGGTGCGAAACAAGTTGCCGTCAAAAAAATGGGAGATGAATCTGAAGGTCAACTCGTGAACATGGAAGTCTCTCAGACGATCCCCGGTAAAGCCACTTGTGTCATTCGATTTCTGGCAACGGTTCCAGTCATTAATCGGGAGCCACTCCTGAAACTCCCTCAGATCGTCGATAACGGTTCCTCATGCCCAACTCAACTTGCTGTGCAAACTCTGGTGCCTGGATATGGTTTAACATGCCAGTTCGTCGATGCCAAAGCGAGCCGTTTGACTCAGGAATCCTTTCAAAGTCTGTGGAATGAAACGTCTGCTGTTCAACCGTCTGCACAATGCTTTCGCGTACAGAATGCCAAGTCGATTCGTATTGGCCTGCAGCCAATGCCTGCTCAGTTGAAACTGCAGGCGGATTTTGTCTATCAGGTCGAGCAGAAGGAGATTCTCTTAAACGCCACTTACCAGGGAATAACTTCAGGGGGACCACTCTGGTCGTTACTATGCCATTATGATTCCAACTGGAGTGCAGAGTCTGTCACACTGGTCTCAGACGGCCAGAGCAACGGTGTGCGTCTTATCAATAATGGAAACCAGTTCCAGTTCCTGTTTGAGCAACCGATTAACGAAAGTTTTTCTCTGAAAGTGAATTGGAAGAAGCGACGTAGTCTCAAAGCCAATGATATCAGTACATCGCCACCGAGAATCCTGACGGCTACATCCCTGAAGGAATCTGCACGCATCATCAATTCGATATCCAGAACCCAATGGTCTCTGTCTCGATCAGGAGAGCAGAATTCTGAACTCATGAGTTCGAAACCACTCACTCTGCAGTGGACGGACAAGCAATCCTTCCGAGACTTGCCCGCCTACCAATTGCATAAAATTGAGACCGTCGTTTCTCAGGAGTCGGACGGTCTCTCTGATCGCGATAGTCTTCGAAAGGAGAATCCCGAACAGTTAGAGAGACAGGCTCCGTCTTCAGGAAGTAAGAGCGGCGAGCAATCAGAAAATCGCTTGGAATTAATCTCTCCAATGCTGGATCATACTATTTTCCAGGAGGGTAATCTCTGGAATGGGGAAACACTGATTGTCTGGCCTGCAGAGACATCTGAAAAAGTGGCGTTTCATTCGACGATTCAGATTCCAGCCGATTGTGAAATCCTCGCGATATTTCCCTCAGACGGAGTCATCGTCCAGCAAAACTCTACTTCTCTGCAAATCGAGACTTTGGGCCAGATCAAAGCTGCGAACCTGTTGATCCACTGGAAGTCTGTAAAGCCTTCCTCAGCATACACAGAATATCGAATCGATTTGCCAACCCCTGCCTCAGCAACGAAAACCAGCTGGCGAATTATTGATCGAAATACTACACAAAGCCCGCCGGATCGCTTAGTCAAAACCTGGTTGGACAATACTCAAATTCTGGAATTGATGGGCAGGCAAATCAGCTCGAATTATGATGATTTGAAATTGCTCACTTCCGAGACTCAAGAACAAATTGAGGAAGGCCAAAGTCTTACTGTAAAGATACCTGCCGAATTTCAGGAAGAGGTTCAATTATCTCTGAGTCAGGTCGAGACTCCACTTTATCAGGGTTGGTTCTCAATTGCGGAGAGCAGTTGGACATCTCAATCGCTGGCCATGTATCGGTCCGTTAGCATGTCTGGATCGGCTTCCAACTCAATTCCACATGTGACTGCTCCTAATCCGAAAGCAATAGACCGCTGGGGACTCACCCTGTTGACCTGTATCTGGGGAATTGGTCTGGTCTGTTATCACGCAACAGAACACCCTCTCTTTCGCAGACGCCACCTGTTTGTAATCAGCCTGATGATGATCGGTCTCATGCTCGTATTGCTGACGACGGCTTCCACCTGATGACGAGTACCCTGCCTGGGCGTATCGTGGGTGTCCAACAAATGTTCGCACTCCGATGTCGTGCTTTGCAACTTTCCCCGACGCGATTGTTCCAACTCAAAATACGGATTGAAAAGATCTCAATAGCAGTCACAAGTGCCTGCTCTGCATGTTTCAGGACCTCCGGGGTGGCGGGGGCGCTCCGCTTCAGCGGAAGCCCCCGGAAGTTAACGATTCGGGGCCTTCTCTTCGAGTGCGCCCCCACCACCTGGGTTTGATTACTTTCCAGAATTTATCTGGTGATAACCAGTGACTTTAAAACTGTGGAATTTCTCCAGTTTTCATTTGAAACGCGGTAGAAATGCCCGTGTGCGACTATTGGACAGTTGGCCAACGATTGAAAAAAGAATAATCATCGGGTCACATGCCCCTGAGCAAAGCGAAGGGCGTGGTCGTGGGCGATTCCCACGCCCATCACTTCGTTCTGGGACGTGCCATCCCGAATATCCCGATTACAGAGCGATCCGGAGCAACTGAGAGTTCTCTCATACGCAAACGGTTTTCGTCATACTCACGTTTTATGAGGCAACACATGTCCCATTTTGTCTCGTTTGGTTGCCAGATATCGTTCACGATTTTCGTCGTGAGGAGCAATGATGGGGAGCTGTTCGATGACTTTCAGGTCAACCCATTTTTCGAAGGCTTCGGTTTTCTTAGGATTGTTCGTGAGCAATCGTATTTGCGTCAGACCGAGATCTTTGAGGATCTGCAAGCCGACCATGAAATCGCGAAGGTCTGGTTTGTAACCGAGTTTCACATTCGCTTCATAGGTATCGTAACCCTCGTCCTGTAATTGATAGGCTTGCAACTTAGCGGTCAATCCAATGCCTCGGCCTTCCTGCGGCAGGTAGACCACTGCGCCTGCTCCTTCCTGCTGGATCATCTCCATAGCCATGTGCAGCTGATCGCCACAATCGCAGCGAAGTGAACCGAGGATATCACCCGTAAAGCAGGAAGAGTGCATACGAATCAGCGGAGCCTCGACCGACTGCAAATCGCCCCAGACCATAGCCAGAGGTTCCTGATCCTCATGTTCGACTTTGTATCCGATAAAGGTTGGTGTGCCGAAGTCTCTGGTTTTGATGGGCACTTCCACAACCCGTCGAATCAGTTGTTCTCGTTGACGGCGATAATGAATCAACCCCGAAATCGAAATCATCGGCATCTCGAATTCGACCGACATCGTTTTAAGCTCTTCGATGGTCGCCATGCCCGAACCAGTCGGGCTGAGAATTTCGATCAATGCACCAACAGGACGCATACCAGCCAGTCTCATTAAGTCGATCGTCGCTTCGGTGTGACCGGCTCGACGAAGAACGCCACCTTCTTTTGCCAGTAGCGGAGAGATGTGCCCAGGTTTCAGGAAGTCATCATGATGCGAAAGCGGATTGGCCAGTTCGCGTATCGTCCGAGCCCGGTTTTCCGCACTCACGCCAGTTCCTGAATCGACATGATCGACCTGGATCAGAAAGTTCGTGTGATGCGGTGTGTTGTTGGGTTGACTGGCAGCCGCAAAACCAAGTTGCAAACGCTGAGCCGTTTCATCAATGACGGGCACACACAAAACTCCGCCTCCCTGCCGCAACATGAAGTTGACCATCTGAGGCGTGATCGTCTCGGCTGCACAGATAAAATCGCCCTCGTTTTCCCGATCACTGGCATCGACAACAATCACCATCTTGCCTGCTTTAATCGCAGTCAGAGCCGATTCGATACTGTCGAATTCGATGTCGTGATCCAAATTTTCATCAGGTGAGGAAATCATGGAAGCTTTCAGAAGTCTATTCAATTTTGCGGAGCGATATGAAATGTAGAGCTTGTTTCCAAACGAAAGGTTCACTGTGGCAATCTCAGTGATTATCTTAGACGGAATAACCCTATGGATATACTGTACACTTGCGTGCGGCAAAAAGGGAACCATTTTCAGACAGTAGCCTTTTGCATGCCGGAAACTGTTCACAAAACGCGAACTCAAGACATCCCAAAGCATTCACCATCGGGAGGTTGATATTCGAGAATGAGAGCTCTACAACAAATTTAATCCGAACGATCCGTAATCGAATGGTCTTTCAGCTTGTGTAATAAGGCCTGCTTGTGGTTCGCGACCTGCTGTTCGGTGAGATTCAGTTTCTCGGACACTTTTTTATTGGGTAAGCCTCGGACAAACAGAAGTTCACAGCATTTGATTCGTTCATAATCAGACTCGTCCCTCCATTGACGGATTGTTTCTGACAACGTCTCCAGCAAATGTTTTTTTTGCCGATCTGCTCCCTCTCGGCTGCGAGCCATGCTGGAAGCTTTTCGGCTGCGTCCGGGAATTGTCGGATCGTCATCCATTGCCATCGAAGGGCGTCGCCCCTGTTTTCGGAGAGCATCGGTAATTTTATAGGCGGCGATTCGAAATAGAAACGATTCGAGAGAGGTTCGTTTATCATCGTAATTTGGCAGACTGGTTAAGAAACCGATGAATGTTTCCTGAACGATATCTTCTGCCATCGCTTTATTGTTGAGTCGACTGTAAGCGAATGCCTGCAAACGTCCTTCGTACGTTTCGATCACATGTTTCCAGACAGATTCCTCGCCTTTGCGAATCGAGGAGATCAGATTTTGATCGGCTGACGTATTCATAGGAAATCTTGATGAGGATCATTGTCTGTGACCGGCAAATCCCGATGAACCAACGCCGACGCGACCGGGCATAATTTGTCGAGCAATTTCAATGATCTGCTTTCGATACTCGATTGTAACTGAATTTGGATTGACTTCCCACATGGCCTTGTAGAGCGCAGTTTTCCGCGTACGATTTCCGTTTCGACTGCCATCACCCCCGATAAAATGATCGATGATCACTCCATCGGCAGCGGTTTCGATCGCCATAAAGAATTGTTGGGGATGTTCGATGGGTAGTAAAGGGGCGACTGTGACAGTTACGGGTATCCCCATATGTTTGAGAATTTTGCAGGTTTCCAGTCGATTGAAGACACTTGCGGCAGGCGGGGGCAAACCCTGCAGACGGTCGTAGTCGGATTCAATCGAAACATGGACTCTCAGGTCGATCACCTGCTTGAGTCGTTTAATCTGCTCCAATACGTTCAGAATCCCAGTGGAATGGGTTTGCAGGATGAGCTGATCGGGCGGAAAGACGAGCATTGCTTCAAGTAATGATTTTGTGATGCCGAATCGCTTTTCCTGAGGGACAAAAGGATCCGTTGAGCTGGAACAGAAGATCGAGAACGCACGTTGGCTCCGATGAGCCCAGCTTTGTTCCCTTTGAGCGGTTTTCAGATAGATCTCCGCGGCATTGGTCCGGACTTCCAGAAAACTCCCCCAGTCACGACCTCTGGTGACAAAAGGATTGTGTTGCACATAGCAGCCGACTCCACAAAGCGAGTTCCCAAAACTGCAACCGCGGTATGGCTGGAGAGAATGTGTCGAGATTTCTGTCAAATAGCCTGAGCAGCGAGTCAAGATCTGCTTCACAGTGGTTTGCGAAATCGTTATCGACATGCGCCAGGTTCTACAATCCCTAAAATCGGTACGAACTCACATGTGATTCTCTGCTCAAACGAGAATCGGAAAAAGATCATTGTGACTGCTCGTACGGTCTTTCATGTTGAAGGCACACTGGGGAAATGTTGCGTTTTGGCAACAGCCCTGGTGCATTCAGGCAGCAATTCATGCCAGGAAAAGATTTCCTTTCATCATTGCTGAATTCCTCCGCGGAGTCTATCGGAAACCGGACTGATCACATGGTTTCCCAATGAAAGCGATTTTCCCTGTGACACCCCTCTCATTCACGATGAGATTTGGGGTTCTTCCATCCTGATTCCAATTACTGAACGAAAAATTAAAAAATTTAAGGTGCCCTGTTATGTTTAAAGCATTAATGAATGATGAATCTGGTTTCATCGTCTCTGCAGAACTCGTCCTCATTGCAACGATTCTCGTCATCGGACTGATCGTCGGATTGAGCTCAATTCAGCATGCCGTTGTTGCAGAATTGAATGATGTTGGCGATGCCATCGGAAGCTTAAACCAGTCGTATTGCTTCACCGGATTCTCGAAGCAGAAAAGCTTCAGCGGTGGACTCGCTGCTTACACACGCGGATCTTCATTCGTAGACTCCGTTGATGATTGCGACAATGATCAGTGCGACATCTCCTGCGATGCACCAGTCAGCGAAGGCCCTAAATCGAATTAGGGTCAACAGCTACTTGCTAAGACTAAAAATGCTAAGCCGTGTGAGCCTTTGTTCATGCGGCTTTTTGAATTTGGAACATGGGTTCATCAAAATGCCCATTCTTCCCAATTTTCTATTAATGATAATTTTGATGATTAAGCATATTGTACCTGGTTGGTTCTCTGGTAAACTAACAGGCGATTCAAAGGCTGGTTGCTATTCTGCGACTTGTTTTGATCGAATGCGGGTCATTGCAGTGACTGATGGAAATGAGCCTCCATTCTTTACTGTTGCACTCTGCAGTTCAGGTTTGAAGTCGTTCTTGGCCGTTCGACTTTGCTTGGATTTCACTGTTTTTAGTCTGAACTCATGGAACTTTTCTCAATTGATCGAGCCTGAAAATTTGAGAACCCATGGCCGGATAAAGCAGCAACTTTGGCCAGTTGACGAAATCCAAAACATCTCTCTTTGTAATTAATGTTAAAAAAGAAAAGGTCCCCTGAAATGCTAAAAGCATTACTCAATGATGAGGCGGGTTTCATCGTCTCTGCAGAACTGGTGCTCATTGCCACGATTCTGGTCATCGGTTTGATCGTCGGCTTAAGCTCAATTCAGCACGCCGTTGTCGCTGAACTGAACGATGTTGGCGATGCCATCGGTAGTTTGAATCAGTCGTACCTCTACACCGGATTCTCAAAAGAGAAGAGCTTCGGTGGCGGTGGTGGAAATGGTGTCGCTGCCTACACTCGTGGGTCAGCATTCAACGATACCGTTGACGACTGCGACAACGATCAGTGCGACATTGCTTGCGATGTTCCTGTGAACGAAGGTCCGAAACGACGATAAAAGGATTCCCGCTTCGGGATGATTTGTTAAACTGAAAGGCCACGGATTTTTCCGTGGCCTTTCTTCGTTTCGGAGAAAGAATACATTCCGTCTCATTCCTGATAATTCGCCATGTGTCATACCTTTAATGCTTCTTTGAACACAACCGACCTGATCGACTGGTTGGAGATCGTGATCAATCGAACTCAGGGCGATCCACATGGCAGTTTCTTTCCGTTATCTTCCATCCCGGCGATTCGCCTGAACCGGTCCGGCGAGCGTGAGTTGGTCAGTCTGCAATGGGGCTTGCTTCCATTCTGGTGGAAGCCGAATGCTCGCCAGAAAACGGCGAAGGCGTTCCAGCGGATGACCTTCAATGCCCGCAGTGAAACGATTCATGAGAAACCGACCTATCGCGAGGCATTCAAGCGACGTCGCTGTGTGATTCCAGCGACCAACTTCTATGAGGGCGGTCAACTGTTTTACCGAACAGACGCAGAATTCCTTTGCCTGGCTGGTTTATGGGAGCATTGGCAATCGCCCGATGGCAATGAGACAATCGAGTCCTGCACGATTGTGACAACCGATGCAAACAGTCTGGTGGAGATCTATCATCCTAAGAAAAGGATGCCCGTCATTCTTGAAGATCAGAACGCAATCTCACGCTGGCTCAGTCCCGATTTGGTCGAACGGGAATCTCTCGAAAACCTGATGCAACCCTTCCCGGCTGATCGCATGTCTCATGAGCGTGCTCCTGAAAAGTGAGCATTTACTCAAATTGAAACGATCCCTTATGGGCTGGACGAAACAATGAAAGTATCCCTGCATACAGTATTGAGAGTAACAACCACATTCCACCAGTGATCAGGACTGCCTGTCCGGCTTCAAAGAATTCACCTCCTGAAGAGTGCGACTGTTCCACTCGAATCAAACTCGTCAGGTGGCAAATCAGGATCCACAGTGTATTCGCCAGAATCACACTTCCTAATCCCCGCCACACCCAGGAAACAGAACGAATTCTTGACAAGTTCACACTCACTAACGCAGTCGCTGATGTTGCGACCATCATTGTTCCCAGCGGAAAATGCCCAAGTCCTTCCCCCGCCAGCCCAACACAGACAAACGCCAGTGCAGTCAAGGTCGCAGAGCATGTCAGACTGAGAGTGGTCAAGACAATTAAGAGCAATCCGCTATTTTGCAGTGATGACTCGGCTCGTCCTGTGAATAAAGTCAGTGCGAACATCGTGACAACCATCAGTAGGAGAATCGGAGTCAGCAGATTGAGTATGATTTTCATTCGAGTCTCCAATTACTCTTTAGGCATTGCGGCAATGCGTTCGGGGGAAATTTGCTGAGAGAGAATCAGAACTTGCCGCGAACTTTCTGCTTCGGTAATCGGCTCGACATCAATCTCCCAGAACGGACTGTTCGTTTTCACTTCCGCTCGAACAACACGCCCCAGAACCAGGGGTTGTTCCCAGGTTTGTTCAGGATCGTTCAGCACCACAAAATCTCCCTGGCTGATCGGAGCTGTGTTTTCGACATATTTCAACTCACATAATTCTGCTCCGGTACCGTGCAGACTCCCAGCAGGTATCTGCTCGGACTGCGATGACTTGTCCGTTTTCAAAATCTGAACAGGACAGCGAAATTCGGGATGAGTGATAGATCGGTATGCGCTGCTCCAGCGGCCAACCGCAGAGACCTGTCCGACGATGGCTCTCCCAGCCAGAACCAGATCGTCGGGATGAATTTTTGCATCCGCTCCCAAATCGAGCAATGGCTGCTCGGCTTTGAGAATCCAGTCTTGCTCCCGGACGTTGTGGGAGGTCCCCGCATCGACCCATTCGCCTGATCTCCAACGTTCTTCGAGCGATCCACTCATGCGGCGAGCTTCAATCAATCGAGGTTGAAACAGACTCTGAGAAGTCTCTGCCGGCAACTTCTGGTTTTGATCATTCAGCAACGATTTCAATGCGAGAACCTGTCGTTCCAACCGTGAAAGTTCTTCACTGCTTTCTGAGACCTCTTCATTCTTTTCACTGGTCGAGGTCGCAGCATTGCCTCGAAAATTGCTCAGAAATGTTTCGACTGGTAACGTT
This sequence comes from Rubinisphaera italica, assembly GCF_007859715.1. Lineage (NCBI taxonomy): Bacteria > Pseudomonadati > Planctomycetota > Planctomycetia > Planctomycetales > Planctomycetaceae > Rubinisphaera > Rubinisphaera italica. The sequence goes on from NZ_SJPG01000001.1 coordinate 6,560,020, forward strand.
CCAGCAAAACGGGCAACAGGGGCAAAACCATCTCGCAGTTGTCGGCGGATTTCGACTCGCTGAACTTCCGGCAGCACAGCAGCAACACAACCGAGCAGCATCCAGCTGGTTAGTATAAGAATCGCTCTGGTCTGGTCACGATGATTCATGAAGGAAAATCTTAGAGGTTTTCAGAATGTGTCGGTCAGGCTGTGCCTGACGAAATAAGACGCTAAATGGAAATCACATCAGACTGTAGGTTGTTTACAAATTCCCACTGTCCGACATCAACACATGCTTCCATTGATTGAGATGTTCCAGGCAAATCGCCGTGCCTCGGGCGGCAGTCGTTGTGGGATCGTCATCGATGCGAACGGGGATTCCCAGAAACTCACTGAGATACTGATCCACTCCCCGCAACAAGGCTCCGCCGCCGGTGAGAACGACACCAGTTTGCGCCAAATCTGAAATCAACTCGGGTGGACACTGCTCGATGGTCTCTCTCAGACAGGCGGCAATTTCTTCAAGGATGCGGACAAGAACTTCGCGGATTTCTTCGCTGGTCACAATCGCTTTTCGAGGCACACCGCTGACCAGATCGAGTCCACGAACTTCGAGAGCATCTTCCTGCGGAAGTCTCCAGGCAGAACCGAGTTCCATTTTGACACGTTCTGCGGTTTGTAATCCGATTTTCAGCGAGTACTGACGACGCAGATATTCGACAATCGCATGATCAAAATGCTCTCCGGCTACCCGCGAGGATTTACTGACAACAATATCTCCCAGACTGAGCACAGCCGCTTCAGTTGTTCCACCGCCTAAGTCGCAAATCATCGAGGCAATCGGCTCGGAAATCGGCATCCCAGCTCCAATCGCAGCGGCTCGGGCTTCTTCAATCAAATAGACTTTGCCCGCTCCAGATCGTTCTGCACTGTGAAAAACCGCTCGCTTTTCAACGGGCGATATTCGGCCAGGAACTGCGATGACTGTTTTCGGTCGTAATAAATGCTTGCCGCCAGTCGCCTTGCGGACAAAATATTTGAGCATCGCTTCACAGAGTTTGAAGTCGGTAATTACGCCTTCAGAAAGTGGCCGGACTGCAGAAATGGTATCTGGAGTGCGCCCCAGCATCTGGCGAGCCAGTTTGCCAACCGCTGTGCCTCGCCCCAGAATGCGACGGGAATCCCGAGCCAGCGCTACGACCGACGGTTCATTCACAACAATACCGCTCCCCAGAACTGCGATCAAAGTATTCGCAGTGCCGAGGTCGATCCCCAAACCCGGGGAAATCCAGCTATTGAAGTGCCGCAGCATGAAAGTGCCGACTGTAAAGGTGCTATTCTGACGAGAACTGTCGGAATGTACTTCCAATACAGCATTTACAGCAAGAGCGAGTTGGAGAAGGGGGAGGAACGCGAAGGGCGAAAGGAGGAAGGCCTGTCAAAATACAGGGAAGAGTTAAGCATTCTCATCACTAGCCACTTTCCTCTGGCCACTCATTAAATGTCCAAATCGAGAAACTGGCCGACCATTTGATCAGTATCAGGGATACGTTTTTCGGCTTTCAGACGATCCAGATTAGCCCTTGCTTCTTCATGGGGATCGGCTGGTTCGTGATGTTCATGTGGAGCATCGCGGCCGTCGGCATCGCGGTCACTTTCAAGCGAAGTTTCTCCAACATCCTCACTTTGATGGGAGGTCAATGCGTTGAGAGAATCCTTAAAGTCTTGACCAGCCTGAGCTTTTGTCGCTTCGTTCTGTCCTGGCCGATTTTGCTGACCGCCGCTAACCGAACTGGCGATCAACGGGAAACTAGCACTTGTAAATCCGATCTGACTCATAATGACCACTCCCCGTTATTGGAAGCTCAGTGAAATCAGCCTGCTTACTTACAGGCTGATTTTCAATATCACTCGTAAAGCGAGTGAAGTTTTGCATTTGGAAAAGATGCGAGGGGTCAATCAAAAGTATGTCAATTATCGTTAACATCGACTCATATCAGCTGATACTTGAGGCAATTTGGGAAAGATTTAACGATTATGCGGATTCCTTCAGATACGACGTCTTCATGCAGACAGGCTGGAAGCCTGTCCTACTTTTTCAATTCACCGCAGAGAGGGCTTCGTCTGGTTTCCAGTCGATGATGTGCAGTTCGACATTTTCGCGGCCGCGGAATTCATTGATGATCGGTTTGAAGCAGACGGAAATCCGCTCTCCTGCGTTTTCCATTTCCTCGGCCCAATCGCCGCGACCGAAGGAAATGGCTCGTAAAATACACCCATAATGCTTAAGCCGCACTGCGAGATGGCGGCCTCCTTCGCCCATCGTTTTCGGCTTTTCTGCGAGTTCCAGTCCTGTCGAAACAAAAACCGGACGTTCATTCTCGCAACCAAACGGGCCGAGAAATTCCAGTTCGCGAATCGATTTCACGGTCAATTCCGCCAGTGTCACTTCGGCATCAATTCGCCGCGGGACCGATTCCTCAGCCGATTCGACCAGTTTGGCATTCTCGCATAGTTGTTCCCGAAATTGATCGATTTGTCTCTGTTTCACCCGCAAACCAATCGCGGCTGCATGTCCACCAAACGATTCCAGTAGATCGGTGCATGTGGAAACCGCTTCATGCAGATTTGTTCCGGCAAAGGAACGACCGGATCCCTGACCAATGCCTGTATTGGAATTGATGGCGATGAGAATCGTCGGTTTTTCAAACTGCTCGGCGATCCGGCTGGCGACAATTCCGATCACCCCCGGATGCCAGTCATTATGTCCAATAACCAGACAGGGTTGGTCGAGCCATTCGGGATGATTCTGAATTTCTTCGCGAGCATGTTTGAGGATTTTTCGCTCGACGGTTTGTCGCTGTTTATTGAGTCCATCCAGATAGGTCGCCAGTTGCGAGGCACGATCGGTTTGATTTGTCGTCAATAATTCGACCGCAAGGCGGGCTTGTCCCAAACGACCGGCAGCGTTTAAGCGTGGAGAAAGCCCAAAACCGATATCCTCGGCTGTCAGCGATGCCTTGCCCATGAGGCCAATTTCTTTCATCAGCGCTGCCAGACCAACCCCGGCCTGCTGTTGCAGTGTTTCGAGTCCGTACTTGACGATCAATCGATTTTCACCGACGAGCGGAACAACATCGGCGACCGTTCCCAGCATCGTCAGGCCAACGGCCATTTTGAGGAAGTTTCGCATCCGTGCGTCTGAGCGTTCTCCATCGCCGAGACGTTTACTGACTGCCCAGGCGAGTTTGAACGCCACGCCGGCTCCGCATAAATGCGGGAAAGCCCGAGAGTCCTCACCGATCCGGGGGTGCACAAGAATTTTTGCCGCCGGGAGTTCATCGGGAATGGTGTGGTGATCGGTAATGATCAAATCCAGTCCCAACTCTTTCGCCAATGCCGCCTCTTCAACACTGGAGATACCGCAATCGACCGTGACAACAAGCCGCGTTGGATCTTCGTTATGCAGTTCCCGAAGGGCTTCACAGTTCAGGCCATAACCTTCTTCGAGTCGGCAGGGAATGTAGTAATCGACAACTCCGCCAGCCTGGCTAATGCAATGAAACAGAATGGACGTCGACGTCATTCCGTCGACATCGTAATCCCCGTAGATGGTGATGCGTCGTTTATTTCGAATCGCAGTGACAATTTCATCAGCCGCTTCGGTCACACCGGGAACCAGCTCAGGCTCCTGAAGGGTTTTCAGTTTTGCTGATAGAAAATCTTTCGCATCCTCGGGCTGATTCATGCCGCGGGAGATTAAAACCTGAGCCAGTAAGGTCGAGCTGCGAATATTTCGCGCCAACGATTCAACGAGTCCGGTATCGTGACTGACAAACTGCCATTCCCGTGGCATGGGATTTCCTCCTGCAGCAAATGCATTTGCTGTCTGGTTGATCTCTTAGATATATGAATTACAAGCACGAAGCGCAAGCGAGTGAGTCGCTTCGAGTGGTTCCTACACTTTAGCTTCCGCTTAGTGCTTGTATTTGTTGGATGGTATCCGATTCGAGTACTGGAATTCAATTCGCTAATTATCAAGGCATTCATTTGGTCAGTTCATGTATAACCAGTTCCATTTCGAACCGATTGACAATCCAATGCGGTTACTCAACAATATATTTACGCTTTTTGTTGCGTTCATATGTCTGAGCAGCTTCACAACGGATGCTACCTGCCTTCTCAGCGAATCAGCATTCTCAAAATTAAACCTCACTCCATTTGATCATAAATTTATCGGGAGCTTACTGTGCGTTTTCATTCCATGACACTCCTTACACTGTCCAGCATTTTGTTGCTGGGATCAGTTTCTGTTCAAGGCCAGGAATTTCAAAATCTGTTTAATGGAAAAGACTTAACAGGTTGGGACGGCAATCCCGAATTGTGGTCGGTGGAAGATGGAGTCATAACAGGAAAAACAAACGGTCCCGACCATCTGAAATATAATCAATTTCTTGTCTGGACTGGTGGAGAAGTAGACGACTTCGAGCTTAAACTCGAGTTTCGACTCGAAGGTGAAAATAACTCCGGCGTTCAGTATCGCAGCAAATTGATGCCTGAGGTCGGTCAATGGTCGGTCGGTGGTTATCAGGCGGATATGCATCCGAAACCAGAATTTACCGGCATGCTTTACGATGAACGAGGGCGTGGAATTGTCGCCAAACGTGGCGAGAAAGTGACTATCGGTCCGGATGGCAAAAAGACAGCAGAAAAGCTGGATGTGCCCGTCGATCAAAAAGACCTCACTGAGTGGCATGAGCTTACGATTATTGCTCGCGGAAATCGGCTCACTCACAAAATTGATGGAAAAGTCGCTGTCGTCGTGATTGATGATCAGCCGAGTGAACGGGAAATGAGTGGAAAAATCGCCTTCCAAGTCCATCGTGGTCCAGCCATGAAAGCACAGTTCCGGAACATCAAACTGCGTGAGTTGAAAGAAAAAAAGACTGACAAAAAACAGGCCATGCAACGGCCTGATAAGGCTGAAACCAAGCCGGCAGAGGGGGATTCTCTTTCGACTCCGAAAGCAACTCCGATTGCTGATATGAAGATCGCCAAAGATTTCAAAGTTGAACTGTTGTATTCGGTCCCGAACGATGTCGAAGGTTCCTGGGTATCGATGTGCGTGGCTCCGGAAGGTCGCTTGATCGTCTGTGATCAATACGGCGGCTTGTATGAAGTAACACCACCTCCGCTGGGGCAAACTGAGGGAACCAAGATTGAGAAAATTGATGTCGATATCGGAGAAGCTCAAGGCTTGTTCTGGGCCTTTGATTCGTTGTATGTCTCAGTCAATAAAGCGAAAAAATATGCGGGTGGCCTGTATCGTGTGACTGATACCGATGGCGACAAAAAACTCGATACCGTCAAAATGCTGCGACCTCTCCATGGTACTGGCGAACATGGTCCCCATGCGGTATTCCACACTGAAGACAAACAGGGACTCTATATCGTCTGTGGAAACCGGACGGATTTGACCGAGATTGATACTTCACGCGTGCCACAGCATTGGGATGAAGATCTGCTGTTACCTCGTCCTTATGGTCGGGGATTCATGAAAGGGACTCCCGCTCCCGGTGGATATATCTGTCGGATCAATCCTGAAGGAACCGAATGGGAACTGGTCGCGACTGGTTTTCGCAATGAATACGATGCGGCTCTGAATGCCGATGGCGAACTTTTCACGTACGATGCCGACATGGAATGGGACATCAATACGCCCTGGTATCGCCCGACGCGAATATCCCATGCAATCAGCGGAGCAGAATTCGGCTGGCGAAATGGGGGAGGCAAGTGGCCAGTTTATTATCAGGACAGTTTACCCCCCGTCCTCAATATCGGGCCCGGTTCCCCAACTGGGGTGACCTTTGGCTATGGTGCAAAGTTCCCTGCCAAGTATCAGAAAGCATTCTTCATCAACGACTGGAGTTATGGAAAACTTTATGCTGTCCATATGACTCCCCAGGGTTCGACTTATTCGGCTGTTGCTGAAGAGTTTATCACCGGGACTCCACTTCCGTTGACTGACAGCGTTATCAATCCAGCCGATGGAGCGATGTACTTCGCAATCGGCGGACGTAAGGTGCAATCAGGCTTGTACCGTGTTACTTATCAGGGAAGTGAATCGACGAAACCCATTGATGCCAAAGATTCGAAGCTGGCTGAACTACGCAAAATTCGCAGAGAGTTGGAAACATTGCATCTGGGGGATCATCCCGAAGCATTTGAAAAAGCCTGGCCGTATTTGAGTCATGCCGATCGATTCATCCGTTTCGCGGCTCGGATTGCAATTGAACATCGACCGGCTGAGGAATGGCGAGAAAAAGCACTGAACGCTAAGGAGGATGCCTGGACATCTTTAAATTCTCTGCTGGCCCTGGCTCGAACATATGTACGAGCAGACAAAGGAACAGGCGAAAATATCGATGCTCCAGTTCCAGACTGGAATGCCGCTGAGAATTATGGCAACGAAGAGTTGACTGCGATTCTCGATTCTCTCGATCAGTTGGATTGGTCCGAACTTTCTTTGCCTCAACAACTGACAATGATGCGAGTTTATACTGTCGCTTTTGTACGACTGGGGCCACCGACAGCTGATCAGCGAGAGGCATTGATTAAGAAGTTTGATCCTGCCTTTCCCGCAAGAGCATATCCATTGAATTCGGAACTCGCACAGATGCTTGTCTATCTGCAGGCCCCTTCGGCTGCGAGTAAAATTGTGGCGCAATTGAAGAAAGCCCCGACTCAGGAAGAGCAAATCGACTATGCAAAAACACTCCGTCATTTGACAGCCGGGTGGACTCCTGAACTGCAGGAAACTTACTTTGCCTGGTTTAACCGGGCAGCCGGTTATCGTGGGGGAGCCAGTTTCTCATTGTTCGTTCAACACATTCGCGAAGATGCATTGGCTAAATTGACTGACCAGGAAAAACTGGCACTGAAGCCAATTCTGGAAGCGGTTCCTGAAGAAACGGCCAATCCGTTTGCCGCAGAGCCTCGTCCGATGGTTAAAGAGTGGAAAATGGAAGAACTGGTCCCGCTGCTTGAGGATAAACTCGTCAATCGTGATTTTGAGCATGGCCGTCAGATGTTTGCGGCTGCCAACTGTTTTGCCTGCCATCGTTTTGACGAACAGGGGGGAGCAGTCGGCCCAGACTTAACAGCACTGGCAGGACGTTTCAGCAAGCGGGATATTCTCGAATCGGTGGTCGTCCCCAGTAAACAGATCAGTGATCAATACGAGGCGATTCAATTTGTGACTGTCGAGGGGCAAGTCATTGTTGGGCGCATTGTTAATCTCGCAGGAGACACTTACCGTGTGAATACAGATATGATGAATCCCGATGCGATGACAACAATCAAACGGGATGATATCGATTTCATGTCACCCTCTAAAACTTCCATGATGCCCAACGGCTTATTGAATACTCTGCATGAGGAGGAAATCCTCGATTTGATGGCGTATCTGCTTTCTCGCGGAAATCGTGACGACAAAATGTTTAAGCAGGAATAGCCAAATCTCCGGTATCATCAAATAGACTGCCGGTAGAATCGGCAGTCTATTTTTGTTTTGAGCTGGTCAGGCCCGCCTGGTCATATATGCCATAACCTTCAGCTATTATAGAGTTTACGCGACCACGGGATGATTGGCGCGTGTTCACTTTGGTTTTAAGGTTTTGATAGGCGAGACAATTCTGAATCTGCTACAATAAGTTCAAAAATTGCCCCTTTACATCGATTTGACAACGTTGCAGGCACCTCTCGGGAATAATCATGATTACTAAAAACGGCATCGCGGTCTCTCCCGGCATTGCCGTCGGCGATGCTCTTGTTATCGGCACAGAAGATTTTCGGATTCCTCAACGATTTATTCCAAGACGAATTGTCGATCAGGAACTCGAACGTCTGCATCAGGCCCTCGAGAATGTTTCCGCTGAAATTCTGGAAAATGAACGCCTGGCGAATGAAGCGATTGGCCTGCAGTATGGCGCGATCTTCGCTGCTCACCTGCAAATGGCACAGGACCCAAAGCTGATTTCTGAAGTCGAACTACTGATTCGTGATCGTTGCTACAGTCCGGAATTCGCATCCAGTCGAACACTCAGAAAATATGCACGCCAATTTCAGGCTCTCGGAAATGCTTATTTTGCAGAGCGAGCCGCTGATATTTACGATCTTGAAAAACGGATTCTCCGTCATTTGCTGGGAGAACAACGGGAAAGTCTGGCGGAATTGACACAGCCTGTCATTGTGGTCGCCCATAATTTAACACCCAGTGAAACAGCCGGTCTGAAAAAAGATGTTGTCCTCGGTTTTGTGACCGAAGTCGGTGGTCGAACCAGTCACACTGCGATTCTGGCTGCAGCCTTGGAAATTCCGGCTATTGTCGGCATCGGCCCGTTTATCGCGGATATCTCAGGTGGCGATACCGTTGTCGTTGACGGCACGAGTGGCGAGTTCATCATCGATCCAGATGACGATACGCTGTTGCGAATCAATGAAGTTCGACAGAAGTACAAAAGCGTCTCAGATCGCCGCAGTCAGATGCGGGACCTGGTTTCTGAAACCAGAGATGGCCAGCGTATTTTTCTGATGGGAAATATTGAATTTCCTCAGGAAGCCGAGCAATGCGAACAAAAAGGCGCGGATGGAATTGGATTGTATCGAACTGAGTTTTTGTATCTCGGACGTGACACAATCCCAACTGAAGAAGATCATTATAATGCCTATCGAGAAGTGATTGAAGGTTTTCCAAATCAGCCGATCACAATTCGGACACTCGATCTGGGAGCCGACAAAATTCCAGGTTGGATTCGTCGTCAGTATTCCGATGATTCCAATCCTGCACTCGGATTACGCAGTATCCGCATGTCTCTGCACGATATGGATATGTTCAAGACTCAGTTGCGAGCGGTCCTGCGTGCTTCAGTGGGGGCACAGGTCGGAATTATGTTTCCGCTGGTTTCATCGCTCCTCGAATTCCGGCAAGCCCGATTGATTGTCCGGGAAGTGATGGAAGATCTGGAAGAGTTGAACATCCCATTCAATGCCGATATTGCACTCGGCATCATGGTTGAAGTTCCTGCAACGGTATTAATGGCCAAAGAATTTGCCCGTGAAGTCGATTTCTTTTCGATTGGGACAAACGACCTGATTCAATACACATTAGCGGCGGATCGTTCCGATCCTCAGGTCGCCAAATGGCATAATGCAGCCGACCCGTCCATTATTCGCATGATTGCGATGGTGATTGAAGCGGCAAAGAATGAGAACATCCCGGTCTCCGTTTGTGGACAGATGAGTTCCGATCCGAAATGTGTGCCGTTATTGATTGGCATGGGCATTCGGCAAATCAGTGTCAGTCCGCATGCGATTCCGGAAATCAAAGAAGTCATTCGGCATCTGACGCTGGAAAAGGCCGAAGCGATGGCCAAGTATGTGAAATCTCAGGAACTGGCCAGAGATATCGAAAGCTATCTCAACCGAGAACTTAGAAAACTGGTTCCAGATAATTCTCAATGATAAGAAGCGGCTTACCTTAACGGGCACCAGGTGAAAAGAACCAGGTGGCAATTCCAATGATCAGCGGAAAAGCCTGACAAATTGCCGTGATCAGATTGTCGCACCAGAATGGAAACATGGCTGAAGCCTTTGATGCCGGAGGAAATATTGTACTACCAGGTTGTGTGGGTCAGACTGTGCCTGACCTGCAACTCACAAATTTAGTGGCCTGTATTCAAGTGTAGGTCACAAAAAACACTTGAGGCGGAAAAGCATAAAAGACTGTCCGGAAAATCTCCGAACAGTCTTGTATCTCTCAAACACCACATTCGAATCACAAAGAGGCTTTCACGATGTGAATGGGAGTCTGTTGAGCGGATTTGACCTAGCTGATCGCGTCGCGAACTTTGCCGAACTGAGTGTTGGCGTTTGTTCCGATAGCCTTGATCGCTGTCAGACAGACAACGACGATCAGAGCCAGCATGACAGCGTATTCAACTGCAGTTGGGCCGTCTTCGCAAACCAGAAAGTGCTTTACATTGTCGATGACTTTTTTCATCTCGGGGTTCCTCTCAAAATCTTTTAACCTGACACATTTTATCTTTCAGACCATACTAAGTCTGAAAGTGACACCTGAATTTAGGGGACAGTCTTGTTGAATAATCAAAAGGTGTCCGCTGCGTCCCTCTCGGGGCTACCGATCAGTACCGCACACCACAAACTTATGTCAGGTTTCCGGTCAGGCAAATTTTATTTAGAATATTTTCGATATTCTCCTTAAGTTACCACTGCGGTACTATTTACTATGGGTTGAACGTTGTATTTCCCCAACAGTTGGTATTGCAGAAAAGCATCCTTCGATTTTCAGTCTGTTCCTAAGCAAGTTAATAGTATGCGATTTGAAACCCCTCCCCAGCCTGCTCCGTATTTAAGCAGGCAGGATCAGCGACGATTGCTCGGCATGGTGGCTGGACTGTCGTTCATTATGATTGCAATCTTATGGGCTGCCCGTCCAGAAACCTGGCACTGGTTGATTCCGCCCGATAATGAGTCCGCAGTAAATTCGCCACTCTCTGAGGGAAACGAAGCTCCTCCATTTTTGGCCAGCCAGGCTCCTGATCCTTTTGGAAGTTCGTCAAATGCGGTCAATTCGTCTGTTTCTCCCGTCGATACTGAGAATTCCTCGAAAGTAGGTTCAGCGACAAACATCCCGCCTGACTGGCTCGAAAGTATCAATGATCAATTCATGGGACTGCGTGTGGATGAATCGGATGCCTACTATCGAATACTGGCTCATGTCAGTCGACTCGACGAAGATCTGCTCAATGAAAAGGCTCGCAAAGATATTTTGCATGTCAATTTGATTCACTCTCCCAATTTATTTCGCGGAGAACTCATCTCCCTGAAAGGGACGGCTCGCCGTATTCTTCCGTTAAAAACAACTGATAATCCTTATGGTGTGAAAACGGCTTATGAGGTGTGGATTACCACCGAAGATTCCGGCAATGATCCCTGGCGCGTTGTAACAACATCTCTCGATAAACGACTCCCCCGTGGCGAGAACGTGAATGCTCCCGTCAAACTCGTTGGATATTTTTTCAAGCTGTACAGCTACGCTTCCAATGGTGGCCAGCATATGGCACCGCTTATTCTGTCTGCCCGAGTAGAGTCAAATATCGTCGTGCGGGTGGCTCCCTCTGGAACAGGATTACAGCCTTACATTATTCTCTTTGCGGCTCTGTTCGGGTTCGGAACCTTGCTGCTTGTTACGGCTTATCATCAGGGAGACCACATTTTCCGCACGGAAATCTCAAAGAAGTTTCGTCCAGAAGATCTGGAATCTCGAAAAGTGCTCCAGGAGATGGCCGGGAAGGAGTACGACCCGACAGAAATTCTCAGGCAGGCGAGCGATAACCAGAACGTTCCCAAGTGAGAAGCATTGTGCCTGTCCGGTCCGAACATTACGATCCAGTCTCTACGTTTCTGGAGAACTCAATAGAGGAATAACCTCATGTTGTTGGCGGGCGATATTGGTGGAACCAAAACTGTTCTGGCCTTGTTCGATGAGAACAATCCCAAAGAGATTATTAAGGAGCAGCGATACGTCTCTAAAGATTATTCGGATCTCGACGTAATCGTGCGGAAGTTCCTGAAAGATAATCCGTGTGAAATCGTCTCGGCTAGTTTTGGTGTCGCTGGACCTGTTGATAACGGCAAATGCAAAACGACGAATCTTCCCTGGATGGTCGATGAAGTTGTCCTGGCGGAGTGCGTCGGCACGAAGAAAACTCGAGTGATCAATGACCTGGAAGCGATGGCCTGGTCGGTCGAAATCCTGGACAAGAACGATCTGGTCTGCATTCACCAGGGCCGGGAGATTGATGATAACCGTGGCGTCATCGCTGCGGGTACTGGATTGGGTGAAGCGGGGATTTGGTACGGCACCCGTTACCATCCTTTTGGGAGTGAAGGCGGTCATGCCGACTTTTCGCCGAAATCACATGAAGAGGATGCCCTGCTCAGCTTCCTGCGAAACAAGTTCCAAAATGTATCCTGGGAACGCGTCCTTTCCGGCCCAGGCATTGAAAACATCTTTGAATTTCTGGTCAATACTTATCGAGAGAAACCAGCAGAGCACGTTGTTGAGAAGATGAAAGAAGAAATTCCGGCAGCCGTCATCACTGCGGCGGCTTTGGCCAGAGAATGCCCTGCCTGTATTCGAACAATGGAAATGTTCGTCGGCCTCTACGGAGCAGAAGCGGGCAATTTGGCCTTAAAACTGATGGCCTTTGGCGGCATGTATATTGGTGGCGGCATTGCTCCCAAAATATTGCCGCTACTCGACAGCGACACCTTCCGCGACGCCTTCTTAAGAAAAGGCCGATTTCGAGATGCCCTCTCCAGAATTCCAATTCATGTCATCATGACCAGCAAAGCCCCACTTCTGGGAGCGGCTCATGTGGCCGATCTGTTAGCCCATGATCAGCCCATTTTTTAGTGGTGTGAGTGAATTTCAGAAATTGTGAAACATACAAGCACGAAGCGCAAGCGAGTGTGCCAACTCATTTGGTCTCAACACACTCGCTTGCGCTTCGTGCTTGTATCCTGTGAATAAATTCTACTTCACCTGATCATAGAACGCTTTCTTCGCATCCGGATCTTCAAGGATTCCGAAACCACCTGTGGTTTCATCGTATGCAAACATCTGATAGTCCGGCAACGCATTGAATTCCATGTTGTTTTGCTTGATCACATCGACAATTTCCTGATAAGTCGGATTACGATCTTCAGTGGCTTTCATCAAATCGATCTGACGCTGAAAATTCAGCACATTCACTCTCGATGAAGCAGCAATATACCCGGTGAGAGCGGTCGATAACGGATCATTCCCTGTTACCTTGTTCTCGACTTCAATCAAAGCCGGGTTCTCGGCCATCACTTTATTCTTGTCGACAACTTCCTGAGTTTTCCGCTTCAACAGATTAGGCCGTTTTTCCGGCTCAGGAGCGGCAGCGGGCTCGTTTTCAGTTACCGTCGAATTCGGCTTACACCCTGGCACCAGCACAATTGCCATCACTAGCAGCAGTGTTATACGCATTAGTTCATTCATCAAAGAACTCCCAGCCACATTTTTACTGTTCAGATTACGATTCACTTATCGAGTTGCATCAGTTTCCACTAATCTATGTCAGCAATCAAGCCCGGCTCGAAATACGATTTGACGATTGAACCTGTCTCGATCACAATACAGACAGTCTAACAGTTCAGAAACAAACTGTTCACGAAACAACATAGATGCATTACGGCGGCTAAAATCAGTCTCCTTAGAAATTGAGTGAAATGTCGACTCCGAAATTATTATTGCTGGCTGGCGATTATGTTGAGGACTATGAAATCATGGTCCCCTTTCAGACTCTCTTAACACTGGGATACGAAGTCCATGCGGTCTGTCCGGGAAAGAAATCCGGCGATCAGGTTCGGACGGCCATTCACGATTTTGAAGGCGATCAGACTTACAGCGAAAAGCCGGGGCACAACTTCACACTCAATGCGGATTTCGATGCAATCACATTGAGTGATTACGCCGGTCTCGTCATTCCCGGCGGTCGAGCTCCCGAGTACTTGCGTCTGAATGAGAAGGTTCTGGAGATTGTTCGCGATTTCATGACTCAGAACAAGCCGGTCGCTGCAATTTGCCACGGCTTGCAAATTCTAGCCGCAGCGGGAGCTTTACAGGGGAGAAGTTGCACGGCTTATCCGGCCTGTGGTCCTGAAGTGTCGTTGGCGGGCGGGGATTTTGTCAGCAAAAATGTCGATGAAGCCTATGTCGATGGAAATCTTGTCACTGCTCCTGCCTGGCCAGCACATCCGGCCTGGATTCGAGAGTTTGTTAAAGTGCTCGGCGCGAAAATTCAACTCTAAGCCTCTTCTTGTCAGGAGAATTCTTCGAACTCGACGACTCAATAAAATATCGGATGGACTGGGATGATTAAACTGGGAGTGATAGGGGCGAGTGGACCTGAGTTTACACAGGTGTATGCACCCACGTTGAACTCTCTGCGAGAACGCGTACGAGTGACCGTTGTCTACGATTATGTTGCTCATTGTGCCCGTCAATCTGCTGAACTTGTCGAAGCGACCGTCTGTCGCTCCTTTCAGGAATTGATCCACAACTGGGATGTCGATGCCGTTCTGATGCTCTCTACAGGCTGGCCTGGCATACTCCCCTATGTCGAGTGTCTCAAACAGGACAAATCGGTTTATCTGGCGGAGACCTCTCTACTCTCTGATGTGGCTTTGAAGCAAATATCAGCTCTGGCGAAGTCGACGACTGCAGTCACCTCCGTGGAACATCGCCTTTGCTTTTCTCCGACAGGATTGCGATGTCAGGAACTGATGGCGAGTGAACTGGGGCCGCCACTGGAAATGACCTGTCAATTAAATTCTGAGCACTCAATGTCCGATCAAGCAGCCGAAATTGGGGCGGCTCTGGGATGGTTCCGCTGGCTCTTGCCGGGCTATAAATTCAATAGCACATCGATATCAATTCATCCACAGAAGTGGACTCTGCAATTTCATAAAACAACCAGGACTCAGGAAACGTCTGAGGTCCTGGTCCATTTCAGCTATCAACAGGAGTCCTCTCAGTATCACATCAAAACCAGACAGGGTCAGATCTGGATTGATGGAGAGTATCAGTTGATCTGGCAAAGCGAGGCTGAGCCAATTGGAAATTCTAATTCAGAAAACCTGTCCAACGAGCGACACACTACCGCCAGGCAGCTCGATTTCTTCTGCCGCAGACTCGTCGGTGGACTGATCCCGATTCATGACCTCAATAATCATCTGTGGTCTCAGCAACAAACCCGGCTGATTATGGATCAAGTTGAATCAGAATAGGAGTTACATCGGATTCTTATTTGAAGAATCTCAAGTGAGAGTGTCATCGCGAAGCGACAAACAAAGGTAACGATTCGTATTGTTTGTCCAGGATGTGAGAGCTGTCGCAGCTGAGCCAATTATCGAGAACTGTTGCGTAGACCTGTCGGAAATCTGTGTGAAACTTCAGGTCGCCATTGTCCAGGTTCGTCAAACTGGGATGTTTGCCGATGAGTCCGGTTTCGAGGTCGCTTCCCATCAGAAACATGGGAGCGGCGGTGCCGTGGTCGGTCCCGTCACTGGCATTCTGGGCGACACGTCGTCCAAACTCGCTGAAGCACATGGTCAACACTCGCTCCTGCATCCCTTTTTCACGCAGGTCTTGTGCAAACGAGTTGAGAGCATCGCCCAGTTCTCGCAATAATGCAGTGTGAGCAGGAGCTTGGAATGCATGGGTGTCGAACCCGTCAATTTCGACATAGTACACTCGGGCACCGATGTCCGAAGCGATCAGTTGTGAGACGGTTTTTAATTTACCAGCCAGTTCCGTCTCTGGATATTTCATATTTGAATTCTTACTTTTACTCACCTGCTGAAGTTTCTGGCTGACATCAATTGCAGTCGTTGTGCTTGTTTGTACAAAGTTGAGTAGAGAATCGGCTTCTGAATTTTCAGACTGAGCTAACGAACGCATCGCCTGGATGGAATCTTTTTCCTGAGTTTGCAATCGAAATTGCTCGATCGAACGAATCGAGGGAACCCTGTGATGCCGGCTGGCGACGGCCAACGGTTGCTTACGATTCCCAATGTGCATGCCGGTCGTCTCGGTCGATTCTCCCTCTGCCAGTTGATCAATTGCTCGACCGAGCCAGCCATCGGAACGATCTCCCGTTTTTCGCTGACACGTATGCCAGATATCCATCGATTCAAAATGAGACCGGTTCGGCTGAGCATAACCGACACCCTGCACAACACCCAATAAACCCGCTTCGAGCAATTCGGAGAACCCGTCCAGAGCCGGGTTAAATCCGAATTCATCATTGATTTTCAATACGTCTTTTTTGGGGACTGCCAGTTTGGGACGCTGCTTATAATACTCATCTTGAGTGTAAGGGATGATTGTATTGAGCCCATCGTTCCCGCCAGTCATCTGCACAACGACCAGGATATTCTCCTGCCCGGCAGCATTGTCTGCGATCTGTCCCCAGAATGCTGGAGCGGTTTGCTGGAATCCCAAAACCGCTAAGCCAGTTGCGGATAACTGCAGAATTTCACGTCGAACAAGAGACATGCTGTACTCCAATTGAAGTTAGACTGCGCGAGTTAAGCCAATTGATACTCGGGAAGTGATACAATTAACCCGAGCCCGCGTCTTAAATTATTTTCAAACGAACCGGAACCATGTTCGCATCGTTGAACGAGTTCAGAATGTTTAGGTTCACTCAAGGGTACTGCCAGCAGTATTTCTACAAACCAGTCGACCGCTTCCTGGAGCGATGTCACCCCGTGTGTTTTGCAATACTGACTTAAGGAACCACCTCCGAAGCGAGTTTCATCGCGTACCAGCAGGGATTGCATTAAATTGGCTCGCGCGAGCAGAGTCGATGAATTGATCCAGTTTCGACCGCCTTCCCAACCCTTCACATTTGGAGGATAAAAAAGTCTCTGGCCAAGTTCATCAAGACCTCTGTTCAACTCGAGTAGATTCGTTGTTCCTTCAAACGAATTGAGTAAGCCAATTGCAAAATCGACTGGAGAACGAATTTTCCGTCCCATCGCATAGTCCGAATAAAACAGATTACTCGACAGCATCGTTTCCAGCAGCGCCCCGGTCTCCAGACCAGAGTCGCGGAATTGACTGGCCAGTGGTTGAATTAATTCCGGATGCTGCAAACCTTCATCGGCAATGAAAAACTGCATCAATTTGCCGACGATAAATTCTGCCCCGGCTGGCTGTTTAAGAACCAGATCGACTCCCTGTTCTCCCGTAAATGTGCCTGTGTCATTGAATATGATCTTTTCATCGAAATCATGCTGGAAACGATTGAAGTAAAACTGATCGCGACGAATTTCCCAGCCTGTGAAACAGCGGGCCAGTTCCCGGATATCTTTTTCAGAGTAATTCCCTTCGCCAAGCACAAAGAGTTCCATAATCTCCCGAGCGAAATTCTCATTCGGATGAACTTTTCGGTTGGAGGCGGAATCCAGATAAATCAGCATGGCCGGGTCTTGAGAGATTGCATGGACGAGCGATCCAAAATTCCCGAGAGCATGTTCTCGGAGAATCTGATTCTGATCGAACATCAATTGAGCATCTTTGACCTTTTCCGCTCCTGTCGCGAAGTGTCCATGCCAGAAGAGTGTCATTTTCTCCAGGAGAGGAACCGATGTATTCAGCAATCGGTGAGTCCACCAGGCTGGTAAATTTTTGGCATCAGCTGTCGCGAGAACCGAACGGGCTAGAGACGCAGATACCTTTTCAACCTGTGGCGATTCCTGTCGATTCGAAATTTGCTCGGATGCCAATTGAAGGGGACTCTTTTGCAGGCCACTCTGCAACATTTCTGGATTGGCAGCGAAACCGCAGCGGCGATAAAAGTGGGCGACTTGCCTTTGTGTCCAATCCTCAGGTTGTTCTGGCTGATAAGCCGACCAGGCCCATTCAGGATCAATATTTGTCTGGCCAGATTTCATCATCAAACCTCACTGGAGATAAATTTATAATCTTAACCCTTAAGTTTGGAAACCAAGCCTTAGGTTATGCTGTGCCCGACGACATTGAAGGTGGCGCACAAATCATCAGGAACAGCCTGACCTGCATGATTTATGAAACAAACATGAACAGTCTACTCACGTGGACTCTTGTCGGCATTAATTTCAACTTCAAGCGTGAAGTCTAAAGTCGTTTCACTTGTTGATAACACAGCTTTGCTTCTTTTAAACAGACGAACGATTTTCACAAGAGAATCAATTTCAGTCTCGGCCTCCTCTTGAGTATGACCTTCTTTGAGCATATTCTGCGAAATGAGATGCTCTCGATTGTCGACGACAAGGCGAACCAGTTCTTTGACACTCAGGAGCATTGCTGTGTTTCGAATGTCTCCAGTGTCTTCTGCTGGCTCGACACTCAATCTCTCTTTCGAAGACGCCACGGCTTCTGCCAGTTCGCTGGTTGTGGAGATGATCATCAGGTTGTCGGAAAAAGCGATTGATGGAGAAAAGTTGTAATTGATGCGTGCTTCCGTATCGGGTTTCTGATCGACTTCGGGCACCATGTTGGTCGTGACCAGTTCGCCACCTTCAATCGATTCAAAATCAATTTCCAGCTGGGGCTGACCGTTCATCGCTCCCACGATGTTGAAAAAGCCAATCGCGTTGATGAAGTTTCGCCGAAACTCCTTCCGGGAGACTTTGGGATCTTTCAATTCCGTGACCAGTGCAAACCCCGGAAGTTTGATGGATGGAATCGGTTTATCTTCGGCAAATGTCTGCCGAGCAATCACAAATTGCATTTGCGGACTGATGCCTGAAAGCACTTCATCGGCGAAATTGCGACCGGAAAACAGGGTTGAAAGCCCGACATCAGCCTTGGCGAGATCGTCGTTGGCTTTTTCATCAAATAAGTCTCCAGCACGTTGAAACATCTGGCTGAGATCTCGATAGAATGAAATCGTCAACAGATGACCTGGTACATAAATCGGAGAGGATGCGGAGCCCGTCCCCTCGGGACCAAAGTAATGATTCCGTTCTTCGGAAATGGAACTTCGATCAAACGGGACGGAAAGCTTGAGCTTCAAACCCGAGTCGACTGTCTGCAGTTCTCCTGTTAGATAAGGTGTCTCATGAAAGGCACTGTAAAGTCCACCAAGCAAAAACTCTCCGCCGGGATCATCGGCTTTGTTACTATAAATGTTTTCATCTGGATTGGCGGCTCGAGCTGCGTCGATATCGATAAATAACCAGGCAATTGCATCGCCAGTTTTTGCATTGCTGGCATTCCGAAAGTTCTCTGTGCTTGAGAGCCCAGTATTTGAGTCGTCAATCAAAGCATCCAGCATGGAACGCCCAACGTCGCTTTTGTTGCCAATCAATATCCAGTTATTCCAGGTAGCAAACCCAAAATCACTTGCTTTAAAAACTTTCGCTTCACGATATTCAATCTGCTCAAAATGAGGTTCTTGTCCTTTGCTTTTTGCATCCCCTTCGATAAGTTCGACCAGAGAGTTTGTGATGTTATTTAATGCTTCCGCATCTTCAGCCTGCATAAGGAGCCCAACTCCATTCGAAACGGGATCGACTCCGATGCTGATTCCATGGTGAGTTAATTCGGCCAATGCCTCGGGCCATTTCTGCCCCAGCTTGGCTTCGACGACTTTCAAAGCAAATTGAAATTTCTGAAAGTCTTTTCCTTCCATCGCCTTCTTGATGGCTGGTATTGTCTTGAGTTCATCAAGCAGTTGGGAAATCTGAGGATTCTGCTGGGCTCCTTCAATTAAATCGACAGGTTGATCGACTTCGGCATAGATGATTGTGGTCGCTGGAAAATATCGAGCGGCATCACCTGCAGGAGCCTCAGCATAAATGCCCAGGCTAAATACAGCAGCAAGCATTCCTGAGTAAAAAGTCGTTTGAGCGAAAGTCTGCATAAAAGCATCATTCCAAAAGAGGGACTGAATTTGGTCTCTTATACTACTTTACTGCAGCTCATCCGGTTTCAAAAATAAGCCAGAACCGTGTGTCAGTCACGAAAACATCCCCTGAATAATTCTCCCAGTGAGTACAAAAGGCCAATATTCGAGAATTTGTGAGGGTTTTCGACTCAGTAATTGAAATTGAACGCACCCCTGCCTCTACTGAAAAGTGTCCATGTTTTTTTCCACAATTCCTGCTTGGGCCCGTGCATGTTTTCTGCTTTTGAAATCTTACTGTTACTCCCGTTTACGGCTCTGGCGGTTGGGCAGTTTTATCTGATCCTGCTAGTCCGCAAAGCTTTTCGAAAGCCTTCACCACCACAGCTTACAGATGCCGAATTTCCACGATTATTGATGGTTCTCTCTCTCAAAGGGGCCGATCCGGAGCTCAAATCGTGCCTGAAACGCCTCTGCACACAGGACTATCCCAACTATTGCTTACGACTCGTCATTGATTCACCAGAAGATCCAGCCTGGCCAATTGTGCGTGAGTTTCTGAATGAAAATCCCGATTCAGATTGCGATGTCATCAATCTGGGAAATCGGCTGTCAACCTGCAGTGGTAAGATTTCGGGAATGCTGCGAGGAACCGAGGACCTGGAGGATTTTGAGATCGTTGCTTTTGTCGATGGCGACGCTCAAATCGAGCCGTTCTGTTTGCGACGGCTCGCAGAAGGGTTAGCCGAACCTGAAGTCGGAGTGGTCACAGGCAACCGCTGGTATGTGCCTCAGTCTGCTCGGTTAGGAACGTTATGCTGCTACACATGGAATATGTATGCGGTGCCGATGATGATTGCCGCGAAAATTCCCTGGGGGGGATGCATGGCGGTTCGTTCTGAAGATTTGCAGCCGGGGCCTTTACGTGACCACTTGAAACGCTCTTTTGGAGAAGACAGTGCGATTGCCTCCTATATGCGTGACCAGGGAAAACAGACTCGTTTTTTACCGGACCTGCTCGTACTGAATCATGAGGATTGCGGCATGCAGCAACTTTACAATTTTGTCATTCGACAATACCTGACCGTTCGACTGCATAATCCCCATTGGAAAATTGTAGTGGCCTATAACCTGATTGTCAGCCTGCTGTTCAGCATCGCAATGCTGGGTTCAATGATTCCCAATCTCTATCAAAGTTCATTTTTGGCCGGCCTTACCATCACCACACTTTCGTCACTCGCACTGGCGATCACCATCCAGAACAAGGTTCGCGATCGTGTGCGAAAAATCGCAGGACGATCCATCTTCTGGGTCACCCCGGCTCGTTTCCTGGTCTTTCTCATCTCTATTCCCACGACCATGATGATCAATTTATTGACGACCGTTCAGTCATTATTCACAAGCGAGCATATCTGGCGCGGCCTGAAATATCGCTTCGGCGGCGATCCACCCATTCAAGTGATTGAGCCCAAAGAATCCCGAGAACATTCCGTTTCGCTACGAGTGTGATTATATAAGCACGAAGCCTAAGCGAGTGTGTCAACCCGAGAGAACACACTCGCTTAGGCTTCGTGCTTGTAGTTATGTCATATTGAAAGAAAAAAGACACCCACAAATGCGAGTGTCTCTATAAGCTTTCAATCTTCAACCAACATCGCCCTGCAGGAGCAAACGAAACGCACTTAAACCTTGTGCGCCCATGCGACTGCCCCCGGTCAAGCAGAATGCTTGTTTAGTCCCAGCTGAGGGTGCCTCCGGTTTGGTATTCGGTGACTCGGGTTTCGAAAAAGTTCTTTTCTTTGGCCAGGTCCATGGTTTCGCTCATCCACGGGAACGGGTTGCTGGAACCGTACTGGGTGGGCAGGCCAATTCTTTCGAGGCGTCGGTCGGCGATGTGCTGAACGTAATCGCGGAAGAGTTCGCCGTTGAGACCGAGGACGCCGCGGGGGAGGCAATCGGTAGAGTATTCGATTTCGAGTTCGACGGATTCACGAACCAGATCAAGAATTTCCTGCTGGAACTCGGGAGTCCAGACGTCCGGATTTTCGGATTTGATGCCGTTGATCAAATCGATCCCGAAGTTGAGGTGCGTCGTTTCATCCCGCAGAATGTACTGGAACTGCTCACCGATTCCGGTCATGAGGTTACGGCGATGGAAGGAAAGGATCATCACGAAGCCGGTGTAGAAGAAAATACCTTCCATGATGATGTAGTAGCCGATCAGGTTTCGCAGGAACTGTTTTCGGCCTTCGAACGTTTCGGTGGTAAAGTTCTCATCAAGCACCTCGGCAGTGAGCCGCATTTCGAATTCATCCTTACGGGCAATCGAAGGAACTTCATGGTACATGTTGAAGACTTCACTCTCGTTCAAGCCGAGAGAGTCGACAACGTACAGAAACGTATGCGTATGCACCGCTTCTTCAAACGCCTGCCGCAACAAATATTGACGACACTCCGCATTCGTCACATGCTTGAAGATCGCGAGCACGAGATTGTTTCCGACCAGCGATTCAGCGGTCGAGAAGAAGCCAAGGTTCCGCATGATGACACGACGTTCATCTTCAGAAAGCTTGCCCGACTTCCAGATTTCGATGTCCTTAGTCATCGCCACTTCAGTCGGCATCCAATGATTGGCACATCCATTCTGATAGTGTTCCCAAGCCCAATTGTACTTAATCGGCATGAGCTGATTAACGTCCACTTTCGCACAATTGATGAGGCGTTTTTCGTTCGCTTTGAAGCGTTCGGTGGGAGTGTCGAGCAGTTGTTGTTCTTGGATACTGAGGTTTGACATAGTCGAAATCCTTTCGAGGGAGGCGTTAGTAGTTGGGCGTTAGGCGTTAGTTTTTAGAGAAAAAAGTTTATAAATAAATTCAGCAATTTTTAGTAAACACGAGCCGCATGGGATGTTCTTGCAATATTATTCGCATTGATGATGTTGCGTAATGATTCCAGACGCAGATTATCAATCTCATTGTCAAAGCGTTTTGCCCGAAGTAGTTCTTCATCCATTAATTCAGTCTTGCTCCATTTTAGAAATAGTGTTTTTACTTCTTCTGGATTGGCTGGGCGTGAGATGCTGTGGTCGCGGATGTAGATGGTGTTCTGAAAATAGTAGGCTGGTTCAGTTTGTTGTTCAGACACAGTGATAAGTAAAACAAAGTGGTTGTCGACTGAGCACTGATGGCATTTGACTTTAGGCATAGGATTTAAATTTCCAACCAAACCCATTATGCGATCAACAACATTTTCTCTGTCTTGAGTTGTGATTTCATTCTGAGGTTTTACTGCGAAACCCTGTGCATTGATTCCAAGTAATACTTCTCCTCCACCTGAGTTGGCAAAGGCGACTGTCTCTTTTGTTATTTTATCAGCTTGCTGAGGAATTGACTCCTTGAATTCAACCTTGCTATTTTCGCCTTGAGCAATCAGGTCGAAGACACGGTTCGTATTTTCCTGGGAAGCCCAAGCGGGTAGTTTCTCTTCCATGAACGACCTTACAATTTTTTGAGTGAATGTCCCAATTTCGTCAGCATCTTTCCGACTTCTTGAGAAAGATGCCATGCTGATTTGACCGTCTCGCGGTCGCAAAAGTTCAATCGGACCGAAAGTTCCATTTGTGTTTCAACTTCCATCAGGGAACCGCGGGCGATATTTACGTGGCGGCGATAATCCCCACCGCCACGTCCGTATCCCTCAGCGATATTACTAGGCACCGAAACAGCTGCCCGACGAATTTGAGAAGTAAGTCCAAACTGTTCAGAAGATGGGAACTGAGTGGAAAACTTGTAGACCTCTTCCACCAAAGTCATCGCTTTGCTCCAAACCAGCAAATCGCGATACCCCATTTCTCCAGACATGGATTCCTCGCAAACTCATCTAATATCCCTAACGCCTAACAACTAACGCCCAACGCCTACTGACATGCTTCACAGTCCGGATTATTCGGATCACAAACCTGGCCAACCATCGTCGCGGGAATCTCCACGGCTACTTCTTCCGCGTGGGGGCGGTCGAGGCGGATGTCGTTGGAGGCGGATTTGTTTTTCATCCAGCGGGGCTGGATGCCGAATTTGTTGACGTCGACAGTCGACTTCTCCACCTGAGTCGCAGCCAATGAACGCAGGTAGTATGTTGTTTTCAGGCCCTTCTTCCATGCGGCGAAGTACATGTCGTGCAGTTTCTTACCGCTCGGGTCCTGCATATACAGGTTGAGCGATTGTCCCATGTCGATCCATTTCTGACGACGGGCGGCACATTCGAGCAGCCAGTGAGGCTCGACTTCGAAAGCGGTTTTGTATCGCTCTTTGATGTCGGCTGGGACGCGAGCAATTTCGGAGAGGATGCCGTCGTAATACTTCAGGGCATCGAGCATGTCAGTGTCCCAGAGATTACGATCTTTAAGCTCGTTAACAAGAACAGTACTCACCTGTGTGAATTCCCCGGAGAGGTTACTCTTCACATACAGATGCTTGTAACTCGGTTCGATGGATTGTGAAACGCCAATGATCGTTGAGATCGTTGCGGTAGGGGCAATCGCCATGCAGTTACTGTTTCGCATGCCGTACTTGGCGACAGATTCCCGAACGGGTGTCCAATCGAGTGAGGCACTGCGATCGACATCAATCGCCTGACCACGCTCTGCTTCGAGGACGGCCAGGGTATCGATTGGCAATAAGCCACGATCCCATTTCGAACCTTCGTAAGTGGAATACTGACCGCGCTCTTTGGCCAGTTGGGAAGAAGCCAGAATCGCATGATAGGAAATCGCTTCCATGCTGCGATCTGCAAATTCGACTGCTGCATCACTGGAATAGCTCAAGCCTTGTGCCAGCAGTGCATCCTGGAAGCCCATCACGCCGAGACCAACCGGACGATGCCGTTTGTTGGCATTGGCGGCTTGATCAGTCGGATAGAAGTTAATGTCGATCACATTGTCGAGCATACGCATCGCAATGGTGACCGTTTCCTGCAACATGTCGAGGTCGAATTTTCCGTCGCGAACGTGAACCTTGAGGTTAATAGAGCCGAGGTTACAGACAGCCGTTTCACTTTCGGAGGTGTTGAGCAGAATTTCGGTACACAGGTTACTGCTGTGAACGACTCCGCAATGATCCTGAGGCGAGCGGACATTGGACGGATCTTTCCACGTAATCCAGGGATGTCCGGTTTCGAAGAGGCGAGTCAGCATTTTTCTCCACAATTCCATGGCACTGACTTTTCGGCTCAATCGCAGTTCACCTTCGGCTGCCAACTTCTCGTAATAGGTGTAGCGATCTTCAAAGGCTTTGCCGGTCAGGTCGTGGAGATCGGGAACTTCGTCGGGACTGAACAGCGTCCATTCCAGATTGGCTTCCACGCGTTTCATGAACAGATCGGGAATCCAGTTAGCGGTGTGCATGTCGTGAGTACGGCGGCGATCGTCTCCAGTGTTCTTGCGGAGATCGAGGAAATCTTCGATATCCATATGCCACGATTCAAGATACGCACAGACGGCTCCCTTGCGTTTGCCACCCTGATTTACCGCGACGGCTGTGTCGTTGACGACTTTCAGGAACGGAATCACACCCTGACTCTGGCCGTTGGTGCCGTGAATGTGTGCGTTGGTCGCACGAATATTCGTCCAGTCGTTTCCGAGTCCGCCAGCCCATTTGGACAACTTGGCGTTATCGGAGATGAGGCGGAAGATATCTTCGAGATCGTCATCGACGGTTGACAGGTAGCAGGAACTCAATTGCGGATGCGGTGTGGCGGCATTGAATAATGTCGGAGTTGCAGATGTGAATCGCATCGAGGAAAGAATGTTGTAGAACTCGATCGCCCGCTGCTCTTTCAGCTCCCCTTCATTAAGAGCCAGTCCCATCGAAACTCGCATCCAGAAGAACTGAGGCGATTCGATACGACGACCATCGACATGAATCAAATATCGATCGTAAATGGTCTGCAAGCCGAGGTATTGAAAGAGATGATCGCGTTCAGGTTCGAGTGCATCTGCCAGTTCGGTCAGATTGAATTCCCGCAGGTCTGGCGAGAGTCGCTCGGCTGTGATGCCATCGATAATATAGTGTTCGAACTGATTGCGATAAACCTGAGGCAACTTCTTAGCCGAAGGGGCACTGCCGAGTGAGTCGTGATAAATGACGTTGAGCATCAGGCGGGCAGCGACGGTATCGTAAATGGGATCGCGTTCAATCCGACAACGAGCAGCCAGAATCATCGCCCGATAAATTTCACGAGTCGTAATGCCATCGTAAATCGACTTGAGGACTTCTTCCTGCAAATCGTTGATCGAACAGACATCTTCCAGACCTTCGCAAGCCTGAGCGAGCCGTTGTTCGATGCGATTGGAATCGAAAGGAACACGAACGCCATCGTCGAGTGTGACATAAGTTTGTGCGCGGTCGGATCCTTCGTCGGCAAAACCTTCATCACCCCGCAAAGCCCGCAGCTTCGCATGCTCAGCACGATAGACGATATAACGTCGAGCAACACGATAAAGCCCGTGCTTCATCATCAGCATTTCGACGGCATCCTGCACTTCTTCAACGCCGACTCCCTTGTCGGAACTGGCGGAATTGGCAATCTGCTCAGCGACTTCCTGGGTAATTGTCTTGATTGTATCGACAACTTCCGTATCAAGAGGCTGCTTATCAGCCAAATTCAACTCGGCTCGGTAAGCGTTCTCCATGGCCCGACCAATGCGGCCCATATCGAAAGAACTTACTCGGCCATCTCGTTTACGAACGATCCAATCTGTTTGCGGGCGAACCATATTCGACCAGCTCCTCTGAAAAAATTGATTCCAATTGCCTGAACTTACCAAACTCCGCTGGCTCTACTTCTCTCTCAACTCGTGCAAATCCGCGCATACCGGTAGCGTCGTGAACAACGGTGTAAAAAAATTGATCACCTGCCAGAAACGCGAATCGGCAATCCGCCAGACCATTTTCAAATGGTTACTGCAGTCGCATGAGAATCAAATGACAGCAAAACGCTGTGTTTGCTCCTGCCGTATGCTGCAGAGAATTATTGAAGATGCTCTAGAACGCGGAAATGATCATGTCTGCCCTGCTCCAGATACGAAGCCATGCCCTGGATGAAAATAGGAAACGGCAATCATTTTGAAGAGATTCAGCACGACTGACTCCATTCTGTCATTGTTATCGACAGTAAACATAAGAACACTGTACAAAATCGGATGCATTATGATGAAAATAACGCATGAACTCAGATCTGTTGAACGCTTAGTCTGAGTTGTAAAACACGTATCCTGAACCAGAACTACTTCTTGCAGCTGAGATGTGATTGTGTTTGACGGCCCCAATATAAAGGAACCGTGAAGACTGTCAACACTAAATATTGTATGTCTCGACATTTTATACCACAAGAGATAAATCCATTTTGTGGAAAAGTTCGTAAGTTGTACTCTCTCATTGAGTTTCCAGATTTAAACCTGTCGACAACGTGTTGATAACCAGAAATTGGCACGCGATTAATAGTGTACGAGATTCTGGATTTCGAGTTTCGGAGGTGTCACCTTTGAAGCAAGATGGAGTCCATTTCGTGGGCGACAACTGATAGCAACATGCTGATAGCATTGAAGTTACAGCAAGTTTAGACAAGCAGTTTTCATTTCAGTGAACTTTCGATGATAAACTTTAGATAATTTTTCAAATCTCAGGAATGCCTTGGCTTTGATTGTGACGTTTGTAACGGTTGTGACGATATCGAAAGAAGGGAGTGTAACTTGCGCGGACATGGTGTTCGTTCTGAATTGTGGAACAAACTCACCCCGGAAAGTGAAATCATGAGTATTTGTCAGGGCTGTCATGCCGGTTGTTGTCGCTCATTTGCGATACCAATTAACGGTGCCGATATGATGACCCTGGAGCGGGAAACCGGGAAGACGTTCTGGGACTTTGGTTGCCGCTGGGAGGATCCCGAAGGTTCGATCGCAGCCGACTATGCTCCTCACTTCTTCTTCCAGGATGAACCTCAAACGCCTTTTGTGATTTGTCTGAAACACGAACAGAGTCGCATCTTTAAGAAATCGACCTGCTGCTCTTTCCTGAAGGAAACGCCACCCGATAAGGATCATCCCCTCGGGCAATCGCAATGTGGAATTTATCACGCACGTCCCTCCGCCTGTCGTGTGTTTCCAACGAAGTTCGATGTTGAAAATGAATTGCCTATCATTCATCCAGTCCCGGAGTATGGTCGAGAAGATCATCAACCGGAATTCAAACTCTGTCCACGGCAGTGGACCCCGGCTGATGTCGATCCCATAAACGGGACCAGCGATCTGGTCATCGCACGTTATGAAGCTCGCTTCTTTAAGCAAATCGCGAAGTTGTGGAATCAGAAAGTCGGCCCCTGGTCTGTCTTTCCCGATTTCATTCGCAATGTTTATCAGAATCGTGTACAGCCAATTTCAGAGGAAGCTTTTGCCGATGAAGAGCCATATGTGCTGAAGATGTCTGCTTATGATGCTCAAAAACGGCGATGTGCGTGATGAACGAGGATTCTCTGCATCTCCCTGCGGCTTCCCTTTCTACGTTAAAGATGCGTGCAAAACTGCTTGGAGAGATTCGACAGTACTTCGAATCTCATGAATACTTCGAAGTGGAAACACCACTGCTCTGTCGCGAGTCAGTGATCGATGCACATCTCGATCCGTTTG
Source organism: Rubinisphaera italica (assembly GCF_007859715.1). Taxonomy (NCBI): domain Bacteria; kingdom Pseudomonadati; phylum Planctomycetota; class Planctomycetia; order Planctomycetales; family Planctomycetaceae; genus Rubinisphaera; species Rubinisphaera italica. Next base: position 6,588,189 of record NZ_SJPG01000001.1, read on the forward strand.
TTGTGGAACTTTCGAATGGATCATCGACGTCACCAGTGCAAGCCTATTTGCAAACCTCGCCCGAGTTCTGCATGAAACGTCTACTTGTCGCAGGAGCGGAACGCATTTATCAACTATGCAAAGCGTTTCGTCGTGATGAAACCGGACGATTGCACAACCCGGAATTCACCATGCTCGAATGGTATGCCGTCGGAATTGATCAAATTGAACAGATGGACTTTATTGAATCACTTAGTAGACAGGTCCTGCGATATTCCGTGTTGATTGAGGGTTTGCCAGCCAGATTTGTGCGCGTCAGTTATGAGCAGGCTTTTCAAAAATCGCTAAATATCTCGCCTCTGGAATGCACGGTAGAAGAAATGATCCAGGTTGCTCAACGTACGATTCCAGATGAAATTCCCGTGAATCACAAGGGTGAAAATGAAGGCAAAGACTTCTGGTGTGATCTGCTCCTGACTGCTTGTGTCGAAGACTGGTTAAAAAAACAGCGAGCTGTTTTTGTTTACGATTATCCGGTTTCACAGGCAGCTCTGGCAAGAGTTTCGCCGACTGATCCTCGCGTCGCTGAGCGGTTCGAGTTGTTTCTCGATGGAATCGAAATTAGCAATGGATATCGGGAACTGCTCGATGCTGAAGAACTCGAACGGCGAAATATCATTCAGAATCAGTTACGAATCGATCAGGGATTACAACCACTTCCCGAGACACGCCACTTACTCTCAGCCATGCGACAAGGCTTGCCCGATTGCACGGGGGTTGCATTAGGCGTCGATCGTTTACTGATGTTAGCCTTAGATTGTAAATCGATTGATCAGGTGCAGGCCTTTCCGTTTTCGCGTGTGTGAAAACGATAACTGTAGGACAGGCATTCTGCCGGCCTGGCTGATTTCAATCGAAAGAGTATTTCACAATAAAAATATTCTCACAAAATTGTATGCCAGGTTATTCAAGGAAATCCAATGTATCTATTGCTCATTTCATTGAATTGATGGTATTACCGAACTTGTCGAGTTTGTTGCTAATTCGATTTTTATTTTGGGTTATTGGTTGAACAGCAAAACAAATTAACTTGTAACCTACACGGCATCGGGAATATCGTCGCCGTTGAAGCGTTCGAAGAATAGCCAGCCGATTTCTTTACTGAGGCGGGAGAGGTATTCGCGTTTGAAAGTATCGAGTGACATTTCCGAAGTAGAACGTGGAGCTCGGATGGGGTACTTCGAATTGACTTCCTTGCTGTAGATCTTTTCACCGTAACCATCTTCATCCATCTCGATGACGCTGATGTAGTTTTCTGAACGTCCTCGATAGAGCGTTGTGCTGTTTTCTTCGTAGAGGTGGAAATCGTTCATGTCGATGTAGATCACATAGTTGCAGTCGAAGGCTTTGCCAATCTCTTCGGGTTTGTCCCAGTCGGGATGAGAATCGAGCCAGGCTTTGACCTGATCGGGATTGACGACTTTGATTTCATGCTCGACGAGTCGGAACGCGACATAGCGAGAAAGCTCGTGATCGATTTTGGGGAAGTCCCATTTCAGATTAGTTGGTGCGAATGCGACCACACAGACCGAGACTTCTTTGTCGCTCATCGACTTATTGGTCTGGACATCGAAATCGGGCTCAATGCTGGGAGGGCCTCCAATCAGATATCCGAGCAGAATGGCATAATTGCAGCCGGTTAAAGAGACTGCACCAATCAGAAAGGTGAGTAGAGTCGCTTTGCGAATGACGGTCATGAGACTGGAGTCACGCATAGTTATTTCCCGCAGGTGTTATAGTTAAGTCGAACAGAGAGGAGAATTGGAGGGGGCTTGAACACCGAAATTAATCGACGCTTTCGCTGGTGCGATAATCGTAGAAGAGGCGAGCCAGTTCGTCAGCCATGCGTTTGTTGAACTTCTCGGCGAAGGTTCGTTCCGACATGTTATCTGACGACATGGGGTAGTGGATGGGATACTGGCTTTTGTATTCGTGCTGGAAGATCAGGAAGGCACCACGGCCGGCACCTGTTTTTCGAGATTCATAGACGCTAACCATGCCGTGGGCATTTCCGCGATAGAAGTTTGGGCTGTTTTCCTCAAGATAAGCAACTTCATCAATCTCGATATGAATGATGTAGTCAGTATCGAATTCCTGAGCAATTTCGCTGGCATCATCCCAGACTCCGCCAATGCGACCCAGCCAGCCATCAACATCACTGGGGTTAACGCAATCAATTTCATGCAACCGGAACCGGCGATACATGCCATCGATAATATCACGTCCGACAGCTGAGTGTTCGGTTCGCAGGAATTCGGGTGTCGAGCAGACGACTAAAACCCGCTTTTCTTCATCAATCAGATCAACGCCCGTCCGCTGCTTAAATTGAGCCTTGATTTTGGGATCGCCCAAAAACATTTTGTTGGCCATCACGAGCAGAGAACAGCCGGACTGGCTCCCCACAATACAGATCGTGAGCAGGACCATCAGGACGCGAAGCCAATCCGCACGCCCCATTGGACGACCGAGACGAGCAGAAAACTGCTGAGCAGAATCAGTGCCCGATATTCGAGTTTGCGACGAGGCATCAGCTGGCCCGTCCAACTGCTGATCATTAGCCACGGAATCAGCAGCAGACAGATCATTGCCAGGTAAGTCGCTGCGATGTTGGCATGAATTGATTCGAAAATCCGACCGCGAACAAACCAGGCGAAGCTGGTCGTCATCCCGCAACTCGGGCAGGGGATTCCGAACAAAAATTGAATGGAACACGGAGGTAATCCCAACTGTTGGTGGGTGCCGAAACCTTGGGGAGACGGTTCAAGGAAATACGCCAGACAAAAGCCAGCGATCAAACCGCAGCCAAGAACGACAAACAGGATTCGAAGGAAGGGAGTCAGTAGGAAGGGAGCGGAATTCGGCGAAATTGGTGTAGGCCGAAGTTCCTTGGGGACTGGAGTTATATCGGGGGAAGACATTAGAGTCAAAAGCGGTTTTTCAGAGAGAAAATAAGACGATTCCGTGTCAGAATTACAATTCCCAACTAGCAAATACGCTTGAAAACAGGAATCTGGAGATCTGGCGAGCCGTGCCAGTTAAGGCACGGGTGTTCTCAGGATCATTATGCGTCTCTAGCGAAATCGCAGTCAGAGTTAACTCGGCTCGCCTTTTTATTTGGAAATGAACTCACTGGGGGCTGCGGTTCGCTACGAACCCAGCCCCCCTGCTTATCAATGAAAATGAATTTAATCTGTCGTTGCTTCTGGAGCCGGGGTCGATTCACTTGAGGTCGCTGCCGGCGGAGCCGGTGTTGAACTGGTTGTCGCAGGTTCCGGTGATGTTGTGCTGGCAGGAGGACCTGCGGGTGCTTCAGTTGTGGGTGTCTCAGTCGATGTTCCGGCTGGTTTTGGCGTTGAAGTACCAGCTGGGACTGCGGGCATTTCGGGCATCGAAGGCGTGGTGAGAGTTGGTGGCGGAGCAATTGGAGAGCCGGATTCCTGAGACATCCCGGGAATTCCCGGGATTGCTGATCCTTCAGGAGTCACTTCCGCATCCGCTTCGGCGATTTTGGCATTCATCCGCTCGACAACTTGAGCGGTGAGGTCAATAGAATCGGAATAAGCCAGGAAGAAGGGGGACTTGGCCATGATGAGGTCGTATTTTCCCTCTTCAGCCAGTTCCAGACAAATTCCTTTGATCTGCTCCTGAATTTGTTGAGAGATCGTCTGTTGAAACTGTTGCAGATTCTGGTTTGTCTGATTGGTTGCCCGCTGGTTTTGAGCGTTCAATTCATTGAAAAAGGCTTGCAGTTCCTGCTCTTGTTCCGGAGTTGGAGTTTCTCCAAACTCTTTTCGTTTGGCGGCGAACTGATCTTCCAGTTGCTTCTGAAACTCGGCCAGTTTCCCTCGAATCTGAGCTTCGCTTTGCTGAACGACCTGAGAAATATCCTTATCGAGTCCTGTTCCCTTTAAGACTTCTTCGAAGTCGACAATTGCTACTCTTTGACCAGCAGGTTCAGAACCACCACAACCAGCCAGAATGCCACAAGCTAAAGTCAGTGAGAGGAAGTTAAAAACGCGAATCATATTCCGGATGCCTTTCTCGCGGCCATTTATTGTAATCGGAGAGCTAAATTGATTGAGGGATGCATCTTAACAGACAGGATCTCATCCCAATCAAGTAGAGTATTCCTCTAAATTTACGTCAAATCGAGTAATATTGTTGGAGTGTAATGGGAATTCCCGAGTTTTGCAGCAAAGTCACAGCGGAAATATCCAGTTTATCGCTCAGATTAACTAGAATAGAAAGTCCTCAGCTTCTTCATTTTTGCTTAGGAAAGTAAAAAGAAGCTCAATGCGAGATGAGAATCCAAGTTCAGGAGTTGCTGTGAAGTCGAAGCACGTTGCGATCATCGGAGCCGGTTTGTCTGGTTTGACTTGTGCACGAGAGCTGGCCAGCAAAGGGCATCGAGTTACGCTATTCGATAAAGGTCGCGGCGTATCCGGGCGGATGTCTGTGCGACGAACTTCCGATCCGTCATTGCAATTTGATCATGGTGCTCAATATTTCACCGCCCGGCATCCTGCTTTTCAGCAGCAGGTCGAGGAATGGATGCAACAGGATTTTGTGACCATTTGGGAAGGGCCGTTTGTCAGCTTGGAACAGGGGCAGATCTCAGAAGCGCCCGGACAGGGCCCTCGCTATGTCGGTAATCCCGCCATGAATGCACTTTGCAAAGCCTTGGCAAATGACTTGGAGATTCGTTGCAGTCAGCGGGTTTCTCAGTTCATTCAAACCGGCTCGGGCTGGCAGATTGTCGCTGAAGACCTCTCTTCTAACCAATTCATCGAACAACCTGAAGTTTTTGATCACATCGTTTTGGCAATTCCTCCAGCTCAGGCGATCAACCTGCTACCCGAGAATTCCAGTCTCCATAACGTATGCAATACGGTGATTATGGATCCGTGCCGCTGTGTGATGCTCGCATTTGAGTCTTCACTATCTGTCGAATTTGGAGCCGCATTCGTTCAGAATTCCCCACTGCGCTGGATTGCCTGTGAAAACAGCAAGCCGGGACGAAATTCTCGATACGAATGCTGGACGCTGCACGCTTCCTCCGAATGGTCTCAGGAATATCTCGATGCCACACACGAAACGGTTTTACCAATATTACTCGACGCTTTCACAGCAGCACTCGGAAAATCCTTACCTGAACCGGTCCACGCCAGCACGCATCGCTGGCTGTATGCGATTCCGAGAAATCCACTTTCCGAAGGAAGTTTTCAGGATTCCGAGAATCAAATCACCATTTGTGGCGACTGGTGTCACGAAGCTCGTGTCGAGGGAGCTTACATGAGTGGGCTTTCTGCAGCGGATCGGATTCTATAAAGTTCGCAATACAAGCACGAAGCGCAAGCGAGTGTGTAATTAAAGTCGTTTAGACACACTCGCTTGCGCTTCGTGCTTGTAAATAAATAACACTCTTTCACGAATCAAGTTGGAATCTTTCTTGTCTGCCAGTTGTCCCATTACGAAAATCTGTCCCATTGTTCGTGCAGAGATCCTGTTCGTGATTGGGATTTCGCTGCTGGCAATGCTTCTTCGCTGCTGGGATCTGTCGGCGATTGCGGTCGAACATTTTGATGAAGGCGTTTACGCATCGAATCTGTGGTTCACTGCTGATGAGGGGTATCGCTACCCGGATCGTCACCTTTATGCACCCCCTTTATTGCCGACTTTAATTGAATGGTCGCTCCTGATTTTTGGTCAGGCGAGTTGGGTTCCTGCGTTGCCAAGTCTGGTGGCGGGGATCTGTACAATTCCGCTCATCTGGTGGATGGGTCGTAAACTTGGTGGACCGCTATGCGGTCTCTCGGCCGCGATTTTGCTGGCCACCAACGATGTGCATATCCTGTACTCGCGGACTGCTTTAACGGAAGCAGTCCTCTGCTTTTTCATGCTGCTTTCGGTCTCGCTGGCGCATTGCACCTGTCTGGAACAAAACGCAGAGGCTCGCTTTTCCAAACGCTCGATCATGCTCGCTCTGCTCAGTGGTTTAATGGCTGGTCTGGCGTGGCTAACAAAATACAACGGCTGGCTATCGCTGGCCGTCATCATTTCCGGCAGTACCGGCTGGGCGTTGTTTTCGCGTTTACCGTTGAGACAATGGAAATGGTTGATCCTGCACTGGCTTTTGATCGTCGGTGTCGCATTTTTCCTCTGGCTGCCTTACATGATTTCGCTCGATGAATTCGGAGGCTACTCGGCAGTGGCCGCCAATCATCGACAATACTTCGGTGGCCTGGGCGAGTGGCTACCGGCTTTGCAGTGGCAGATTTTTAATCAATATGAGTTATCGAGTTGGACGAGCATTGCAGGTCTGCTCTGTGTCGGATTTCTGACCTGGAACCGTTCAGCATTGGTACGAATTATCCCGGCGATCAATACAAAAATGATTTCTCCGAGTGGTTGCTGGTTGCTGGCCAGTTGGTGTATTGGTCTGTCGGTTGCGATTCCGCTTTATCATGCCTACCCCCGGCTGGTAGTGCCCTGGTGGATTGGAATTTGTCTCCTGGGAGGCTTGATGGCTGCTAAACTCCCCGTAGTACAGGCTTCCAGCCTGTCTAATTTACAAACAGAAAAGCAAACAGGTTGGAAGCCTGTACTCCCTTACTTTGGTTTTATCATCTTAAGCTTGTTGACATTGAGCGGACCGATCATGCAGGCTCCTGCCTGGGAGAATCGCACGGAACTGAAATCAATCGCTGAAAAGGATGTTCAGCGAGCTGGCGTAATTGCCCAACTGGCTGGATTTCGTGAGAACGAGGTGATTTTTTATGTTTATGGCGAACCTGCCATTTTTTATCACATCTCTGCTCAGAACCGACTGGTCGGACCGATCGGGCATCTCGATTTCGCTTTGCCTGCTGCCAGAAATACAAAAGTTCCGACGTTTCTTATCACTGGCCCTCATGCGGAAGAATCAAGTTTGTTTCACGAGCAATGGGAGAAACTTGGGAACGAATTTGAACTGATCAAAACAGAACAGGCACCTTCCAGCAGATTCGTGCAATTGAACAATGAAAAAGTAATACAACAATCAGAACCCGATTCGTATCGGCTTTACCAGTTGAAGTCTCTTTGAATCAGCAATTTGATGACTGACTTACATCTTTTTCCATGTGGTAACCGGAGTTTATTCGAGATCAGATATTGTATCCTGAAGGCTAAGTTAGCGGATCACGAAACTCAACTTACGAATTGAATTACTAAAAACAGTTTTTGAATTTGAAATTAAACTTCAAAAATTACGGAAAAGATTTTGAGAAAGATTAAAACCACAGAGGCACAGAGGACACTGAGAAATTTTCGGAAAGATCTGGTAAGGCAAAACAATCAAATTCTTTGTAAGCCTTGGATTTTAAGACTTCTCCGTGTCCACTGTGCCTCTAAATTAAATATTCATTTTTATTATGTGTTCTTATTTATCCGGCTTTCAAATTGAACTTGGTATAGTTCCCTCCAATCCTTCATGAGTTTTAATCCCCAACAATACGAATCCCAACTCGAAGAGACGATGTTCAGTGATCGGCATCGGCTGCGACAGCGATTGCGCCAATTGAAACGGGCCAAGAAGAATGAAAAACGATTCGAGTCTGACTTGTCGATGCTGGTCAAGCAATTAGAAACTTCCTGCGAACGGGCTCAGCAACGCCGGCTCGCATTGCCTCAGCCAAAATTTGCTGACGACTTGCCAATCAATAGCCGCGTCGAGGAAATCAAATCGGCGATTGAAAAACATCAGGTTGTGATCGTCTGCGGGGAAACCGGCTCTGGAAAATCGACTCAGCTGCCGAAAATCTGCCTGGAGATGGGGCGTGGTGTTTATGGAGTGATCGGACATACTCAACCCCGCCGCCTGGCGGCCCGTTCCGTGGCGACACGCATTGCCGAAGAGTTGGGAAGTTCAGTCGGTGAATATGTCGGTTTTAAAATCCGATTCACGGATACCACTCAGCCAACCACATACATTAAGCTGATGACCGATGGCGTGATGCTCGCTGAAACGCAGCGGGATCGGTTTTTGAATCAGTACGATACGATCATCATCGATGAAGCTCACGAACGCTCGTTGAATATCGATTTCCTGCTCGGTTACATCAAACGGATATTGCCACAACGTCCGGAACTTCGACTCATCATCACCTCTGCCACGATTGATGCCGCTCGATTCAGCGAGCACTTTACGATTGATGGTCAGCCTGCTCCCGTTCTTAATATTGAAGGACGAACCTACCCGGTTGAGTTGCGATATCGTCCGCCAGAAAAAGATGAAGAATCGGGCGACTTCGACTGGCGAACGGCACTGACGAATGCCGTCGATGAAATTTCGCTGGAATCGCAGGGTGATATTCTCGCCTTTCTGCCGACAGAGCGGGAAATCCGCGAAGCTGCCAAAGTTCTGCGTGGTCATCTGACGCGAACTCTGGGGACGCGACGGACTCTCGAAGTCTTGCCCTTGTATGGACGACTCTCTGAAAAAGAACAGCAGAAGATCTTTCAACCTCATGGAAATTCCCGCATTGTGCTGGCGACAAATGTGGCTGAGTCGTCTTTGACAGTACCGGGAATCGAATCGGTGATAGATCTCGGGACGGCCCGCATCAGTCGCTACTCGGCTCGATCAAAAATGCAGCGACTGCCGATTGAGCCGGTCTCAAAAGCATCGGCCAATCAACGCAAAGGGCGTTGTGGACGTGTCGCCCCGGGCATCTGCATTCGGCTCTATTCAGAAAAAGATTTCGACAGCCGCGAAGATTTCACGCCGCCTGAAATTCAGCGGACAAATCTCGCACAGGTCATTCTGCAGACAATCTCTCTGAAACTCGGAGCGATTGAGCAGTTTCCATTTCTCGATCCGCCTCGCGGGGGAATGATTCGTGACGGTCATAAAACCCTGTACGAACTCGGTGCCATCGATGATCAACAGCAGTTGACCGAGATTGGACGTCAACTGGCTCGATTGCCGGTCGATCCTCGAATCGGCCGCATGATTCTGGCTGGGCACGATGAGCAGTGTCTGAATGAAATTCTGATTATCGCCAGCGTGCTCGAAATTCAGGACCCTCGCGATCGACCAGTTGAGTTCCAACAGGCAGCCGACAAGGCTCACGAACCGTTCCAGCATGAGTCCTCTGACTTTTTATCGTATCTGAAACTGTGGGATTTCTATCTGCACATCAAGCAAGACCTTTCCAATTCCAAATTTCGGCATGCGTGTCGCCAGAATTTTCTGAATATGAATCGTCTCCGCGAGTGGAGCGATATTCATCGTCAACTGCTGCAACTGGTGCGTGAAGCCAACTTGCCGGTCGAGAAACGTCGCGATAATGAAGATGCCATCCATCGAGCTTTGATGACCGGACTGCTTTCGAATATTGCTTTTCTCGACGATAAAAAAGAATACGTCGGCTCAGGCGGGACCAAACGATTTCTCTGGCCCGGTTCGGGATTATTCTCGAAGAAGCCAAAATGGGTGATGTCCGCCGAAGTCATCGAAACCTCACAGCGTTTTGCACGAACTTGTGCTCGGATCAACCCGGCCTGGATCGAACCGCTTGCGAAACATCTTGTGAAGTTGACACAGAGCGAGCCGCATTGGGATCGCGATGCCGGGGCGGCTTTGGCGTGGGAAAAAGTCACCCTGTTCGGAATGACCATCATTCCCCGCAGACGGGTTCCCCTCGGACGAACCGATCCCGATCAGGCTCGGGAACTGATGATTCGCGATGGATTGACATTGGGCGAGATCGACACTCAAGGCGATTTCCTGGCTCATAATTTGCAGGTGATTGAAGAAGTGCGAGGTTTGCAGGCAAAGGTTCGTCGACAGGATTACGGCACCCTCGAACAGACAATTATGGAATTTTATGAAGAAAAAATTCCGAATGAAATTTACGATGTTGCCCGCTTCGAAAAGTGGCGGAAGTCAGCCGAGGAGCAGAAACCAAAACTGTTGTATCTGGATGTCAATGATTTCATCGAGCATGAAGAAGAGTCGCTCGATCGCCAGAAATTTCCCGATGCTCTCGTATTCGAAAATTTGCGATTACCGCTCTCCTATCAGCTTCAACCAGGTGAAGAGGAAGATGGCGTTACGGTGACGGTTTCGCAGTCGCAACTGCCACACCTACAACAGGCTTTACTCGACTGGTTAGTTCCGGGTTTGCTGGAAGAGAAAATCGCTGCACTGATCAAGTCGCTGCCAAAATCGGTCCGCACAAAACTAGTCCCTGCTCCCGATACCGCTCGCGAAGTCGTCGCAAAAATGAAATATGGACAGGGAGCATTTCTGACCACCGTCGCAGAATCGTTAACACGAATCGCAGGAGAATCGGTCGCTCCCAATGATTTTGATCTGTCTGCTCTGACGGACTATTTGCGGATGAACATTCGCGTGACCGATGAATCGGGGGCCATTCTCGGTTCGAGTCGCGATCTTGATTTACTCAAGAAGAAGCACGGTCTGAAAATTCAGACAACTTCGAATTCCTCTGCTCCTCAAAAACCAGCAGGACCTGCATTTGAGGTTTTGGCAAAGGAGTCGAAATGGCATCGCGACGGCTTAACGACTTGGGATTTTGAAGACCTGCCTGAGACGATTACCCTTTCAAGAGGGGACTACGTTGTAACCGGTTACCCGGCTCTGTTCGATGCGGGACAACATGTGAATCTTCGCGTTTTTCCGACCTCCGAACGAGCAACTGCTGCAACACGGCAAGGCTTGTATCGGTTGTTTCTGAAAGAATCGCAATCGAAGGTAAAGCATCAGGTCGATCATTTTCCGAATATCGAACAACTAGAAATGCTGGGGACTGCTCATCAGCCTTTTGAAAAATTACGGGGACAATTGATACTTCTGATCGCTGCCCGGGCTTTTGCAGCAACTTCGGGACTGCCGCGAACTCAGGCGGAGTATCGTCAATTTCTAACGACGGCGACGAATCGGATTACTGTCGCGGTTCAGGATGTTGCCAACGTAATTGGCCCAATTGCGAAGTTGTATCGGGAATTGATCAAAGAAATTGAAGTTTTGAAGGCTCCCTCTTGGCGATATGCTCAACAGGATATGCGACAACAACTCGAACTGCTCTTCCCTGCCAATGTGCTAACCACACAGCCTTGGGAAGGATTGATGCACTACGAGCGATATCTCCAGGGCATGAAAACTCGAAGTGAGAAACTGAAGAATGCCGGTCTCGAAAAAGATCGTCGGGCATATTCAGAACTTGAACCCTACTGGCGACGCACGATTGAAGCTGTCACTTCAAAGCAGGCCAATAATCCCGAAGTAATTGCTTTCCGGTGGATGGTTGAAGAATACCGGGTCTCACTGTTCGCTCAGCAGCTGGGAACATCGCAAGCCGTTTCACCGAAGCGATTGGATCGTCAGTGGAAAAAAGCGACACGATAACGGCCAGCGGAAGCTTAATAAATCAGGGTGGCGGGGGCGCTCTCGAAGAGAAGCCCCCGATATGCTGAACTTTCGGGGGCTTCCGCTAAAGCGGAGCGCCCCCGCCACCCCAGAGTGATTTTATCATGCTTCGTCGATTCCTCCGAAAATAGCAAAATTCAAGCATCTCGCAGAGGCTGTATGAGTGGCATTTGCAGGGAGTGGTTGAGAAACGGTAGAATAGATTGATGGAATTATTGGGGCTGGAATAGGAGCAGGGGGTATTGTGGCATTTTTGCGTGTTGTCCAGGGGAGTCGCCCCGGTGAGTTGCACGAGTTGCTTAGCGAGAGAATCGTGCTGGGACGACATCCGAGTTGCGAGGTCGTGCTCGATAATGCCGCGATCAGCCGTCAACACGCCCGGTTAATTCGTCAGGGAACAAACTTCGTCATAGAAGATTTGGGCAGCAGGAACGGCACCCATGTGAACGGCAAGATGGTTTCAGGCTTGCAAAAGGTGGCGAACCGGGATCGGATTCGTATTTGTGATATTGTGCTCGAATATCTCGATGAAATCCCAATGATCGATGCGACGATGGCTGATGAGCTATCGTATAACGACCCCCGTGGTACACATCCAGGTGGACAGGCCACGGTCGAGCATGTAGGCGAATTCGATCATCTGGAATCCTCCTCATCGATTATTACTTCACTGAATGCAGGCAGTATCAGTCGCCGCCTCGATGTTCGTCCCGAAGTTAAACTGCGAGCTTTGCTCGAACTGAGCAGTCTGTTCAGCCGAACTGTGGATGTTTCCACGGTCATGAAGAAGACACTGGATTGTTTGTTCCGACTTTTTCCACAATCGGAAATGGGACTGGTTCTGCTCACAAATGCTCAATCAAAAGAGCCAATCGTAAAAGCGGCACGAAATTCCAAGGGCGAGGTTTCACTCGATCAGAAATTCAGTTCCACTGTTTTTCGGCAGACGATTGAAAGTCTATCAGCCATTCTCAGTGAAGATATGGGAGATGATACTCGCTTTCGAGATAGCGAGTCTGCTTCGATGCTTGAAATCCGTTCGATGATGTGTTCGCCACTCACAGGAGGTGAAGGTTCGGCTTTCGGAGCCATTCAGTTAACGACAAAGGACTTGAAGAAACCGTTCAATCAGGATGACCTTGATTTGTTTGTGAGTGTCTCCTGTCAGGCAGGGTTAGCGATTGAGAATGCTCACATGCATGCCGAGATTGTGCATCGTCGGGAAATGGAACGGGATCTCGAAGTCGCGACTCAAATTCAATTGGGATTTCTGCCGAATAAAAAGCCCTCTTTCCTTGATTTTGAATTCTGGCATTTCTACCAGGCTGCTCAACAGGTGGGTGGAGATTACTTCGATTATGTGCGTCTGCCTGATGGTCGTTTAGCGATCGCCGTGGGGGATGTTTCCGGCAAAGGAGTTCCTGCGGCTCTGCTGATGGCCCGGTTGTGTTCAGCCGTCCGTTATCACTTGGTGGCTCAGAAGTCGGTTGCCAGAGCACTCACGGAATTGAATCGGGAATTGCTGGAGAGCAGTCTGGGGTTTCGGTTTATTACCCTGGTAATTGTTGTTCTGGAACCAGGATCGAATACAGCTGTCATTGTGAATGCGGGGCATTTGCCACCCGTTATCCATCACAAAAAAAACAGTGAATATCTCGAAGGAGATTACTCGGGATTGCCGCTCGGTGTTGGTGGAGACTTTGAATACCAGCAAACTACCCTTGAGTTATCACCCGGTTCTTCAATGTTGCTTTACACCGATGGCATCACGGAGACGGAAGATTCTCAGCACAATTTGTACGGCAGAGAGCGACTGCTGCTCGCTCGTCCCAAAGGATCGTTCACTCCCGAGCAACTCGTCAATTACGTTCTAAACGATACCGTTGATTTCAGCGGAGGCCTGCCGCAACGAGACGACCGCTGCGTCGTCGCCTTCAAGTACTCGCCGACATAAATTAATTGAGGACAGGGGACTCTATTCTCTTTTTCTGATACCTGGTCCAAACAGATGCTGACCCTGTTTTGCGGCTTGAATCGCTTCATGAGTATCCACGGGGATTCCAGGATCTTCCTGAGAGTTCATCCAGGATTCCAGTTCACTTTTCAGGAGTTCTTTTTCCTTGGTGAATTGGGACTCTTCTGCCAGATTCGTCATTTCATAAGGGTCGGAAGCGGTGTGATAAAACTGTTCTTTTGGTCTGTGGGTGTAGCGTTTGACCAATTCATAAGTGTGTGGGTTATTCCAGGCGGTGAACACCCAGGTTGGCCAGTATGGATTATTTAATTTTCCTTGAGTCTGCTTACCCATTAAATGTTTTTCAATGTAAATTTCATCCGGCAGCAAGTTCTGGATGTATCGATATTCTCCATCGCTGATGGTGCGAATCGGATAAGCGGGGCCCTCGGGAATATTATTGTGAATTCCGAAAACGTATTTACGATGCTCTGTTTTTTCTCCGAAGAGCACTTCCTTAAAGCTCGTACCATCAACTGCTGAGATCGGTTCTGCATTTGCCAGATCCAGGATGGTCGGAACGACATCTGCATATTGTACCAGTGCGTCTGTCCGTTGATTTTCCGGAACCCTTCCGGGCCAGCGGGCGATTAGAGCGGTATGCAATCCGGTGTCCCAGTTGGTCCACTTGTTCCCTGGAAACTGAGAACCTTGCTCGGACGTGAACAGGACAAGAGTTTCCTCGGTGAGATTGAGTTGTGCCAGCTCAGCCAGAATTTCTCCGACCTGACTGTCCATATAAGTGATTTCTGCTAGATATCGTCCATAGTCCTGTCGCGTGACGAGTGTATCGGCCAGAGTTGGTGGAAGTTCGATTTTCTTAGGCGGATACTGACTCGCATCCCCCATCACCCAGGGAACGTGGGGATCGACCAGTGCAACAACCAGACAAAACGGATTCAAATTGTCTCGGCTCATAAACTCTGAAATGCCAGCCAGAGAATGTTGCTGAGTCGGATCTCGAACGCAACTCGGATCAAATCCCTCGATATGCTCGAACGGGAACACGGAATTGGGTTTGACATGAACTTTGCCAGCAATGCCAACACGATAGCCGAGAGGCTTCAGGTGTTGTGGCAGGCTGATCACTTCTGGTCGACTGGCCGAGTGATTCCAGGCACAGCCATTACTCATCGGATAGAGCCCGGTAAACAATTCCGCTCGGCAGGGCTGGCACATTGCTTCTGCCAGATAGGCCTTATTAAAGGTTAATGATTCCTTAGCGAACTGATCCAAGTGTGGTGTTTTCGCATTTTTCCCGCCGTAAAGCGGTAAGTCGTTGTAGGTACAGTCATCTGCCATGATAATCAGAACATTGGGGGCTGCCCCGACTTCGACTGGCTGGAATGCTTGCAAAATGCTTAAAATGCATCCAAGAGCAGAACAAAGAAAACGACATCTGACTGGCATAATGAGCACCTTGTCGACATGCTGAAAAGATAGGATCTAGAAAAGATGAGATCATGATTGTTTTGGGAAGAATGAAAAACCTTCTCCAGAACTCACATTGCAACAAAGTTCAGCCTCTGAAACAATTCCGGTGTCAATATTTATGAGATTAAGTTTCTAATATACACGCATGTCTTATCGCACAATAAAACGGTTGCTTGGTGAAACGAGCCTCGAACGGAAATGTCGATTTCTGTTTGGAGGTGGTTTGATGCTGTTGATTTCTGGCAGCTTTTATTTTTATGCGCAGTTGAATGCCAGTATTATTGAGAATCAAAACAAGGAGACTGCTCAACTTCTGGTCGCGCCAATCATTATGGAAAAGCACTGGAAAGCGGTCGATGTTGGGGATGAGCATCTCAATTCCATTGAAGAGATGGCCAGTTTTTTAAAGCCTGTCGAAATTCAAGATTATCGCTGGCGATTGCTGAAGTCCGATCCCACAGCCGATGCCGCAGATCGCCCCAGCGATCCTTTAGGATACGAGGCGCTATCCCGCATTCGCGCTGGCGACTCCGAATTCATTTTGACTTTACCAGACAAGCAGGAGTATCGATATTACGCGGCTGTTAAAGCCTCTAAGTCCTGCCTGACCTGCCACTATCATCAGCGACCGAATGCTGCTGAAGGGGACCTGCTGGGGATGGTGAAAATTTCTCTTCCGCTGGCCAAAACAAAAAGTCGTCTCGCAAAGAATAATGCCATTCTGATTGCCATGGCCATCGTCACATCATTTCTGGCCATGGTGGCGGCGTATGCCATTGTCCGCTATGTGATTGTGAAGCCCGTTCTCTACTTGAAAGATATCAGTGATGAAATTGCACGAGGCACCCTCGATTTGCGTGCAGACATTCGCACCGGCGATGAATTCGAAGAATTGAGTCATGCTTTCAACCGGATGTTGCGCCACCTTGTGACAGTGCAGGATGAATTGAAAGATGCCAACTCGAATCTCGATAATAAAGTCGACGAACTGGCTCGGGCGAATCTGTCACTTTTTGAAATGAATAAGCTGAAAAATGAATTCCTGGCAACGATGAGCCACGAACTGCGTACGCCCCTGAACAGCATTTTAGGATTCAGCGATGTACTCAAATCTGCTTCCAACCTGGAAGATAAACAGAAGCGGTATCTCGAAAACATTTCGACTTCCGGTCAACGGCTGTTGTCATTGATTAACGACATTCTTGATCTGGCAAAAATTGAAAGTGGTAAGATGGAGATCCATCCTGTCCGCTTTTCGATTGAAGAAATTGTCGAGCAACTCTGCTTGAGTATCTCGCCACTGGCTGATCGCAAGAATATTGAAATGACCTGGTTTTGTGCTGAGGATTTGCCACCATTGCACCAGGACTCAGGCAAAATTCAGCAAATTTTGACAAACCTGCTCTCCAATGCAGTCAAGTTTACGCCGGAGGGAGGTCGCGTGCGGGCTGTGGTGACTCCGATTTGTTTAACAAGTGGAGGCAATGCCTACGATAACGATTCACTTCAAAATCATCAGGAGTTGATACAGATCAGTGTTGCCGATACGGGCATCGGAATTCCGCTGGCCGATCAGGAGCGGATCTTCGAGAAGTTTCGACAGGCCAAGCACATGCCAGGTCAGGATAATTTGTTAACGCGTGAATACGAAGGAACAGGACTTGGACTTTCGATTGTCAAGGAACTATGCAAACTGCTTGGCGGTGAAGTGACTGTTGAGAGTGAGTTCGGCAAAGGGAGTGTGTTTGTGGTTCGACTTCCCTGTGAGGTTACACCTCAGATGAAGTCTTCCAATGAGGAGGATTCCCTCGAGTATCAGACGATCGAACGGACCCGTCAACGCGTACAACAAGTGGTCGATCAAGCCAACGAACTCAAATCTAAGAAAATCGATCAGACTCGAGATGCAGGATAATATTAACGGACTTTCAGGAGAAGATTTCTCCGGAAGTCAAGAAGTCTTATTCGCCTGCTGTCAATTATGATTTGGCGATCTAAACACCTGATTCCGCAAGAAGAGAGTTGTTTCCTCCATGTCGTAGCGCAATTCCTTAGGCTCTTCAAATGCCTGACGATTTGAGGTTGTTGTCTTGATTGCAGACAGCAGGGGATCGATTCCAAGCGATGTGGATTGGAACCCTCTTTCTATATTCATATTCCCCTGGTGGTCAACAAACGGCTTTGAATCCTGACTGGCAATTTTATGCATGTCGTCAAGGATACGAAAAAACGCATCAACAATTTCGGCATCCCATTGCCGGGAACGTCCATTCAGAAGAATCTCCTCTGCTTTTGCAGCTGGCATGCCTTTGCGATATGGTCGATCACTCGTCATCGCGTCATAGGCATCAACAACAGCCAATATTCGAGCTGCGAGTGGGATATCGTTGCCTGATAACTGATATGGGTAGCCTGTCCCATCCCAGGACTCATGATGATGCAACACGCCCGGCAAAATGTGCTGAAGTTGCCCCAGATGTTTGAGAATTTCGTAACCGAATTCAGGATGAGCTTTAATTTCGGCAAATTCTTCGGCTGTCAAACCTCCTGTTTTCAATAAGACCTTATCGCGGACTCCAATTTTACCAATATCGTGTAACAGGCCTGCCAGATAAATTTTCTCGCACTCGTTTTCTGTGAGACCGTATTCTTTTGCCACTGCCCGAGCCATCTGAGCGACTCGGTCACTGTGCCCCCAGGTATATTTGTCTTTGGTATCAATGGTATTAACCAGAGAGCGTACCGTACCAAGCAATAACTCCTGTTGTTCATTGAGTAGTTTCTGATTGTGGGCATGTGTGGCAAGCACACTGGCTGCCGACTCCATGAGCAAGGCCGTTCGTTTATCAAACTGCCTTTCCTGGATGACGGCATCCCAGGGAAATTCTCTTTGATTCATTGTATGAACCGAACTAATCGCGATCATCCAACCATAACAGCGACGGGCACAAATTGCAGGGACAATCACAATGGACCTTGCCTGTTGGGCTGAGCATCCTGACAATCCTCTAAAGTTCAAATCGATATAGGTTTCACAATGAGAATTGATCCCAGCCACTTCCAGTATTCGAGCAATGTCATTTTCATGAATTCCGGGTACTCCAATCGAAAAGATGCGATTGGCGTCTGCGGAATACGCAGTCGATTGATTTCTCAACACAAGAACCAGTGATTCTGCATTGAGAATTGTTTTGAGTTGATGCAGTGCCTTATTGGCATTGGAAGTCAATTCTGCGGTCGTTTCATGAAAGGCCAAATTTTCGACAAGAGTGCGATACCAGTCTAATTCCACATCACCAATCAAAACCTGTTCGCTGTAGTGTTCGAGCATAAGATATTGCTGGCGATTGAGCCGACTTAAATCGAGCTGCTCAATTAGCAGATTGATCATAATGTCCAGATTGGGAATAGATCTGGTCGGTAGAATACCAACGATAATCTGACGAATGACGCTACGAGATTCAATCGGAATGACAACCAAAGAATCATTCGAATCTATGGAGTGTGTTGCATAAGCTGTTTCTGCGGAAACTGAACTTAATGCGTTGGAGATTGTTTCATCCTGTGGATGGCTCGAGGATTGCAGGAAATCGTCATTCTTCCAGGCGCCGGCATGCCACAGTCTGGTTTGAAAGTTGGAACGGAAATTGTCTTCGATCCATTGCACGCAAAAATTGACATCGCATGCGGGAATACTCAATTTCTGATGATTGTTATTTGCGTCGTTGTCCATCGTGTTAACGATCCGGCTGGAAATCTATCCCATACAAACCGATGAATTCGGTTTGCTGCCGTCTCATTAAACAATGCTGGTTTCGTGTCTGAACGTTCTACCTTTGTTAATTGTATAAGCGGCAATTTAAATGTAGGACACGAATCCTCTGAGACACTCTGCTCAGATCATTTCACACCCACCAGGGCTTATTACCGAACCGAAGTATTCAGAAGATGACGATTATCCCAATTGCAGACCCTGTTTTCGTGAGGGATATCCCTTTGGCTAATGCCTTTTCATGACTGGGCTTGAAATCTGAGATCGATTGTGGGTTTATCACTAATTACTGAAGTTTTGCGAAACGCCCCTTATTTAATAAGAACCACGGCTGGACCCAGCGAGGATCTCTTCTCAACCTGTTTACGTTTTTGATTATTCAACCGCAAAGACGACAAGTGATCAACAGAAATGAAAATGATTTGAGTTGATCAGGTTGTTTCCACCACGAAGGTACAAAGAGATTTAGGAAACATGAAAATCAAGAACAAAAGATCCTGATGAACCCGAGTTCATATTATTACATTTAAAGTAGTGCTCTGCCGAGCTTTAAAGGTCACGCTCAAATCGTTATTCCGCAGTCAGTTTGACTGCTCCTCGATTTTGAACTTACACGACATTTTCGAGAGCTGGAATAGTAGGTTGCGTTTATACGTACCTTTCCAGTCTCAAACTCCGTACCCACAAGTTCGAATGAATTGAAGTACGAGTTTCGCTATCAATAATATCAATGAACAGATCGACTCAATATCAGAGGATTCGAAAAGTAATCGTCACATCAAAGAAAATCAATGGACTGTTTAAGAAAATCTGAACGGATTGGAACGGGTTTGCGAGGAGAACAGATTTCGAAATTGGGAGATAAGCTCGCTGGGCAGCATAGAAACTTGGTTTGGTCGTTGATACCATTTTATCTCGATCATGACGACATTAATCAGAATCTGCTCAAACAATTGAGGACATCCCCATGAGTCAGCCACAGGTCTCCTTCCCCAGTAATCCTGAAACACCTACCTCTCATTTGCCATACAGTCCATGTGCGGTCGTCGACCGTGTTGTGTATGTCTCCGGGCAGGCTTCGGTCGATAAAACCGGGAAAATCATTTCCGATACATTTGAAGCGGAATTCCGGCGATCTATCGAAAACATGCGGAATGTGCTCGCTGTTGCCGGGTGCGATTTGAAAGATGTAATCCAGACACGCAATTATGTACGAGACGAGGAAGATCTCGTACTTTACAATCAATTGTATGCGGAATATTTCTCCAAACCCCTGCCAGCCCGTGCCACTCTCACAAACTGCCTGCCGTCAACCATTCGTTATGAAATCGAATGCATTGCCGTTATTCCAGAATAATTGAATCGATTGAGGGCCTGCGATGACTGACTGGTATACGGTCTCCAATGCAGCGGAGATTCCATCCCCTGCATTGCTTATTTATCCTGAGCGCATCAGGCAGAATCTGCAACTGATGATTGAAATCGCAGGTGGAGTTGAAAATTTACGACCTCATGTGAAAACTCATAAGCTTCCGCAAGTTGTTCAACTCAAGCGTGAACTCGGCATTGAGAAATTCAAGACATCGACAATAGCCGAAGCGGAAATGACTGCTGCTGCAGGTGGAAAAGATGTGCTGCTTGCCTACCAACCCGCAGGACCTGGCATTCAACGGCTGTTGACTTTAATTCTCCATTTTCCACAGACAAAGTTTTCGACGATTGTCGACGATGCCGAAACCATCAGACAGATTGGCCAGCAAGCCACTGAAGCAGGACTGGAAGTTCCCGTCTATCTGGATCTGGATGTGGGAATGCATCGGACGGGAATTACTCCGGGAGAAGGGGCACTGGAGTTGTATCGCCTCATCACACTGACAAAAGGTGTCATCCCTGCCGGTCTTCATGCGTATGATGGACACCTGCACGATCCCGATGAAGCAAAATTAACTGAGGTTGCCAAGCAGACATTTCAACAAGTCATCCATTTCAGATTGCTACTCGAGCAGGCAGGTTTGATCGTACCGGGAATCGTGGCATCCGGCACTCCGACCTTCCCAATTCTTGCGCAGTATACTGATGTTGAAGTCGGATGCGGCACCTCTGTTTTGTGGGATTTCGGTCAACCAAAGTTGAGTCCGGATCCAGGTTTTCTCAATGCCGCAGTCCTGTTGACGCGTGTTATCAGCAAGCCTCAATCCGGCTTACTCACTCTCGACCTGGGACACAAAGCCGTCGCATCAGAAATGTCGCATCCCCGTGTGCAACTTTTTGGGCTTGAAGAAGCCGAGGTCGTCGTTCACAACGAAGAACACCTGACGCTGAAATCACCACGTGCAAACGAGTATCACGTTGGAGATGTCGTCTATGGACTCCCCAGGCATATTTGTCCAACGGTCGCACTGCACCACGAAGCGTGGGTTGTGCGGGATCATCTGGCCACTGAATGTTGGGAAATTGTTGCCCGGAAACGCAAAATCACTCTATAACGCGTTTGGCAAAACTTTTCGAAACAGTCGCAACCAGTTCCCGCTGAAGATCTGTTCAATATCACTTTCTTTGTAGCCCCGCTGATCCAGCAGTTCGGACACACGCTGCAGGTCTTTGATGCTCTTTAAGTCGGACGGTGTCTGTTCTGTACCGAAACCGCCATCGAGATCGCTGCCGATTGCGGCATGATCGGCATTCCCTGCCATCTGACAGACATGATCGATGTGATCGATCATCGAATCGAGTGTCAATCCTTCTGGTGTCGTCTTCCCGATCGTCCACCCTGACCGCAACATCCAGGCATCACAGGCTGTTCCAATAACACCATCTCTATGGATGAGCTTTTGGATTTGATCATCACTCAATTGGCGATCATTCGGAACGAGCGTTCGGCTGTTATGATGACTGGCCCAAATCGTTCCTCCGAACAGTTCGAACGCTTCCTCCATACTGCGATCGCACAAGTGAGTCACATCCAGACCCATCTTGAGACGGTCCATCTGTTTCAGTAAGCCTCGGCCATCGGCAGTGAGAGGTCCATCTACTGCCGTCCCGCCGGCGTAATGACTGTGTCCATAATGAGCGGGTCCGATTGCGCGCAGACCCTGCTGGTGCCATTCTTCCAACTGATCGGGATTCAAAATCGGATCTGCCCCTTCCATCGAAAGAATGATTCCAATTTTATGACAGGACTTTTTGGCACATTCGGCAACGTGTTTATCAAAATCCTGCTGTGTAAGTATTAGTCGAATTTCTCCCTGCTGTTCCCACCAGCGATAACAGGCCAGTTGAGCATAGCCCGCGGCATAGGAACCGATGCGGGTTGTGTAATCGAGATCCGTTCTGGAATATGCCAGTTTTCTGGAGAGAGCCGGTCCACTTCTTGCCAGTAATGTGCCGAGACACAAAAATATTCCCGCTTCACGCATTTCTGGAAATGTGACCGTCGCATGTTCACGGTACGAAACATCAGTCATTCCCTCTTCAGCGGCATTCATCTCGGATAAAGACAAACACAAATCCCTGTCGTGGGCAGCCGCATTCCAGGCCAAGTCCAAATGTGCATCGACGAGTGGTCGCATAATGATTTCCAATTGGTGTGGTGAAGTATTGTGTTGTTTCTGTTTTCGGAAGCAGCGCTGAAGAAATTGTGGTGAGGGTTGCAGAGGTATTAACCACAAGAGTAATCTGCTTAGCGATAGACCGCAAATGAAACTCTATCCGGAATCGAATGCTCAATCAGATTCCACAGACTCTATCCACAGTTATGGTGAAGTGAATGTCAGCAAGTCCAGAGTTCGACTCGGCCGTGAAGTCCAATATCCGATACCGAATTCTGATCGTCTGCTTTGGAATTGCGTTTCTACTTTATCTGGACCGGGTCTGCATTGGAGAGATTGTCAAAACACAACAGTTTCTCACGGATACAGGACTCTCTAAAGAACAAATCGGTCAATTCCTCGGAGCATTCTTTTTTAGCTACGCTCTTTTCCAGGTGCCCGCTGGCTGGTTGAGTGATCGCTTTGGTGCCCGGATGATGCTCACCATCTATGTGGCCGCCTGGTCGGTCTGCACAATGATGACGGGCGTGGTCGGTACTTTTGCAGGGTTAATGATTGCTCGCATCGGTTTTGGCATCGCTCAGGCGGGAGCATATCCGACGATGAGCGGGACCGTTCGTCGGTGGTATCGTTTTTCACGCCGGGGCCAGGCGAGTTCCCTGGTTTCCTTCGGGGGACGATTGGGAGGAACACTCGCCCCTTTTTTGACGGCAATGCTGGTCATCTCATTGGGTGGCTGGCGCGAAACATTATGGCTTTATGGAATTGTCGGACTTGGAATCGCGATTGCCTATCGCTGGATCATCCGCGACACTCCTGCTTTGCATCCGAAATGCAATTTACAGGAGCAGGAGCATATTGGAATTCCAGTCGACGTCCGCAAGCCTGAACTTCGTGAAATTCTCCCGATACTGGGAACCTGTTGCCTGAGTTTGAGTTTATGGCTCAATTCGATCGGTCAGTTTTTTATCAATGTTGGCTGGGCTTTTCTAATTACATGGCTCCCGACATTTCTCAAAGATCGCGGCGTTGATGACACACAGGGTGCGATCATGGTGACAGCAATCCTGGCTATGGGGATGGTTGGGCAACCGATTGGAGGGTGGGCGACTGATGCAAGTGTGCGTCGGTTTGGATTGAGAATAGGACGAGTGTTGCCAATTTGCCTGGCCAGTCTGGTCGCTGGCTGCTCCTACATGGCGTGTGCATTTCTCGACTCTCTCTGGGGTGTCGTTGCCTGTTGTGCGGTCGTTTCTTTGATGGTGGATATCGGAAATCCATCCACCTGGGCTTTCATGCAGGATGTTGGAGGACGGAACACCGCAACAATTTTTGGATGGGGCAATATGTGGGGAAATTTTGGAGCCGCACTCAGTGCCATCATGGTTCCCGTCTTGTTGACTTACGGAACATCGAGCGGATCAGGTGAAAAACTTGTCTTTCTAGCTTGTGCGGGTGCGTTTTTCATTGCGGGACTGGCAGCGATGGGCATGGATGCTACGAAACCAATTGAAGCGAAACCCCACTCAGAAGAAGACGTGGTGACAAATTAAAAACCGATTGCACAACTTATTCCGAATTCTTTTTGGGAGTTGGCTTTAGGAAGAGCTGGAAGAAATCATAAATGATTTCGTTGGAATCGGCATTGGGGGAGTGGTCGGGACGGTTGGTCATTGCGACACGGTTTTCATAGCCGAGGACACGGTTCACTTCAATCAGATGATTGAGAGCCGTCCAGCGTTCGACAGGATCTTCCGCTCCTCCTGAAACTAGAACAGGGCGGGGAGCCATTAACGCATGCAGTTCATGCAGATCGTGTCCACTTTTCATTAATTCGGAATATAAACCTTGCGCGGGATTGTCCTTAGTAATTAATCCCCGCTTCCTCCAGGGCTTGGGATGGTATCCCAGATACCAGGGTTCCCAGTAGTTAATGCTTGGTCGAGTATTGTCAAAAACAATTCCAGGATCGGACCAGGCGGCACAGGCAAATTTATCAAATAGACAAGCGGCGAACATCGCCCACTTGCCTCCAAAAGAATGCCCGACTATGCCGATGCGCTTCGAGTCAATCCCTTCATGATCCGCCAGTACATACCACGCATTGGCGGCTGCGTAACCGAGCATGGAAAGCGGTTGAACGGTTGCATGTTCAAGATCCGGGTAATACAGAGAATAGGTCCCTGCCTGACTCGCTTCTGTCGTTCCAATCGAGAGTGAAGCGATGCCACGGCGGGCTAACTGCAGGGAGAAATCTCGATTGGGCTTTCCTTTTCCAATAGCAGTTTCTGGCTCATAAAAAACAGAGATCACCGCCGGATGAGGACCTGGCCCTTCTGGTATTAACAGATAGCCGATCGTCTTTTCGTTGGGTGTCCATAAAAATCGAATCTGATGTTCTATAAAATTCTCCCGCGTTGTTGAAGACAAATATTCCACTTCGGGCTCAGTAATTAAGGGAGGCCACTTGCCAAGCATCTGTTCCCATTCGGACTTGATTTCACTCCGTCGCTGCTGCCATTGTTCGGGAGTTTTTACCCGTGAACTATCTGATCGAATTAGAGGCGATTGATACTCGCCCAATTGAGACTGCAATCTTGCAGGAGGCTGAAAATAAGGTTTAATCAATTCTCCTGGTGCATGCTCGCTTTCCTGCGATGTTCCTGCGACCAGTTGATTTGGTTCTTTCCATTTCACTTTTGCGACAAACAGACTGTTATCGCTGCCATATTTTTCGATGCCGATTGGCTGCATCCATTCCGTGACCGTCACCCAGGTTTCCCCAGGTGATACATCAACGACACCAAAATTCCCTAATCTGGCTCCTCGTTCAGGAACAAGGATCTGTTCGGTTGCACGTATCACTTGCAGTTTCTCAGGATCGACTTCAGCAATAAACAGTGGAGCCCGATGCCGGAACACATGATCGTTCTCTGCACCACGGCGAGTATAAACCAGAAAGAGTTTTTCATGATGTGTCACCCAGTGTTGTTGCGTGTTGTAATTCCCCAGATCACTGCCATCGTCGAATGTCCATTTTCGTTCGGGCTCAAAATGCAATCCATCCGTACTGGTACTCACATAGCCAGCTTCATCATTTCGCATAGTCAGAAAATATCTGTTCTGAAACTTCGTCAGAGACGGTTCGTAAAGACCACGCTTGACTGGAATTGTCAGCTCGTTGCCATGCTCTACATACTCAAGTTTTTCACCATCAAAACGACAGCGAATGATTGCAACCGAATATTGAGTTTGCTCTGGTTCCTTGAAATAGCAGGGAACCAGAACATCCCCGCCCGGCAAATCGACTCGCTGCGTACTGCCCGAACCGGCTGACTGAAATTTCTTTTCATCAGGCAGAGAGATCACTTTCCAGGGATTCCAGCCTTTTGATTGTTGATCATAAACGGCATAAGCAATTCCCCGTGGGCGAGTATGCATGACTCGCCCGTTCCGATACCACACAGTATGACCGATTCCGAGCAATCTCTGTGTCGCGACATTCCACATCGGAGTGAAATCACAGACGGTTGTCTGATCGCCCGGCTGTAAAAGTTGTGGAGCAATTTCTGCTCCTTTCGGCAACGATTGATTTTCGTCTGATGCTGCAACTGTTTGTCGTTTGAAAGCCGACTGAGGATCAGGGTCTGTCCAGGTCGCTCCCAGATCATCCGTTCGCATTTCATGCAATTCATAAAACAGATCGGATCCACTCAAAAGCAACTTCTGCAACGTCATCACGACTAAAGGCTCAGAAGAATTTTCGCCAGCCACCTCAGCAGGAATTGCTCCGGCACGAGCATGCACCCAGCACGTCTTCCCATCAAATCCGCTAATGGCAGTGGAACGCTCAATTTGATAGAAGTCTTCTTCACCTCTGGCAATAGAAAACATTGACAGAAACAACACGCTTATCGTGAAGAATCGTTTCACGTGGCAACCTCTTTGATGATCTCAGTGAATAGGAACGATGCCGCGACATCACTTCCTGATTGTAGAGCATTTTTGTCATCAATCCCAAAGGATGCCGCAAAATTCTTGAACCTAAGAATGAAATACTTGTTCAATGAAATCCATTTAAAAAATAAGAACCGCAGATAAACGCAGATTGACGCGGATGCAAAATATCTGCGTTTATCTGCGTCCATCCGCGGTTCATTTTCAAAATCAGGAGTTGGTCAGGCACAGCATGACCTCTCCCCCAACACGATCTGCGGTATCACTCAATCTCAGAGATTTCCTGATCGAGCGCATTGCGGAAGCGATTAAGCAGCGGTTGCATATCTGGCAGAACTGCGAGGTCATTTTCTTCCAGAGGATCTGCTTCGAGATCGAAAAGCTGCTCTGTGGGAGGATCGGTTTCGACATAACGCACGTAGGACCAGCGTTTCGTGCGGAGGCCTTCAGACTCAGGAATCGTTTTGATGGGAACGCGATGTTCATAAACGAACGAATTTCTCCAGCTGGGATCGCCGTGCTTCAACAGGGGAAGCAGGCTCTTACCCTGAACTTTGGCGGGGATGGGCAAACCAGCCAGATCGAAAATTGTCGGAGAAATGTCAATATTGAGGACCATTTCCGAGCGACGCTTATTTCGGTCTCTTTCAGGCAGCCGAGGATCGAAAATGATCAGCGGCAGCCGAATCGATTCCTCATGCATGTACCACTTCCCAGCCAGTCCACGATCTCCCAGATAGAACCCGTTATCGGAGGTGTAAATGATGACCGTATTTTCTGCAAATCCCTTTTCTTCCAGTTTTTTACGAATCGCCGCGACGGTTTCGTCCAAGCCGGCAATGAGTCGGTAATAGTCTTTGATCGACTTCTGAAATAATGCGGGATTTTCGAAACGGACATGCCAGCGTGTGCGAGCCTCGGAGGTTTTCAGAAATTCGGGAAGTCGGTTGAATTGATCTTCGGAGGCGAGTGGGGGAGCCGGGATTTCAAGGTCGCTGTACATGCTGTTGTATTTGGGATCGGGCTGGAATGGCCAGGGATCCCCATCCTGACAATGAGCCGCTTTTGAATAAAGCTGCAGCATAAAGGGTTGCTCTTCACTGCACCCATCCAGGAATTCGAGGGATTGATCCCGCATGATTTCCGTTAAATGCTGGGAAGCCCCCTGAGGGCCATTCGGAAAGTATTTGCTCTGACCGGGAAAGCCTTTCCAGTAGTCATAACGGTCGACTGGCAGCTTTCCCCCAATGCCCCATTTGCCAATCATGCCTGTGCGATAGCCGTTGTCCCGCAATTGCATCGGAAAGGAATTATCAAGTTGTTCGGGAGTGTACGAGGTTCGAAAGTCGTTGATGCCATGTCGTCGTGCGTATTGCCCTGTCATATAAGTCGCACGACTGACCGCACAGATAGAGGTCGTACAGAACATATTTTCGAAAGTCACTCCCTCGCGCGAGAGCTTATCAATGGCGGGAGTCTGTATGATCTCGTTTCCCATGCAGCCCAGAGAATCCCAGCGTTGGTCATCCGTCAGAATAAAAACAATATTCGGACGATCTGCCGCAGCAACTGGTTCAATTGGCAGGAGATGGATGAGGGCAATCAGAGAAAGACAAATGGCTTTGAATATCGAACCTGGCATTGAATACTCTTTTATCTGAATTTTTCAGAAAGTTTAGAATTCCTGAATTGACGGTTTAAAATACTGACCTTATTCTACGGATCAACAGATATTTATTCAATTGTCGGTTTGATCGTGCAGGGCGAGGGTGTGCCCTGCAGCATCTTTTTGGGGTGAAGTCCCCGGAAAACAGGGAGGGTATTGATGGCTTACGATCCGCAAACGGTTCATCAGGCTTCACGCCAAATTGAGCATTCCGTCCGCCAGTTAACAGGCGGGCTCATTCGTGGCCTGCAGATTTCTTCCGATCAAAACCGAGTCGTTATGACCGGAGCTACTGATCTTTATTACCACAAACAGCTGGCCACACGAGCGGCAATGGATGCACTGGATGGTCGTCAATTCAACAACGAAATTGTTGTCTCCCGTCAGGTGAATTAAAGGCGAAAAACTTTCCTGAGAATAGTGCTAACCATTACTCGCTCGGCCCCTCTGATTTTTTTTCACGGGGCGGTTCGCCGATTGCCTCTTCACTTCCCTGAAAAATTCGCACGATATTACTGCGATGCCGATAAATGATCAGCCCTGGGATCAGGATGCTGAACATGGCCAGGGCGATATTATCGGTGGTGAAGGGATGCGGTTTCAGCAGGATCAGTTCGACGATGCAGAACATGGCTGCAGCCAGAATTGAACTGATCGAAACGGTTCGCCAGATGAGTGTCGCCAGGCCAAAGCCGACTGCGGCAATCAGGGAAGCCAGTGGAGCCAGGACAAAGACGACGCCCAATCCAGTTGCGACACCTTTGCCGCCACGAAATTTCAGATAGCAGGGAAACATATGTCCGACAATGGTCGCCGCTCCGACCAGAGTTGCTCCATGAATATGCCAAAAGCTACTCTCTTCGGCAAACATCAATTTGGCGACGAGTGTTGGCAATAGTCCTTTGAGTGCATCGAGCAGAAAAACGACAATAAACCAGCGAAAGCCCATTGCACGGCCAACGTTTGTTGCACCGATATTTCCACTTCCGAATTTGCGGATATCCATTTTCCCGAACCAACGGGCAATCAGCAGTCCAAAAGGAATGCTTCCGATCAGATAGCCAGCGATGAGTATCGCGAATTCCATCGCCTTATTTTCCTGTGATTTCGTATTGGGGTGATCTCAGTAATTGCAGCTGGTGAAATCGACTTTTCCTGGCAACTTGTTGCGAGATGCACAAACAGTTGACACAATAAGTCATATGTATTTCATGAGGACTATAAGCTGTCTCAGTTCCGGTTTCGTGCTGCAGAGTAGAGTTCAGCAGGGAATCGGAAAAGAGAAGTCAGAGGATTTTCTGATGATATCGAAAAAAGACCCGGTTCTGACGCATTCTCTTTTATTGAATACGTATCTCATTGCTGCATTATTCTGCATTTTAGCGAACCAGGAGTGTTCTGCAGAGGAGTTAGTCGACTTCAATCAGCAGATTCGACCGCTGCTTTCGGATCGCTGTTTTGCCTGTCACGGCCCCGACGAAGAACATCGTGAAGGCGGATTTCGGCTCGATGTTCAGGAAAGCGCTTTCGGACAGGGCGATTCCGAAGAAACAATTCTTATCGCAGGACATCCAGAGAAAAGTCTGCTGATTGACCGAATCACCTCTGAAGATGCCTCGCTGAAAATGCCGCCGCAACATGCGAAGACTCAGCTCTCGGAAAAAGAAATCGAATTGATTCGCAAATGGGTTGCTCAAGGAGCAAACTGGGAAGGTCACTGGTCCTATCAGAAGATAGTCCGTCCTGAAGTGCCGGAAAACTCTGATAAAAAGCTCTCGCCGATCGATGCATTTGTTCGTAAACGCCTGGCTAAGGAAAACCTCAAACCGGCTGGTCGAGCCGATCGAATTACGTTACTGCGACGAGTCACTCTCGATTTAACGGGGCTGCCACCATCGCTCGAAGAAGTCGAGGCCTATTTAGCTGATGAATCCGCGACCGCCTATGAAAATGTCGTTGATCGACTCTTAAACTCGCCCCGATTTGGAGAGCATCAGGCTCACTACTGGCTCGATGCGGCTCGTTATGGAGACACCCATGGTTTGCATCTGGATAACTATCGTGAGATGTGGCCGTATCGGGACTGGGTGATTCAGGCCTTCAATCAGAATATGCCTTACGATCAATTTGTAACAGAACAGCTAGCCGGGGATTTGCTGGAGAACCCCACAGAAGATCAATTGATTGCGACAGGATTCAACCGCTGCCATGTCACCACCAGTGAGGGAGGTTCGATTGCAGAAGAAGTTTATGTGCGCAATGTGGTCGATCGCGTGAACACTTTCGGCACTGTTTTTCTCGGTGCAACATTCGACTGCACTCGTTGTCACGATCATAAATTCGATGCCCTGACTCAAAAAGACTATTACTCTCTGTTCGCCTACTTCAATGGCCTGGACGGCAATCCTCTCGATGGAAATAAAAAAGACCCTCAACCGGTACTCCCTGTTCCCAATAAAGAGCAGGCACTTGAAAAACTGCAATTGGATCAACAGCTTGCGGCCTTACAGAGCCAGAAAAAAACACTGGATCCTGTTTTGACTCAGGAACAGAAACTCTGGGAAGAGGAATTGACCAGCAAACAACAGCAGCCACAACTCTGGACAGTTCTGCAGCCAGACACCTTTCAATCACAAGGAGGAGCGGATCTCAAATTATTGGAAGACAGCTCCATCCTGGCTTCCGGACCCAATCCCGCTAAGGAGCAGTATGAAGTCATCGCAAACATTGAGAGTGGACCCAATCTGGCGATCAAACTGGAAGGGCTGATCGATCCCTCGTTGACTAACGGAGGAGCGGGTCGAAGTTCTAACAGCAATGTTGTACTCACGGGATTCGAAGTTTTTGTCGAAACCGCCGATCAACCCGATCATTGGAAACCGATTGAGCTGTCGTCTGCCTGGGCTGATTACGAACAGTCCAACGGCGATTTCAAAATCTCCAATGCCATCGATGAAAACCCAGCCACTGGTTGGGCAATTGCCGGTCATGAAAAGAAGGAAAACCGTCTGGCCTATTTTGTCGCAAAGGCACCGTTTGGAACTGAAGAACCCTATCGAATTAAAGTCGTCCAGAAATTTGAGTCAATTTATGCACAACATCAATTCGGCCGCTTCCGACTTTCAGTGGGCGATTTCAATCCAATCAATGAGACAATTCCTGATGAGATTAAAACTCTGCTAGCAGTTGAATCAGAGTCTCGTTCCCCCGAGCAAAAGAAGAAAATCCAGACACACTTCCGTGAAAAAGTGACCAATAATGTTAACTATCGTTCGATTACTCAACAGATTGCCGATCTGGAAAAGAAGCGAACAGAACTTCAAGCGAAAATTCCGACGACGCTCGTCTTTAAAGAGAAAAAAGATCCCAAAGAGTCGTTCATTCTGATTCGTGGAGAGTACGATCAGCAAGGCGAAAAAGTTCAAAGACGGACTCCAGCTGCATTGCCGGAAATGCACAAGGACTGGCCGAACGATCGACTTGGCCTGGCTTACTGGTTAACGAGTGAGGAAAACCCGCTGACGGCTCGCGTTGCCGTCAATCGGTTCTGGCAAAATCTGTTTGGGACTGGAATTGTGAAAACTTCCGAGGACTTTGGTTCTCAGGGAGAGCAGCCGAGTCATCCGGAATTACTGAACTGGCTCGCGGCTGACTTTCGCGACAACGGCTGGGATATGAAACGACTGCTCCGGCAAATTGTCCTTTCAGAAACTTATCAGCAAACCTCACAAGTGAATCCGGAACTCTGGGGCCGCGATCCAGAAAATCGCCTGCTCTCTCGTGGTCCGCGTTTTCGACTCGATGCGGAAATCCTGAGAGATCAAGCCCTGTTTGTTTCCGGATTGCTTGTCGATGAAATTGGTGGCCCAAGCGTCAAGCCGCCCCAACCCGACGGTTTGTGGTTTGCCGTCGGCTACACCCGTTCCAACACCGCTAAATTCACAGCCGATACAGATCCCGAGCAGATTCATCGTCGAACACTTTATACATTTCTCAAGCGAACCGCGCCCGCTCCACAGCTTTCCATTCTCGATAGCCCTTCTCGCGAATCTAGTTGCGTCCGACGCGAGCGGACCAACACCCCGTTGCAGGCGTTACTCTTCTTTAACGATCCCCAATATCTGGAATGCGCGAAAGGTTTGGCCATGCGGAGCCTGAAAGAAGCCGGCGAGTCTCCTCAAGAGACTGTCAAACAGATGTACCGCCTCTGCACATGTTATTCACTCGATTCCACCCAAGTGGATTACCTGGTAAAAGGCTATGAAAACGACCTAGCTCGTTTCCAAAGCGATCCCGATGCAGCCCGAAAACTCCTGGCAGTAACTCCCATCCCAGGACAGGATCAGTTCCCACCAGAAGAATTAGCCGCTTGGACATTGACTGCTAATTTAATGTTGAGTCTGGATGTTACCGTCAATAAAAACTGAATTCGTAAAAACTATAAGTATCATAAACCAATACTTGTAAGAACTATTCAAATTATCGGTTAAGGAAAATTGAGTGAGCGAAAAGTTTTTCATCACATGTGCCTGTGGACATCGAGTCTCAGTTGAATTATTCGAAGCGGGAACATCAAAGGTTTGCAAGAATTGTCAATCAGAGTTGAGAGTGCCGGATACAACCACGCTCCGGGAGTTAAATGGAGATCGATATCCTCTGTTGAGTCCCGTTCAAAAAATTCTCAAAACATTGGAAAATTCAGAACCTCCGTTTGATGGCTTATGCCACGCATGTGAATCGCAACAGGCAACTTTCTCCACGCCGTTTCGTGTTAGTATTATGGTAGAACGTATTGTGGAAGAGGGTGGTGAAATTCGTCCATCAATCGCTGGCGGGATTGCACTTAAAAAAGGGAAGAGCGAAGAGACATGGGAGCAGTTAAGGTTTCCTCTACTACTCTGTGAAAATTGTCAGCGATCTTTTGAGCGTTCTCGCAAATGGTGGCAGATGAAAACAAAGCTAAAATCGTTGAGTATGGTCATACTGTTATTGGGGTTTCTTGTCCTTTCGTACTTTAATATGGAAGCTGTCGCTGTTTTATCTGGCGTTTTTGCTGTCGTTGGAATCATTGCTTTTGCCATGCAGCACCGAGTTAATTCTCAAGTTGATACTTTCATACAGCGATGGATTTATAATATCCGTTGGATTCCGGAAACACTGGAAACTGAAGAAGAATTTACTGTCAAAGTTGGGGAATCATCGCCATTTGAACCAGTAATTTCAATTAAGTAACATCGTACCTGAGCAATGCCAAGTGTCTGAGTTCGTGGATGCGTCTTATTTGTCCCACTTAGTATTAAGTCCGAATCTATTCATTTCTTTTGAATCTTTCTCGAAAGTATTCCCTTATGAAACGATCCTGGATGCTCTGCATATTACTGCTTGTGCAATTCTCCGTTCTGCAATCAATAGCAGCCGAAAAATCTCCCAATATCATTTTGATTTTGACAGACGATCAGGGCTGGAGTCAGATGTCGCAGTTGGCGGATCCGCGTGTGCCGGAGGCGGTTTCTGATTATC
Organism: Rubinisphaera italica; assembly: GCF_007859715.1. Classification (NCBI taxonomy): domain Bacteria; kingdom Pseudomonadati; phylum Planctomycetota; class Planctomycetia; order Planctomycetales; family Planctomycetaceae; genus Rubinisphaera; species Rubinisphaera italica. The sequence goes on from NZ_SJPG01000001.1 coordinate 6,621,573, forward strand.
TGGAAACTCCCAATATGGTTCGCCTGGCGAAATCGGGAATGCAATTTACCAGTGGATATTCCCCGGCTCCCCTTTGTACCCCAACACGCCGCAGCATCCTCTGTGGTTCGGCGACGGCTCGATGTGGCAGTGAATTTAAAAGTGACTGGGTTCCCGCCAATCACATGACGATCCCCAAAGCCCTTAAAATGGCAAACCCGGAATACCGATGTGCACACTTCGGAAAATGGGGCGAGCAGATGATCTCCACCCCTGAAGAATGCGGCTACGATGTGAGCGATGGCATGACCGGCAATGTCACTGGAGGAATGCCGAATTCGCTCGGAGTCAAAGGAGGACACAACGATGGCCCACCTCATTTTATCGACAACAAAGACCCCAAACGAACGCGCACGGTCACCGATCGAGCGATCGATTTCATGCAAACCCAAAACTCAACAGAGCATCCCTTCTATGTGCAGATCAGCTATTACGCACAACACCTTTCTGTGGTCTGCACTCAGGAGATGCTTGAGAAGTATGAGAAAAAGGGAACACCTGATCGTGGTTATCCACCAGCCTGGGCGGCAATGATGGAAGACCTCGACAACGGTGTCGGGCGGCTGCTGGATACGATCGAGGAATTAAAAATCGACGACAACACCTACGTCTTTTTCACAGCCGATAACGGAGGCCGAGGCACCGTTCCCGGGGGTGATCAATCGCGACTGGAAACCAATCATCCTCTCACCGGAGCCAAGCACAGTCTTTATGAAGGAGGCATTCGCGTCCCGTTCTTAGCAGCAGGACCTGAAATCCCGGCTGATACAATATGCCACATCCCGGTCGTTGGTTACGATTTTCTGCCGACATTCTACCAGTTGGCTGGTGGCGAAAATGCAAACAACAATCTTACTCAGGACGTTGATGGAACCAGTCTCTGTCCATTGTTTAAAAAGCCCGACCTGCCACTGGCAAATCGAAAAAACAACGCTGTTTATTTCCATCGTCCCAATCGAAGTTTCTCTGCTCTTCGTCAAGGCGATTACAAACTGATGCTCTTCTGGAAACCTGATGGCTCAGTTCGCAGTCACGAACTCTATGACCTGAGTCGCAATCCAATCGAATCCGATCGCGATCTTTCAGAAACCAATGCCGCAAAAGCAGAAGAAATGCAAGCGACGCTGCTATCCTTTCTGGAATCAGTCGATGCCGAAAAGCCAACAGATTTCAAGGCGAAACGAAAGACAAAGCAGCAGAAAGGCAAGCAGAATTAATGGTTAGCAAACGCTATTTGAAGTACGATGCATCAAATATGAATCGTTCGTTTATCCACAGCCATAGCCGCTTCTTTGACGGCTTCGGCTAAGGTCGGATGAGCGTGGCAGCAGCGGGCGAGGTCTTCGCTGCTGGCGTGGAATTCTATTGCGACGGCTACCTCGGCAATCAAGTCACCAGCATGCGGGCCAATGATGTGAGCTCCGAGAATGCGATCCGTTTGGGCATCGGCCAGTATTTTGACCATCCCGGCTGTGTGGCCAATCGCACGGGCACGACCATTGGCGGCGAAGGGGAATGTGCCAGAGCGGTACTCGACTTTTTGTTCCTTGAGTTGCTCTTCGGTTTTACCGACGGAAGCAACTTCCGGACTGGTGTAGACAATCGCGGGGATGGCATCGTAATTGACATGTCCGTAGCCGGTTGCCAGATATTCAACGCAGGCAATCCCCTCTTCTTCGGCTTTGTGAGCCAGCATCGCACCGCCGATCACATCGCCAACTGCGTAAACCCCTTCCGCTTTGGTCTGGTAATGTTCATCGACTGCGATGAAACCGCGTTTGTCGGTTTCAATTCCAAGGGTTTCCAGTCCCAGATTTTCCGTATTCGGTTTCCGGCCAACCGCAACGAGAACACGATTGCAGCGGATCGTATCCGCCCCTTCGATTTCAACATCACAGGTTTTCTTGTTGTGGGAAACTCCGGTGACTTTGGCACCGAGTTGAAATTCCAGTCCCTGCGATTTGTAAATTTTGAGGGCCAGTTTCGCGAGTTCGCCATCCATGCCGGGGAGAAGGCGATCCAGGTATTCGAGGACGGTCACTTTGGAACCAAGTCGTCGCCAGACGGTCCCCAGTTCCAAGCCAATCGCTCCGCCCCCAATCACGACCAGATGTTCGGGCACTTTTTCAAAGGTCAACGCTTCGGTGCTGGTCACTACCCGGTCGCCATCCAGTTCGACTCCCGGCAAAGTCGCAGCGACGCTGCCGGTTGCAATCAGAATTTGTGGTGAAGAGAGTGAAACTTCTTCCTCAGAAGAAGTAACGGTCAATTTGCCGGGGCCATCGAAGCGGGCATGTCCCTGATAGCGAGTGATCTTATTCTTCTTGAACAATCCCGCTACACCTTGGGTGAGTGTGCTGACGGTTTCGTCCTTCTGACCGAGCATTTTGGAGAGATCAAGCTTCAAGTCTCCGATTTCAATTCCCCGTTTGGACAGGGAATGATTAGCCTCTTCGTAGAGTTCGCTGGACTCCAACAGTGCTTTACTGGGAATACAACCGACACGCAGGCAGGTTCCCCCCAGAGCCGGTTCTTTTTCGATACAGGCGACATTCATGCCGAGTTGAGCCGCTCGGATAGCTGCGACATAACCACCGGGACCAGCCCCGATGACGATGAGATCAAAATTAGTACTCATAAGAGGCTCGAATCGATTCGTAGTCAGTCTTCAAATTATTTGGTTACGCTCGTTTGACTCATTCCGAAGGAGAACCTTGGGAACAAGTAGAATATTGGTGCCCAAGCGACTGCAGATACCATTTGAAAATGGGTTAGATTTCCATCAGCATACGTGTGGGATCTTCAATCACTTCTTTGACGCGTCGCAGGAAGGTGACAGCTTCGCGTCCGTCGACAACCCGATGATCGTACGTGAGCGCGACGTACATCATCGGACGGATAACAACCTGTCCGTTCAGGGCAATCGGGCGTTCGAAAATGCCATGCATGCCGAGAACTCCGCTTTGAGGAGGATTGACAATCGGTGTTGAAAGCAGTGAGCCATAGACTCCGCCGTTGGTAATTGTGAAACAGCCACCTTCAAGTTGTTCCAGACCGATTTTGTTATCTTTGGCCTTTTTGGCAAAGTCGGCAATTGTCAGTTCGATTTCGGCAAAACTCATCCGTTCCACATTGCGTAGCACAGGAACGACAAGACCTTTTCCGCCGCCCACTGCGACACCGATATCGTAATAATTTCGATAAACGAGTTCTTTACCCCGCATCTGAGCGGCGATTTGCGGGACCTGATTCATCCCATCGAGAACCGCTTTGACGAAGAAGGACATGAACCCGAGCTTGATACCATATTTGTTAAGGAACGAATCCTTATATTGGTTTCTCAGATCCATTACGTTCGACATATCGATTTCGTTGAATGTCGTGAGCAACGCAGCTTCATGTTGAGCTGAGACGAGACGTTCGGCAATTCGTTTGCGGATCGGACTCAAAGGCACGATCTCTTCTGTTCGCAAAGGCCCGGCCCCAGCCGATTCCGATGTGGTGGATAATTCCCGTCCCTTGGCAGAGGTCGAAGCAGAAGCGATGACATCTTCTTTGAGCAATCGACCGCCGGGTCCGGTCGCCTTGGCCTGATGAGCTTGCATCCCTCGCTGAGCCAGTTCACGGGAAGCGGCTGGCATTACTTTTTCAGAACCCTGATGACTCTGGCCGCCATTATCGGAAGAGCCAGATGCTGGACTCGATTTCGGCTCACCCTGTGATTTTGGTTTCGATTCCCCCGCTCCACTGCCACCTGCTGGTTCGGGAGCCTCCTCAAAGTAGCCGATGACATCGCCAATGGCCGCCATTTCGCCAGCTTTTTTGACAATTCGGCTAATCTTACCCCCAGCGGGAGCCGGGACATCAAATGTGGCTTTATCCGTTTCCAGACCAACAATATCGGTATCGAGAGCGACCCATTGCCCTTCAGAGATATACCATTCTCCAATCTGGACCTCAGAAATCGACTCTCCAACCGCAGGAACAACTATCTCCATCGCCATGGATGACTCCACGAAGCTCTTTCGAGCGTAATGCCTCGTCAAAAGCAGGAGCTGAGACGAGCATAAGATTTAGGATCTCGGCGCAAACGGCTCACCATCGACCGCCGCCTGATATTGTGAGAATAAGCGAACAGAAAATTCCGTCAACAATCGCGAAACTCAAATTTCAAAAACGAACCAATAAATATCAGCAACGAGTTCCACATAGGGAATTTGGAGACGATTTGTGCACATCATCTGCGATAAACGGCAGAATTGTTTTGAATCAGTTTTAGGTCAGGCTAATTGGGTAATCAATTCAGTTCCGACAAATCCTGCTCATAGCCCCAGGCATCGAAACAGAATTGCCATTCTTCTCGGATACGTTTGCGGGTCGAGGCAGGAATCTCGACGTGTTTGTTTTTGCGATAATCGCCCGTCTTCTCCAGATATGCTTCCACTTTGGGACGAGCTAATTCAAAGCTAGGCAGCTGTAATGTCTGATAAGTCTGTTCGAGTTCCTGAATCGGGTTCACCGTCAACTCTTCATAAGCGACTTCATGGAACTGTCCAGCGGGTATGAGAGATTTCTGATCGAAATACGCCTGATACAATTTGCGATAGGTCTCAATCACCATTTCCTCCAGATGATTCATCTCAAATTCCTGCAATCCCCAAACGGGAATCACTTGGCTGGCCATGTGCTGGAAGGAACGGAAAACATCGTAAGGATGCCGACGGATGTGCAGGAACTTCGCATCCGGGAATAACTCCAGGATCAGCTTGATGCGAGCGGTGTGATTAGGAGATTTGAGGATCAGTGGCCTGTTGAATGTCTGCTGAACCTTCGCGACAAAGAACTGAAGTGACTGTTTGAATCGATCGCGATCCTTCTCATCGGCATTTTCAAAGGAGAGATGTTCATCGTATCGAGCAGCATTGTCCGGGAAGACCCAACTGAGCGAATTGGAGGCTCTCGCCAGAATTCCCAAAGCCATTTCGTCCTCTGCAGGTTCCCGCAGAGACATTTTGACGTTATCCATGAAGCGTTTTCGCGGCGTGACGGCCGAGAGTATTGGCTCCCACCACCAGCGGGCCAGACGATAACTGGACGGATACATCGTCTGAAAGAGATCAGGAGCCGCATAGCGTTCATCCTGGCACATTAAATTGTGCAGGTGAGTCGTCCCGCTCCGCCAGCTTCCGAGAATGAAAATCGGTGTTTCGACTTTCGTCTTTTTGATTGAAGATCCGTAAACCAGATTTTCCGCCCAGGCAAATGGCGATGTACATAAACTGCTGATCGTAATATGACAGGCTTTTCCCCAGTAGGGAAAGTCGACATGAAACGAGTTGGCAGCCATCAGCTTGCACCAGTCGCCAAAGCGAATTCCCGCCAGACAACCGGGGCCAAAGCCACGGGTGAGGCGGGTGGTGAGCGGAATCGATTTTTTTATGATTTCTTTGGAATTACTCATGAGCGAAATAAAATCAGAAAAGTTTTAAGTCAGGATCGTCGGAGCAGTCAACTTTCAGGTTGAATTAATTTAGGGTGGCGGGGACGCTCCGCTTTACCGGAAGCCCCCGAGAGTTCAACTGTCCTCTCTCGGGGGCTTCTCTTCGAGAGCGCCCTCGACACCCTCGTCTTACTAACTTCTATCATCAAATCCATGTTATATACGTTTCGGCTTATTAGAGTAATCGATAGCCCCCCGAACGCATCGTCGAAGGTGAAGAGGGGAATCAATTTGTCCGGAAGGCGTAATGGTTCTGACGATCACAACGATTGATTCCCTCTGTGTCTGCGACTTGATACGATTTCCACCATGCAAGTTACCATCAAAGACGTTCAAAAATCCTTCCGCCGAGGTGAAACAACCGTTCCTGTGTTAAGGGGATTGAGTTGCGAATTTCCGTCGGGCACTTTCAATTTCGTCGTCGGCCCCTCCGGCAGCGGAAAAAGCTCTCTGCTGTATCTGATCGGCGCACTCGATCAGCCGACATCCGGACAGATTGAAATTGACGGTCGGAAAATATCGACCTGGAGTGAAACCGAAGCGAATCATTTCCGAGCCAATCAGGTCGGATTTGTCTTTCAGAGTTTCAATCTGATGTCCAATTTATCAGCCCTCGACAATGTTCTGGTCCCGTTTATGCCGCAGGGATTAACTTCGACGAAACGCAAAGAAGCTGAAGAACTGCTGAAACTTGTAGGAATGGGACATCGTCTGACTCATAAACCGAATCACCTTTCCGGCGGCGAACAGCAACGGGTCGCCATTGCACGAGCCTTATTGAAGAAGCCTCAACTGATTTTAGCCGATGAACCAACAGGCGAACTTGACAGTCAAACCGGACGCGAAGTCTTCAATTATCTCCGCTTGCTGGCTGGTCAGAATCAATCGACCGTCATTGTCGTTACGCACGATGAATCCTACATGCAGCCAGACGATTACGTCCATCGCATCAGTGATGGGAGACTCATCGAGACGACTCAGGTGAGTGAGAGTGGCCAGTGTTGATTGGCCAGTGGCCAGTGGCTAGAGTCAATCAACCGAAACCCGAATACCGACACCCGCACACAGGTCAGTCATAATGAGAAACAGCGATAGTCCAGTTACTCAAGTCGATCTGCAGATTGAAAAGCAAGTCGCTACCATTACACTTTCGGGTGTGAAGGGGATTCAAACACTCTCCTCTCAAACCCGACAAAACCTGCACGTTGCTCTGGATCAACTGGAGAAGACTCCTGCGTTACGAATCGTCCAGTTTCAGGGAACAGGCCGTACGTTTATTGCCGGTGCGGATATCCATGAGTTTCAGGATTTGACGGAATCCACTGCAGGAAACCTCGTCACCGATGGTCAACAGCTGATGACTCGCATTGCCGAGCTGCCTTACATCACGATTGCTGCAATCAACGGTGCCTGCGCCGGCGGTGGTTGGGAACTGGCACTGGCATGTGATTTTCGCATTGCCATTGAAGACGCCAAAATTGGGCTTCCTGAGACGTCTCTCGGCTTACTCCCCTGCTGGGGAGGCACTGTAAGAATGACCCAACAGTTCGGCTCGGCTCTGGCCAATCAGCTGATTCTGACGGGAGAATTGATTAAAGCCAAATCGGCATTCAAAAAAGGCTTGCTGCACGATGTCTGCACTGCGGACGAATTCGAGGAACAGCTATCGAACCTGAAAAGCACTCTATTTTCCCGCAGTCCTTTCGCCCAGAAGATGGCTCGGAAGGTTATCGTGAAAACAGCTGCCCGGGAACATCAGGCGTCTCTCGGCTTCTCAGACGAACGCAATGCATTTCTCGAATGCGTCCACTCGGGCCAGGTTGCCATTGGAGTAGAAGCGTTCCTCAACAAAAAGTCACCAATATGGGATCAGGCAGCTATTTAAATTCAGAATAGGATTCCCAGATCCCCTGTACGATAAAGCGATCGATCAGTCTGCAGACTCGCTCGTCAGCACAACTGAATTGTTGAGAATCTGGTTTGGAGGTGGTTTGATCCAAATGAATATTCAAACCGGAATCGTGAAGCAGCCGAGAGTAGTTCTGGATCCAGGAATTATCAGTTTCTGAATGCAGGAATCCTCTTAAGCGATGCAAGTGACGGAATTGATTTAAGAGACAGTCTTGCTCGGACTGATCAGGGTTGAGTGCGATAAATCCCCAGAATGATTCTGGATGCGACAATACAGTTTTCATTGCTAAGGATCCTCGATGCCGATCGCCCATCACAAGAATACGTTCGGTGTGCACATTATAATGACGGCTCATTTGCGAGACCGCTTCTTGAATCTGCTGCATCACATTGTCTGAAGACAATCTGGTTTTGTCATCCAGATCGAGTTCGATTGCCAGATGATTCTGAGTGCTGATCTGTTCCATCAGGTATTGATACTCGCTCGTCGAACCTTCCCGCCCCTGCAAATAGACAATCAGTGGGTAGGCGTAATTCGGCTCATAATTAAGGGGCATATATACCCGGGCATCTTGAAACGAGAGCGAGTAAGTCATCTCGGCTTCACGAGATTCGTTCTTCAGAAATTCGGTGAATTCTTGATCGTCAGATACATCCGGTTTCAATTTTGTATTCTTTGAGTTGTGATTAAGATGAATGATTCGATTCATGTTGTTCCTGTGTGGTAACCGTGTGCAATATATGCGGAAGAATAAGCTGAGATAAAAACTTAAGGGGATTCCTCTGGAGAATACCTGGAATAATTTTTGAGTGGGAAATTCTGTCCTGGACATTGGGTCGATTTGATTTGTCCGTGTCCGAGTACATGGTCCGATTGAATAGAATACGCCCTTTTGAGATAAGCCAGTAAATGTTGCAGTGAATCCAACTGGGCCTGCGATGGTCCATGCGTTTCAAAGTTGCCGATCAGGCAAACACCAATTCCAAACCGATTGTACAATTCATTGCCTGCGTGGGCTCCATCGATTTGTCCCTGCCAGCGAAAGGTGGGTTCGACCTGCCCATCTTTCATTCCCTGTCCATTGCCGATGACAAAATGATATCCAATCCCACGCCACGGTCGTCCCTGACTATCCTTGCGCTGCAGGTGGGCCCGGTGAATCTGATCGATACTCCCGGACTCGGTAGCGGTGTGATGAATCACGACATATTTCCAGTTCCGCGTCTCAGTGTGAGGCTTCCAGAAAGATTCATTGGATACGGACTTCCTCATTTGTCTTTCCGTATTCAATCCCTCTGCAGTGCAGTGAGATGACAGCGAAATAAACACTAAAAGCATTCCAGACCATGCAATCAGTCCTCTCGGGCAATTTGCCAACGGATTGATTCGACAATCGTGCATGGGGACCGCAAGTCAACTTTAGTAGAGCATTTGTCTGGCGAACTCGAATTTGCAATTTACCCCTGTATTGAGAATGTGTCAATCTGTTGTTCAGGGATGCAGACTCTTCCTCGGAAACGGAGAGCAGTTTTAACGTTTGCTCCGAATCGAATTGTGACTCTGGTTAAGCGGGAGGAAGTTTTTGGTGGCGTTAAAGTTCCTCCAGACTGACTATTGTGAACGATCCCTGCCGTTCAGGCCGATTTTGACTATCGCGAGATCAATTTGAAAAAGTCAGAATATTTTTCCGGGGGTTGTAAGAACCAGGGCTTTAGCCGATAACTATTTTGCTTTGACTCCGCAACAGGATACAGGAGTTGTGATTCAAAAATGCGACGATTCACGAAGTCGTTCCATAAAAAAAGGACCGCATAACGGTCCTGTCTCTGAGTGAAAGTTGACTTAAAACAAACTTATTCCGCGCTGAGTTGTTTGAGGCGGATATTTCGGAACTGCACTTTCATGGGTGGGCCTGCATGAAGTTGCAGAGCCAGAATTCCTGAGTCTCTTCGTTCTTTCATATCGTTGTCTGTGCATTCAGCGGTCACGATTCCGTTGATCTTATGAACGAAATGGAAATCTTTTGCTGTAACGGTGTAGGTATTCCAGTCTTCATCTTTAATGTGTGACTGAATTGAAGCCGAATCGCCGACCGAGCCGACGACTTTGACTTGGAATTTCCCATCTTCGCGTACCAGTTCAGTCTGCTGACCACGATTGGCGAGGATGCCGCGAAAGCGTTCGCCGTAAAGAATTCCCGAATAGGTTTTGCCAGCTTCAAAGTCCGCCTGATATCCGCCAACGACCCACTTGGCATTCTCTACTTCAAAGCTGCGATACTGGATGCCCGAGTTGCCGCCGATAATTTTGTATTCGAGTTGAAGTTCAAAATCGGAAACGTTGCCTCCTCGATAGATGAGGAACGTATTTCCTTTCGTCGGATTCTCAGCGGTTGTCTGACCTGTGATGGTCCCCTCTTCGACACTCCAGAAGTCAGGATTGCCATCCCAGCCTTCAAGAGTTTTTCCATTGAACAGGGATTCAAATCCTTTGTCTTCTGCAAAAGCCTGACTGATCGGAAGCAGGCAGAACGTTAACAGACAAATCATTTTCATCAGTGGCATAAGTCTCACCATTATTGGAGGGTGTCAGAAGATTGAAATTATGAATTCAATTTACCGACAACAGAATGAATAAGGAAGTTCCAATGCAAGAAAGCGAGAATCATCCCCAGTGTTCTGCAATTTTCTTTCGCAGGAAATCGGCACTACGGCGTAACTGCTCAATTCCATCGACACCATCTTCAATACTGATCCAGCTATCGAATCCTTTGCTTTTCAATTCGCTGAAAATGGCATCGTAATCGTTGAGACCTTTACCGATTTCGCCGTGGCTCAATCGTTTGGCATAACCGACCGATCCTTCTTCTTCATTTCGCAAATCGTCAATCGTCCCGGAGATCAAAAAACGATCACTTGCATGCATGGTGACAACTCGATCCGAAACCCGCTTCAGCAATTCAAGGGGATCATCCCCAGCCAGAAACGCATTGCTGGGATCATAATTGACACCGAAATTCGGATGATTGATTGCGTTGACCAGTTCGCAAAAAACGTCAATTTTCTGAGCAAACTCCGGATACTTCCAGAAATCATCTTTGTAATGGTTCTCGAGGATCAGTGTGACACTATGTTGCTCGGCATACGGCAGGCAGGCCTGGATACTTTCAGCTGCGAGGCGAACACCTTCGGAATTCGATAATTCTGGTCGTCGTTGGCCACTGAGCACTCGACAGTAACTTCCACCAAGGGCATGGGTCATTTCAATCCAGCGTTTTTGTTTGGCGATTTCATTCTCGCGAAAGGCTGTATCGGGATGGGTAAAATCGGGAGAGCAGCAGAGCATGGGAATCGACATCCCCAAGTCGGCCACCTGATCGCGAAATCGAGACCAGTTGGATTCCTCCGCCATTTCGAGGAAGCCAGCGTAAAATTCGAGACCATCAATATCCAGAGTGCTGGCCAGCTCAAACCACTCCGACAATTTCATCGACCCATCTTTACACAGGGCCTGCATATACGCTTTGGGGAAGGCAGCAAGTTTCGGCATGACTGAAGTGTTCTCTCATTGATCGATTCGAATTATTGAGAGTTCATGATGATGAACTTTGTCACACAAGTCCACTCACCGATTATTCATAGGTCGACAGTTGCGCGAAAGTTATTACTTCCACAAGAAACATGAAAATAGATTTAAGCTGATCAAGTTTTTTTCCACGAAGTTATAAAGGGGTGAATCCCCCCACACCACACACACTATGAGATTGAGACTTTCGGCGGAACCATCGCCAAAAGTTGTACGTGATCGGGTTGGATATTCAACTCAATGACTTCTGCAACTAATCGCTGAGCAAATGACCAAATACAACTCTCAACCTACTGACCCACCAAACCCGTAATCTCCGGTGGCGATTTTTTGGAACCCAAAATAATGATACTGGCAAAGCCGTTGAACTCTGACCACATTCAGGGAATGTGGATCTTGATGTTGGATTTGAATTGCTGAATTTGATAAGCCGTGAACTACACTCTCGCAAAAGTCACAGTACGCAGGATTTTGGCGGGGAATGCGAGGTAGTGTTGATTGAAGTTTGGAAGGTTTGGCTGGTCATGTAAGTATGATTTTGGTCGAGGCTAGCACTACCAGGAATTCCGATGTCAATTTAGAAGCGGATCATTTCCCAGTTGATTCAAACAACATTTCTTGTACTTTATTCCGCTCCCACAGGGGCAAGGATCATTTCTACCCACTTTCTGCTTGCGTTCGATTTTGCTCGGCGTATTTGGAAAAACCGGAGTGTCAGGCTCGGTCTGAGTTGTGGTTGATTTCCCAGTTAACTTTTCCAAAGCAAATTTGATGAGTCCTGCTGGATCGTCTTCTAATTCCTTAACCCGTTTCTGATGTTCCTCTCGCTCGACCTTCTCGTCCATTTTCCACTTATCATATTCTGGAAACCACTCTTCCATGATGCGGCAAGTATCCACCAGGTTATTCCTAAGTCCTCGACTTTCAAAATCCAGTTCATGGCCAATCAGGAGTTTTCGGGCTGCTTCGATCCCTTCCGTTGCAAATTGTGACAAGAGGGCGGTTGCCAGTACGATTTGAATGCCTCGTTCCTTTTCTTGTTCTAACAGATGAAGGCACTTCTCAACGGCCAAGTCCGAACGAATGTATTCCAGAGGCTCACTCGCATAGATCCGAAAATGGTGAGGAGCATGGGGGTAAGTCTCGGAAACTGCTTCGAGCACACCTGGCGTCCCGATACGGGTCAAAGCTTCGGCACATGCCTCGTTGACCAAGTCGTCACAATCTTCTGCGAGCTTGTCCAAAATTAATGGCGTCAGGGATTCGAGTTGGGCTTGCCCCGCCAGTCGAATTAAAAGTGGCTCCATCCACTTCATTGGATGGCTGCTGTAATCGTCAATTTTTTGACGCAACAGTTTCTCAACCTTTTCCTCAATTGAGGTTCCAGTGCGAGCAAGTGCTTCTACAATTCGTTTGCCGTAATTCAGGTTGACTTCGTTGATCTGGTTCTTGTTTTTCGCTTCCTCGCAGAAACTCTCCAGATTTTGCCAACAGGTTTCCTCGTCCCAGGAGAGCATGTGTAGTCGATCGCGGAGGGAAGACTGCAATTGAGGAAGAAAATACTTAGTTTCAAAAATGTCCGATTCCCTTGGCAAGAGCAGAGTGAGATCGGCTTTCAGAAGAAGATTCGAAAGGTTAAAGGTGTAATTCTCATATTGGTCGCTTTGGTCTTGATTCAACTCATCAATGATCCAGTCGATGGTGTCAGCTGTTTGGTCGATATGTCTGCATGCTCCAATCAGCTGGTAGGCATCATCTTTCCCAAACTTCTCCACAGCTTGGATAACCAGGGGCATCACAGAGGTATCCGAGGAATGCAACCAGGAAAAGTACCTGACCGCTTTCTTTCGAAGATCGAGTTCGGGATGCAGGATGGCCTCTTTGATTTTGGCTTCAGGTAAACGCAATTTTGGCGATCCTTGGGGTTTGACTTTGTGAAATATTGAACCTTTAGCAGTTCGAAATGAATAGGGGAGGACACCTCTTAAATTGAGTGTTAATATTTATCACAGCCTGATAATGAAGGGGCGAATTTATTAACGGAGACTCACGAATTAAGCCGAGATGCGGCATTTGAGATCAGTTTGCTTTTGCCTTTTGCATCCGATCAACCCGAGCCTGTTCTTTTTCCAATGCCACGCCGGTTACAGCAAGTGGCTGGAAGTTTGGATCGGGTAATATCGTTTCACTTTGGGGGATTTCGCGCCAGCGTAGATTGCGGAACCAGACGTCCTGACCGTGATCCTGAAGCCAAAGCTGTCCACCACGACCTGTGAGGTTACCTCCGCGAATCGAGAGCAACTCAACATACCAGGCCCATTTGGGATCGGCATAATCGAAAGAAAGAACTCGCTCGCCATTGAGCCAGTGTTCAATCACAGTTCCCTGGCAAATCACTCGTCCTGTATTCCACTCGCCTACGGGACGAGTTGCATCTTTGCTCGGTGCCATACAGAAAAAAAGCGAAGCGGCAGACTGTCGGGCGTTCTCTCCGTAAGGGCTGTCGATATTGTCGAGAATCTGGTATTCAACCTGACCGGGACGGTAATAGACCCCCGAGTTGCAACCTTTGGAAACCTTCCACTCAAATTGAAGTTCGAAGTCATCGGGAATGGTCTCGGCAGTATAAGTGAGTGGGCCCCCTTGAGACTTGCGGTAAAATGCCCCTTCTTGAATTACCCAGTTGCCAGTTTGCTCCCACCCCGTAAACGACTTGCCATCGAACAGTGTGACAAAACCAACTTCTTTATTTGAACTTGCCTGTTCCTCTCCATTGGCACCACAGATGAACAGACACAGTGATAATAAAACGTAACTGAGTGATTGAAGTTGAGTGGTTTTCATGATTTATGATTCAATTTTAAAAAGGTCCGTCAGAGATAATCTTGATGAATGAGTTTATCAGATCCATGGAATTCTGTCAGTGAGATCAAGCGAATCAGGAATCTGTATTGATGAAATTTCGTTCGTCATCTACAAGCTTAACTGACGAATAAATTTGGATGGGCAGTGATTTGAAACTCAGGGACAGGTAGAAGATGGGAATAGAGTATCCAAAAGCCAGAGAGGAACGACTCCTTGATGGTTCACTGAAATTTCCACGTCCAATCGCCATTTCAGCTGAAGACGAGATTACATCTCAAACCCAGTTCCGATTGATCACTGCATTCATGGTGATTGGTCTGTTGCTTCGCTTCGGTCGATATCTGATGCAATTTCCGCTTTGGGAAGATGAAGCGTTCCTGTGTGCCAATCTGATCAACCGTGATTATTTCCAACTTCTCGAACCGCTGCAGTATCATCAAGTGTCTCCGGTCCTGTTTCTTTGGATCCAATTGACAATCGTCAAGCTTTTTGGATTTCACGAATTCGGATTGCGTCTATTTCCTTTTCTCTGCAGTCTGGCAAGTCTGGGACTGTTTTCTCATGTGGCAAAACGTCTACTTTCAGGGTATGCATTGGTTCTCGCAATCGGAATTTTTGCAGTCGCATATCCGAATATTCGCTACGCGGCCGAAGCCAAACAATATGCTTCCAATCTGTTGATTGGTTTAACGTTACTCGCGATGATTCTGGAATGGTGGAAGTCGGCGAGTTCTGATGACAGGAGCATTCGCAGCAAGTCGAATCGCTGGTTGTGGGCTTTGGCAATCTTCACTCCGTTTGCTGTGGGGATTTCTTACCCGGCAGTTTTTACGGCTGGAGCGGGCAGTCTGTTTCTGGGGATCTTGATGCTCAGGAATATCCTCAAGCAACATCGTTCCATTTTCTCAGAAAAGAGTTTCGTTCCCTGGCTGGCTTGGAATGTTGTGATCGTAGTAAGTTTTCTGCTCATCATGAGCCTGGCTGCTCGTGGTCAAAGCGAGAGTGAACTCAAATGGATGGGTGACTACTGGAAGCACACGTTTCCGCCTGTTACTACGCCGACAGAACTTCCGTCCTGGCTTCTGCGAATCCATGCAGGATCGCTATTGGCGTTTCCTGTCGGAGGCGAACATGGTGCCAGTTCACTGACACTCATTTCACTTCTGGCTGGAGGCATCCTGGTCTGGCGAAACCAAAAACTGTTAACAATTTTGATGTTCTCTCCCGCGGCATTGCATTTGATTGCAGCCGGTCTCGAACGATACCCGTACGGTGGTCACGTCAAATTCTCGATGCACATGGGGGCAATGATCTGCCTGATTTCCGGATTGGGAGCCGCATGGATTATGGCCGCCTTGGGAAAACTGATGCATATTCCCCGCAAAAGTATGGCACTGGCGATCATCTATCTTCTGGCGATTGGTGCGGGAAGTCTGGCTCGTGACATTGCTTACCCCTTTAAAACGGAGTCGGACATGCGCTCCCGGGCCTTTGCTCGATGGTTCTGGTTTCATGCCGCGTTTCAGGGTGAAGTGGCCTGCGTCGAGAATGATCTGGGAATTATTCTCACGCCGCAAGCTCAGGCGGAATTGAGTTGGGCGGCCATGTATCGGGTCAACAAAGAAATTTATGGCCCCTCAGAAACGAAACGTCGGGACTTCTCTGGAGTCACTGCCGAAAGCCCACTCCGCTGTGTGATCTATCGGGTTCCTCATTTCGAATTTGATCAGACTCGATATGAAAAATGGCTGGAGTTAATGCAGCTTGAGTACGAACTGGTCGGTACAGAACGACTCGAGTTTCCGCGATTTGGAAAACATGAAGACGCCCGCACCCGAGAAGCGGCACTCACTCTAGATTTTATCGACGTCCTGACTTTCACGCCACGCAAAGAAAACTGAATTTCAAGGCGAGAAATCAGGGCCCAATTTTCAATCTCAATAGCATCCGTTGAAATAAGACGCTCAAGCCACATGAAGTGATGGCGTACATGTTCGATGCATTACTATCTGGTTGCCCCCTCCCGAAAAACGGGATGTCAGTAGAACCTTTCAGGATTACGGAATGGTCACTCGGGTTGACTTTAATTCCGATCTCTGCCCAAGAATATCCGTGCATTGCAGTTGCAATTCATACTCTCCGGCTTTGAGTTCTGAGATGTTGAGAGTCGCGGATCTTGCGTGGGGAATTCGTTCGGTCTGTTTCAGGTTCGCCTCTTTTGAAGTTTCTGAAACAACAGGAAACAGTTTCACTGCATATGAAAACTGAGGTGTCGTCTTAGTATCGATTTCCCACTGAACAGACAATTGTCTCTTTCCAATCGTTTTCGTTGACAGGTTACTGATGACAACTTTTGGAATTGAGGGTACTTTTTCTGTTCTTGCGATCGAATGGACGGAAGGATTTTTAGACGTTGGTTTCGTCTCTGCTCCCCCACTGATCATGTAATAGAATGAACCGGATTGATCCTGATTCACTCCGCCATCCCAGTTGGTGCGAAAATCATACGATCGCTTTCCAGGTAAAAGATCCCAACTGTTGACCGAATAGCGGCCACTTGTAAACGGATACCATTCTCCATCGACTTTACGTTTCCAGCCATTCCGCAGATTTGTTGTTCTCGGTTGAATCCCAGTATTTAGCCAATCTTCTATGAAGGCATCAGTGCCTCCCTGGAAAACGGCTTTGGCAGCTGCGACGTCCATTGTGACCAGATGCGTCCAAACTTTTGTATCGCCGGCCTGAGCCCAGAATCCGTAATACGTGTGGTCTTCAACAGGCCAGTTGCGAGCAACAAGTCTGTACCAGGTGTCGGTCTTCCAGCCGAGTTCAAAGTTCAAGGATTTCAATCCTGTTCCTTCTCCTCCAAAAGGTTCTGTCAGTGTTCCAGGTCCTCTGTAGACAGCTCGAATTGGAGCCGAATGTTCTTTATGATCCCAAATCGAGAAGATAAAATTATGAGCTTTCGGGTGTGCCTGGATGCCTGCATATCCACCACCCAGCCCTCTCCATCCCAATACTTCATAGTAAGTATAAAGTGCTTCGCCTGATTTCGGCACACGCACTTCATTGATAATGATGTCTCCATCGAAATGGTCATCAAACACAAAATGTGAAGAAGGAGCAGAGGTTTGAGCAATCGCCTGTGGAAGTGTTCCTGTCAGAATTAGACAGGCCATCATGAGAAAACGTGACTTCATCCGGTTATTCCTGTGATTCTAGAGCATATTCAAAAATTAACTGCGACGTTCAGCAGGAGCAAATACAGCGTTTTAGGGCATTTGGTGTCCAAGCGACTGCAGAGACCATTTGAAAATGGTCTAAGATCGAGACACAAAGTTCGTGAGAGGCAAAGGATAACTTGATGTCCGTGGAACTGCGAACCAGATCAGTGATTGTGATTAATCTCACAGGATGCCAATACCATGCGCATACATTTTTCCTTGTACGATCTTGATTATTCGTTTACGCTTTCTCTGAATTTCGATGAAGGCTGTCCGCAGAGACTTGCATTCAGGAAGGATTTCCGATGCTGATCAGTCACGAATATCAGTTCATATTTATCAAAACACGGAAGACGGCAGGAACGAGTATCGAGATTGCCTTATCTCGTTACCTCGGACCAATGGATGTCATCACGCCTATCACTCCGCAGGATGAATTGATTCGTGCCGGCATGGGCATCACGCCGCGGAATTACATGTATCCTGCCCATACTCTCCCGGAGCCATCCGAAATGAATCCTGAGGGCATGGAGACAATGCTCAACAAACTGACGATTGATCGTCGATTTTATAATCACTGCGCTGCTCAAGATATTCGAGCGAACGTCGGCGAAAAGATCTGGCAGACCTACACGAAGTTCTGTTTTGAACGCAATCCCTGGGATCGAGTGATCTCAGAATATCGCTTCATGCAAAAAACCAAACCAGAAGATTATGGGCAGGTCACACTCGAACAATTCATTGAGCTGAATTTGTACTCACCGAATTATTTTCTCTACACAATTCAGGATCAACCCGTTTGCGATTACTACGGCCGATTTGAATTTCTGCAAAGTGATCTGGCAAGCATCTGCCAGAAAATCGGTATTCCGTACGATGGCTGGCTCCCCAATGCGAAAGGAGCGTCACAATCTCATCGCAAATCGGCAGGAGAGTTAATGACCCCACAAATGCTGGATCACATCGCCGAACGCTGCCTTCCGGAAATCGATCTCTTCGGCTACGAACAACCGATTGCCGCCTGAAGTCCAGTTTCAAGCTCGGTAGATTATATTGTCGCTGATGAAACCCACATGGACATCTACACACATTGAACTCCGCCTTTGTGAGGGCAAAGCAATGGTTTATTGTGGCCATGGTCTCTGCCAACTCCCGGAAGATTTGGATCATTCGTGCCCGTCGGATAGCGAACAGAATTCAGATTAAACTTGCGTTAGTTTTGTCCATTCCAACCAGTTTACGTCCACCTCCATTTGCGCCCATCAACCAACCATGATGTGCTCCCTCACGGAAAATCTGAAGGGGTGAACAAGGATCGGGTTGAAGCGGGTTATTGCGCGAAGTCGATCCTGACCACGATATTTCAATGTTCATCGCGAGCCGAGCCGAAAATGCATGAGCTGGCCTGTCAATTGAGTGTGAGCTTGATGCTCATGCGACTGCAGAATCCTTTTGTAATGGTCTATAGCCCCATCGCCTCTCGCAGCACGGGCTCAAACACATCAGCTTGACGAAAGAATCCAAGGTCATTTGCGTGAGATCCATCCGTCGCCCCATCGCTATCCGTCCCATACAAACTGTCACCCGAAATGTAGTACAAGTTGGAAACGGATTCCGACTGCAATGTTTCAAATGCTTCTTTCAGTGCAGCGTGGTTAGCAGTATGATGAGCATCTCGAGCAGGGAGAATCCAGCTGTTGGTATTTCGACGGTCTTCAACCAGCACGATTGGCGTGTCGGGCTTGTTCGCCCGGATCTGCTTCACCAGCGGAACACATCTTTCCTCAACCATTTGTGCGTTCATGTTCGGCAGACAGTCGATTACGTACACGGCAGCGTCGACCTGAGTAATATAGTCGCCAACTTCAGCGTCCATTTTGCCGTTACCGGAGAAGCCCAGATTCACTACGGGCATGTCGAAGCGTCGCCCTAGAATTGCAGTGTGCACCATGCCGGGACGGCTCGCGCAAGCTCCGTGGGTGATACTGGTGCCGTAGAAAACAATCGGTTTCGATCGAGGCTCCAGCGATTCAAATTTGCTTCCGACCGGCACGCCAATACTGAGGAATTCGACTCCGTTGTACAAAGGCAGGTAAGCTGCATATTCGCGTAAGCCCGGAGTAAGACCGCTGATCAGTTGAGTTTTGATTTCCTGTGAAGTGGGCCTTGCCACCTGAACCCACCGCCATTGTCCGTTGGCGTCTCGCGCGTACAAGTCAATCCCGCTGACACCCGTCGCAGGCATATGAGGCATTGCCAGATTTGAACTTAGCAGCTTGTAGTGAACGTGAATGGCCGTGGCGTCGGTCTTAAAACGAACCATCATTCCTGCAGAATGACGGCTCAAGTTCCAGACAGCACCCGTAACGGAGCCATCCGCAGAACCGGGTAAGCGATCGAACCAGCGTTTGCGTTCCTGATCGGGAAGAATGCGTCCTTCCACTCCCCATCCGGTAACGTCGTGCCAGGCAAGTCCATCGTCAGCTTTCTTTTGTTTTGCCATTTCCGGATCGAGTTTCTCGATCTGTGAAGCAGCTTTTTCCTGCGCCTCGATTGGGGCGAGAAAGATGATGAATGTCAATAAAAGTAGTAATGATGAATTTTTCATGTCTGGCCTGATATTGTGGATTCAAGTTTTCATTTTGGTTTAGAAATTGGTGGGAACGGCGGTCATTCCTTTAGCGTTTTGGACGATCAACCGTCAGCAATCGCTTGTAGATTTTCTTTCCCTGAGCAATGAACAGTGTGTTATGTTCTTCGCCTGCCAGCATGCACGAAGTCAAAGGCTGATCTTCGTCGACTTTCGGAAGCACGCCGCATGGTCGCCCCGTCGGATCGAAGATTTGAACTCCGAGATCGCTGGTTACGTAATAACGTCCCTTCCTGTCGACCGCCATCCCGTCACCTTTTGAGACCGCCACATAAGGCGGTTCTTCGTTGAAGTTGAATTCCCCTTTGGGGTCGATGCGCAGTCGCATAGGCATCGTGGGCATTTTTGCGTCAAGAACTCCACCAGTGTTGACACGGAATGTCCACGTGTGAGTTCCACCATAATCGGAGACCGCGAGTGTGCCTCCGTCATTCGACAGTGCAATTCCGTTGGGCTTTGTTATTCCGGTATCAGCGACACTCACTTCGCCGGACTTCGGATCGATACGCACGACTTCCGATTTACCAGTTTGCGTGAATAGAATGAAACCATCGTTAGTCACTGCCAGATCGTTCGGTTTGACTCCTTCTGCAACAGTCTTAACGGCACCGCTGTTTGGATCTATGGAGATGACTCGGCTTTGACTTCCCTGACACGCGTAAAGCAACGTTTCGTCAGGATTGAATTCGAGACCGCTCACGGATTCGTCAGAGATTTTCGACTTGGTACCATCTTTCGCATCGATACGATATACGCCCGGTTCTCTCATGTCGCAGAAGTACAAGTTGCCAGCTTTATCAGCACAGAGTGCATCAGCAAAGCCGAGATCCTCAGCGACGAGCTGCCATGATTCTCCGGGAACCAGCAGGTCGAGCAGAGTTAAATCGCCACCAAGATCACCACTGGTATCGATTGTGGGTGAATAATCTTCTGAACGCCACAACCATCTCATCGCATCTGGGAAGTGAGCACTGCCGAAGTCGGAGTTGTGCCCATAGCCTTCTGCATGGTCAAAACGAACATCATAGCCCATATATGCTAGAGCTGAGGCCATCCGCTGATTGGCCCACCACCAGCTGCCGAATGCATTGTCGACGTCGCCGCTGGTGTCGGCCATGTAGATGCGGATGGGCTTCGGTTCAGACTTACGAATCAAAGCCGGATAAATGTTACCGCCGCGCAGATGAGTGAAGCTGCCGACGCTGCTGTAGACCTTGCGGAAGTAGTCCGTTCGTTCCCAGGCAGCCGTCCATGCACAGATTGCTCCACTACTGGAACCACCAATGCCGTGCATATTGGGATCGTCAGAAATGTTGTACCGTTCTTTCACTTGGGGAATGATCTCGTCCATCAGGAATGTGACATAACGATCTCCCAGGCTGTCGTATTCGTAGCCACGATTGGAATGCTTGTTGTTTTTTCGTGGTTTCGACATCTCGTGACCGGGGTTGATAAATACCGCAATCGTGGGAGGCATGTCGCCTTGAGCGATCAGGTTGTCAAAGACGGTTGGAATTCGCCATCTCCATTCGCTCATCATGCCGCTGCCATCCTGAAAGACCATCAGTGCGGCAGGTTGATCGGCTTTGTACTGAGCCGGCACGTAAATCGCCCAGTCACGCGTTGTGCCAGGGAAGACTTTCGATGACTCCCAGGCCGGCATTTTTTCGACCTTCCCTTTAGGGACGTCGTCCTTTGCGATGGCATCCGGATGCGGTTCCCATTTGGGCTTCGTGTTGACGACGGGAATATTGGTCGATTGGGCATTATCATCCCACAACCATTTCACCGCTTCGGGAAAGACCTCGCCAGCCCATTTTCCACTGTGACCACCGTCCGTCATTTCGAGTTTATACGTGTAGCCGGCAAACTGCAGAGCGGCAGCCAGATCCTTGTTACCCAGAGGCCAGTTTCCATGCAGATTACTCAGATCATGCTCGCCATCCTGCAGATAAACTTTGATCGATTTGGGATCCTTCTGAGACTTTCGGACAAGCCCGGGGTACCGCCAGCCACCTCGGATGTTTGTGAAGCTGCCGATGTGGCTCATCACGCGACCGAATTGATCGGGGCGTTCCCATGCGACAGTAAACGCACAGATGCCGCTGGATGAAATGCCGCACACGGCTCGATCAGCGGGATCATCTGAGACATTGAGCCCCTTGAGTGCGACCGGCAGAAATTCATTCAACAGAAAGTTTGAGTAGCGATCTCCCATGGAATCGTATTCGAACGACCGGTTGCTGCGATCGGCGGCTCCTTGAGTGGTCGCTGGAATCGTACCCGGATTGACGAACACGGCAATCGTAACCGGTATCGCCTTTTGATGAATGAGTTTGTCGAAGACCGCAGGAACACGAAACGCCCCCTTCTCGTTCAGATAACCTCGACCGTCCATAAACACCATCAGATTTGCTGGCTGATCGGCTGAATACTGAGCCGGAACGTAAACGCTGTAGTCTCGACGCGTCCCCGGATAGATCTGGCTGGTCTCAAAGACACCACTTGTCATTGTTCCTTTGGGGACATTTGGCTCATCAGCACGCACGGTTGCGTCCTGTGCAAACGTCATACAAGTAGCAAGTAAAACGGCTTGTGCGAGCAGTGTTTTAAAGAAGCGCATTAGTTGTTCCCGTGTGGACTATCAAATAGATCAAACAATCTGAATGTAAGCAAAGCAATGCGGCTTGTCCACGCATCGTAATTCTCAGGCGTAGGTTGAATACGGCTGGCACTCAGATGAGACAGTTGAATGATGTTGATTTCATCTATTAAACCGAGTCCATCCGGAATGGTTGGATTTAGGAATGAGATGAAAAGACGGCAATTCAACTTTATCGCAGTGGCACCCGTGGAATGCCGGCGGCCTTTACCATAGGGGCCAATGCACTTGCATTATTTATTCGGTGCAGGCTCAGGCTCTTCAAATACAAATATGTTGCAAGTTGACGGAGTGCTTTCGAGGCAAGAGAGCCCCCTCGACAGGCTGATAACGAGGAAGCGTGCAATCGTTCCGACTCTCCCATTGAGTTAAGTATGCGTGTTATAACGATTAGTCAAATTTGGTTAGTAATTAATATTGTAACTGATTAGTCATGCCATGTCTTATTGATTTTCAATCTTACTCAGCCGATAAGGTATGTAATGTTCAGTTATGAAAATGCACTGAATTATATGTTTTCAAAAAATCAAGATCAGATTGAAATCCTGGATACGATGCCAGGGACTGGTCCTCCTTTTTTTCAAAAATAAGCAAAGCATTTGGCCTGCTTGCATTGCCACTGTTGAGGAACCAAGTGATGAAACACTTGTACTTATATAACGTAATTGCATTGGCACTCGTCATTTTGTGTCAGGGAACGGCTCAGGCTCGTGATGAACTGTGGCAACCTTACCTGGAATTGGAAGGTCGGGGAACGACGATACGTTCTGTCGGTCAAGGAACGTTGTTTGCACCGATCTGGCAGGATGAAGAGTCGCTGATATTCGCCGACATTCGTGGACTCGGAACCGATGGGGATGCCGGTGAAGGGAATTTCGGAGTCGCCTACCGAAAAATCATCGATACTCAATATATTCTCGGCGCAAACATTTTCTATGACTTCCGTCATAGCGAAGTGAATAACGAATACCATCAGGGAGCTTTCGGGCTGGAGTTCTTAACCACCGATAGCGGCCTGAGATTTAATGCATATGTTCCTGATCAAGGAGTCAAATATGCCACTCAGGCGAATGCCGCGTTCATTCAGGGAGGAACTGTGGTCGTTCAGCAGGGACTCGAAGCCGCCTACTGGGGACTTGATCTGGAAGCCGAGCGATTACTCTGGCATCGTACTAGTTGTGACAATTGCACGACAAACCGCCATCTGGGAAATCTGGATATGGAATTGTGGGCTTCGATCGGTGTGTTTCATTTCGATAACGATGCCGCCAATTTCAGAAATATCACTGGTCCACGTGCTCGAACAGAGCTCCGACTTTATGACGTTCCCGGTCTCGGACAAGACTCGCGAGTTGTTCTGAGCGGACAATATGAATATGACGAAGTCCGTAGTGATGTCTTTGGGGCGATGGTTAACTTGCGAATTCCGATTGGCCCTGGCGGATCGAAAAAAACTTATCGTCTGCAAGGTCTGGACCGGAGAATGGTGGCTCCTATTGTCCGAGATATTGATATTGTCACGAATACTGGTGCCTTCGGGGCTCCCGAAATGGCCAAGTTTTCGACGAATCTTCTTCCAATTAGCAATGTTACGACCATCGATGGAAATACTGTAGATCCCGAAGGGGACTTCTTCGCAGCAGGCCCCAATTCTCTTGTATTATTCGACGGCTCATTTTCGACAATCACAGCGGATACAACCTTCCAGTTTAATGATGGACAGGTCGCATTGGGCGGAGGCAGTTCGATACAAGTGATCGGTTGCGATACTGGTTCTATTGCCACGTTAACGGCTCCCGGCACAAGACCACTCATTGATGGAGGACTCAATCCAATTGATCTGTTCACACTGGCCCAGGACAACACCATTCAGGGCTTGGATTTGAGTGGTGGTGACGTTGGAATATATGGAGATGGTGTAGGTGGATTTACGATCGATGGAAATAATATTTCCGGCGCTGCACTGGGGGGAATTTATCTTGAAAACAATCTTGGCGGGGGAGTTGTAGAGAATAATAATTCTTCGAACAACGATTTCTTTGGAATTGATGTTGGAGGAGCCGATTTGCTTTCACTATCGAACAATACGGCAAATCGTAATGGCGTACTGGGCATGCTGATTGATGGTGTTGATGGTGATGTCAGCGGGAATACCACAAACGAAAATGTTGAAGATGGTCTTGTCATTTTGGGAGATGTCTCAGGAAGCCTGATCAATAACATGGCATTGAATAATGGTCTCATCGGAAGTTCCGGAACAGGCATAGTCATTCTCGGAGATATCAATACGTCAGGAAACGCTGTCGGAATCTCTGGAAATTTTGCAAATGGCAATTACGATGAAGGAATTTTTCTGCTTGGCGATGTGAACGGTCCGATCAGCAATAATACAACGAACAATAACGGTGAAGATGGCTTTCAGATTTTCGATGTCGATGTTCTGTTTACCAACAATACCTCAAACGGCAATGGGGATGATGGTTTCGATTTTGACAGACTGCTCAGCGGAGGTCAAATTGTAAACAACTCGGCTAGTGGTAATGCAGAGAGTGGTTTTGATTTTGATGACGACATACTCGCAGGCAGCCTCATTAGTGGAAACACCTCTAACAATAATTCCGAATTTGGCTATGACTTCTTCGATATGAATGGTGAATTCCGAAATAACCTTGCCGATTCCAACATACTGGATGGATTCAATTTTGCAGATGTTGGAGCCGGAGGCATTTTTGAAGGAAATACCGCGAATGGAAATTTGGATGGCTTCTACTTTGATGAGAACAACGGCCTTTTCAGAAACAATGTCGCAACCAATAACACAGAAGATGGTTTTGACATTCTGATTAACAACAGCACTTTTACAGGGAATGTCGCAAATAATAACGACGAACTTGGCTACAACTTTGTATTTCCCAATAACGGGACTGCAACGATGAATACAGGAAGTGGGAATACAAATGGCGGTAACACGTTTCCATAATAATTGGATTGAAGTTTCGGCTTTGTGAATTTCAAACCTCACAAGAGTTTGCAAGCCGTGAACGATCTCAACCCCTGGCATTCGACAAATGTCAATTAAATCTGGACACGAGTTGATTATTCCAGAATCCCATGCACTCCAAAACCGAATCCGCCTTATTCAGCGATGCGCTGTTGGTCTGTTCCAATTAAATATCAGTGTGACACTGGTTCGTGCCAGAGATATAACGGAAAATAATTAAACCCGGGTGACGGGGCGCTCTCGAAGAGAAGCCCCCGAATGATTAAACGTCCGGGGGCTTCCGCTGAAGCGGAGCGCCCCCGCCACCCTGGAAGACCTTTTCAAGATGTATGATGTATAAGGAAATCCGGTTTCCAATTGGAACAGGGTTTAGACGAATTTGTTGCACGCTACATGCAAGTCATCAAGAGTGAAACGGCACCGTCAATAAAAAATTAATCCGTCCAGAATGACTGATTGATTGATTATTCGTTAGTTCAAACATCAGGATAGTCCGGTCGATTGCTTGTCACCAGGCTGAGTGACCCGCTCCGGTGCCGTCCCTTTCCGCGCTTGGCTGGTCAGAGTTCATAATGTTCTCTCTGTTGTGATTTTCGCTGAGAATTGACCTGAGAGGATTTAACGAAGACAATGCAACGGGGAATCAATTTGTGTTCCTTGCTGCCTGAGTCCTGTGGTTTTCTTTTTCGCGGATGCAGGTTAGGCTCCAAATTGTGCAATATGCGCGAATCGCACTTGGAATTTTCAACATGTTTCACCAATACATTCTACAAGCGATTATTCTATTCGCGGTAGTCATTCCACAGCTCAAGTTTTCGCGGCCTGTTAATGCCGAACAGCCGACGCGTCCCAATATTGTCATGATCCTTGCCGATGACCAGTCGTATCGTGATTTCGGGTTCATGGGAAATCCGCTGGTAAAGACACCTCATCTGGATCAATTGGCGGCTGAGTCCGCTCGGTTTCCGAATGGCTATGTTCCAATGTCTGTCTGCCGACCTTCGCTGGCGACATTGCTGACGGGTTTATATCCGCATCAGCATGGCATCCACTTTAATCATCCTCCGCCTGGATTGAGCCGAATGCGGGAGATGACTGCTCAGGAGTATCGAAAGACACGTGCGAAAGCCGAACATTTGATCCGAGAAGTGCCGACCCTTCCCAGACTTCTGACAGAATCCGGTTACGTTTCATTTCAGGCAGGCAAGCATTGGGAAGGTGGTTTCAAAAACGCAGGTTTCACCCATGGCATGACGACCGGATTGCCGGCAGACATCTCCGATGCAATTCACGGCACCCGCGAGCAGAAGAATGGAGAATGGGTCGCGCATGGCAATGGCGATGCCGGACTGGTAATTGGCCGGACAACAATGCAACCCGTCACAGATTTCATTGCCGAGAATGCTGAGTCTCCTTTTTTCCTCTGGTACGCACCGTTCCTGCCACACACTCCATTTGATGCCCCTCAGGAATTTTACGATTGTTATGCGGATCGAAATATTCCCGATTACCTTCTGCCATATTATGCGGAAATCGCGAGATTCGATAACACAGTTGGGCAATTGATGTCGTGCCTCGATCAGCACAATCTTCGGAAGCAAACGATGATCATCTTTGTTTCCGATAATGGATTCCGTCCCGATGCCAGTGGAAAACCGAAACAGGATAGTCGATCCAAATTATCCAGCGATGAAGATGGTCTGCGAACGCCAATCCTGCTGAACTGGCCAGGTGTCATTTCGCCTGCGGACTATCCTCAAATTGTACAGACTATTGATCTGACTCCGACGATCTTAGCGGGGGTTGGATTGTCCAGTAAAGTAACCCCACAAATGCACGGGCTGAATTTATTACCTGCTGTGACTGGCGAAGTCGGATTGCCAGATCGCCCGGCGTTTGGAGCCATCTACCCGAACGATGCCGAAGTATTAGGAGACCCCGCTGCACATGCCAGAGGAGTGTGGGTACGATACGAAAATTATAAATTGATTCTTCCAGGCAAAGGGAAGCAACGTCTCTCCCCTGCCTTTTACGATTTGCGAAGTGATCCCGAAGAGAATCAGAACCTGATTCACGATGCAAAGTATGCACAGCAGCAAAAACAATTGTCGCAGTTGCTCAAAGAATGGTGGCATGCAGGGACACAAAACTGAAAGAGACATTTTCTCAATCATTAATTATTAGTTGGAGTTAAATATGAGTATTCAGAACGATTCCCTCTCACGAAGAGCGTTTTGTGGCACGATGGCGGCAGGTTTGTCAGCTGCGTTACTGCCCGATTCGTCCTGGGCGGCGACCAATGAGTTCCAATTGAAGTACCTCGTTGGCTCCTGCATGTACGGCTACAAACCACTGACAGAGATTATTGCGGAGGTTCCGAAAACCGGATCCAATGCGATCGATCTCTGGCCGAAGGTTCATGGAAATCAACGGGAGCAAGTCGATGAAATTGGTGTCGAAAAAACACGAGAACTGCTCAAAAAGCACAATGTCAATCTTGGATGTATTACGCAGTATAAACTCGGTCCCTTCGGCTTGCAGGACGAAATGCGATTTGCCAACTCGTTTGGTTGCCAGACAATGGTGACGGGCGGCAAAGGTCCACGAGGGTTGACTGGTGGCGATCTTAAAAAAGCCGTGGCAACATTTCTTGAAGAATTGAAACCACATCTTGAAGTTGCGGAAGAAACCGGGGTCACGATTGCCATCGAAAATCATGGCAACAATCTGATCGAATCGCCAGACTCACTCAAATGGCTGGCGGAACTTCGGCCATCCAATAATCTGGGAATCGCACTGGCGCCGTATCATCTGCCGCAAGATCCCGAACTGTTGGCTCAATTGATCCGTGACCTTGATGATTCTATTTCCGTCTTCTATGCCTGGCAGCATGGCATGGGCTGCATGACTAAACTTCCTAAAGAGCAGGAACTCCTGCAACTGCCGGGGCGAGGCTCCCTCGACTTTGCTCCCCTGTTGGCGGCATTGAAAACGATTCAATACTCAGGCTGGACGGAAATTTTCATGCATCCGGTCCCCCGCGGTATTCCGATTCTCGAAGAGACCTCAGCAGTCACTGCGGAAATTAACCGATCACGAGAATATCTCAAAAAATTGCTGTAGGAGAAAACGAGTTTTTTTATTTGCCACAGAGAGCACAGAGGCCTCAGAGATTGTCAGGAGATGTCTCATATAATCCCCTGAGTGCTCTGTGCTCTTTGTGGCTTAAATTTAAAGTATCGCAATCTGTGCGAATTCGTGACAAGGTCATATAAAACGAAATAAAATTGAAACCGATTTCATGCTTAAAAATTACCTTATTGCTCTCATTGTGTTTTTTAGCATTTGCTCAAACGTGACTCTGGCCCAATCAAATTTCTGGCCAGATCCTACTTCCAATGAAGTCCTGCCCTATGAAACAACCGGATTGGTTAACGGCCCTCTCTTAGGCAGACCCGCAGATGATGCGGTTCGTTTGTGGATTCAAACCAGGGAGCCCGTTGAGTTTGAAATTCTCTACTCAGAACATCTGCCACTCGATGGTGAGTCTCAAGCAGTATCCAGTCGAACAATTGCAGAGGCAGCCAATACGGGTATCGTGGATCTCGCCGGTCTGAAGTCGAACACTCGTTATTATTATGGGGTTCGTATTCAGAATATGCTGGCCGATTTGCGGGAATCGATTGATGATCCGTGGCCTTCCTTTCGCACTCTGCCAAATTCAAGTGACGCCAAAGATGAGACATACAATCCGGAAGGGGTATTCAATGTCCGCTTTGCGGTGGGACATTGTGCGTCGCAGGCTCCTGTGGAATCGGGAGGGCAATACGCCAGCACCCCGGCTTATACGACATTGCTCAAGCAACATGCCGATGAGGCGATGTTCGCGATTGTCAACGGAGATATCATTTACGAAGCGGAACGGGATGGGACGCTGGAAGGTGTTCGGGAAAATTATGAACTCTATTTTTCACGAGGCCGATCCTTCTCGAAACTGTTTCGACATGTGCCGGGTTTGTTTACCTTTGATGACCATGATGTGGGCTGGGATATTCATGGATGCGGGGAAATTGGTCTGAAAGAGGGACCGCATTTGATCCGGGATATTGGACTCCAAGGCTATCGAGATTTCATCGGCTGGGCAAATTATGCAGGTCCACAAACCGGAAGCCTGCGGTTTGGCAAAGCCGAGATGAAGTCCGGCTCGGATATTCTTTTCGATCCTCAAGCTGATTTTTCCGATCTGGATCCTCAAACGGTCAGCACGATCCATCTGGGAAATTTCACACGCGAGGCAAAATCTCCCAAACGTCAAAATCAGGCTCCCAAAAATTCAGGAGTCTATGGCCTGGTCGAAGTGGTCGATGCTCAACACCTGAAAATCACACCAGCTGCTCGTGTTGATGAATCAATCCCTTACAGCATCGGCACGCATCATTACTACGACTGGCAGGTTTCAAATTGTCATTTCTTTGCGCTCGATACCCGTGGCGAGCGATCCAATAGGAATCCAAAAAACCGTGAAGATCCGAGTCTATTCATTCTGGGGCCTGCTCAGGAAAAATGGTTAATTGACGGGATGCAGAATACACAAGCCGAGTTCATCTTTCTGATTTCTCCCGATCCGTGGATGGTGTATCACACAGCCGCCCATGTGAACAAAGAACCGGGAGCCGATAAAGACGACAAGGGCGATGGCTTCCCCTCATTTGTCCATCAGCGGGAGAAACTTCTGGATCTCATGGATCAAATCAAGAAGCCGATTCTGATTTTCACCGGCGATGTTCATGCCTCCGCTTCCATCAAAATCACAGATAATGTCTGGGAAATGATGTGCGGGCCTCTGGGCTCAACAGGGCATCCATTGGGAACGCTGGGTAATCCCCCCACAGGAGGAATGTGGTCGAGCATGGGAAGAGACGTGGAAATGCGCTGGGTAGCGGGTTTTCCGAACAATTTGCCTTATCAGCGGATCAGGAATACATTTTATGGAATGGTGCAGGTCAATAATGTACTGAAAGTCGCCTCACCGGAAGGAAATCAACCTCAGTGGACCGCCTTTGACGAGCCAACCGTTACCATTCGCTGGCACGATGGCTATAATGGCTCGCTGATGTACGCAGAAACAATCTCAACGATGGATGCTCGTTAAGAGTTTTCATCAATCAAACACTTTATTGGATTGTTTCAATTAAATTTCCGGGGTGCCACTGATATTTAATTGGAACAGAACATTAGTTAATAACTTTATAAGGTAGACGCTCATGTCTCAGGAAAAAGTTCTCATCATCATTGGCGATGCTTCTGAAACGCTCGATACTCTGTATCCCTTTTATCGACTGATCGAAGCAGGATTTAAGCCCGTCGTCGCTGCTCCCGAAAAGCGGAAGTATCAGATGGTGATGCATGAAGTGAAGCCAGGCTGGACGATCACCAAAGAATGGGAAGGCTACACGATTGACGCCGAAGTCAGCTTTTCGGAAATCAATCCCGAGGAATATGCAGGGATCATGTTTTCTGGCGGACGTGCTCCCGAATACATTCGCTACGATGAAGACCTCGTGCGGGCCACTCGTCATTTCTTCGAAGCCGGCAAGCCGATTGCCAGCGTTTGTCACGGCGTGGAAATTCCAGCCTATGCTGATTGTGTTCGCGATCGTCGTATGGCCACTGTGCCTAAATGCAAATTCGACTTGGAAGTTTGTGGCGGCATTTTTGTCGATGAAGCCTGTGTCATTGACGGCAACCTGATCAGCGGTCGTACCTTCCATGACAACGGCCACTATCTTGGTCCGTGGATTAAACTCCTGGAAGAAGCCCGAGCGAATAAAGAAACCACTGTCAAAGCTTGAGGATGGTGTGCGAAGGAGGAACACCTGTTTAAGATTGTTCGTGCAACAACGAAGACCGGATTTCAATATCCCGCGTAAAGTTTGCATTACTACGCAGTACTGAGCAGCTCCAATTGAGAATCAATGGGACTGCTTTTCAAAACTGATTAATAGTCATTCGTGTTGTTTTGCATAAAAAAAGGGAGCACGAATGCTCCCTGAGTCTACTGTTGAACTTGCTGAATTATGGGGCAAGAGGAACGGGGCGTCTTGGTGGGCCGGAGGGGCCTTTTCGGTGACGGCCCAGGTCGACAGTCTCTTCTTTTACCTGAGTAGTTGCATGGTAGATATAACGGACTTTCGTCGGACCATAGTGGTTGTCCATCTGCACGATCTGCCAGGGTTCGTTTCGATTTCTGCGTTTCATGTTGTTGGCAATTGTGATTTTATCGAGACGGGTAATCACATCGCCCGACTGCAAACCGAGATCGTGCAGGGGTGAGTTTGGGTCCAGATCCATAATCCGTGCTCCCCAGAATGGAATTGGTCGTCCACCAGTTGAGATTTGCATGTATTGTGCGAGGAATGTCCCTTGCAGCATTGTTGAATAATAACCTTCAGGAGCAGGAACAACCATTGCGGCTTTTCGGGGATCGTTATTCGCAGGATCATCAACAGCGGCACCATATGCAAAGTCGGAGACTTCAACCGGGTCTTCATCTGGTTGTGGCACCGTTTGGGCATGGACATCTGAAACTGCCAGAGTCAGGAGCAGACAAGCGATGAGCGAAAAGCTGCCTGGTTGCTTAAGTTGGTGAAAAGCTTTCTGAAATGTCATGTCTTTAGCCCTGTTAAGATATTGAGGTCGAGAAATGCATTGGATCCCATTGGATTCGAAACGCAAGGTTCTCACACTAATCACGGTAACGGACCAAAGTCCATTGGACATGATGCGATAAGATCAATATCAAAGAGGATTTGTTGATTAAGTTGGGCTGATATGAATATGCCAATAGTTGCGATTATTGCTGTGCTCGACTGAACATCATAACAAGAACGTCGAGCGTTATTCCCCTTCATCAGACCAATCGACTTAATGAGTAGTATCCTCGGACTTCGTATCGATTTGAGCGTCTTCTCCTGGGATTGGCGCAAAAGTGTATTCTGGGTTATCTTTCTGCCACTGTTTCCAGAACGCGGCAGGAGTTGTTCCACGCCAGAGTGCTAGAGCATTGCCGACATGGCTGAGGAAAGTATAGCGTTGGAGGATGAGTTCCGGAGATTGTGCCTTGGTCGTCTGGATGATCCACTGAGCGGCTTTGTCGATCAGTTCTCGTGGTGGATGCAGTTCGACCGGAGCAATCGACAGCCATTCGAGATGATGCCCGGTGGTAATGATCTCGCTGCGGATTTCTCTCTCTCGCGGATTTTCGACTGCGGTTTTGCCTTCATTCCAGTTGGGAGGCCAGTGGCCATCTTCGAATTGAGATTCGGTAATGAGGTCTCTAACAAGTTCGAGATGCGCATAGATTTCATTTTGGACATCCTCAGAAAGAATGTCGAATTCCTGATCGAGACGCCAGAGAAGCATTAGGGAATAGACGCGGTGGGTGCCTCTGCAAACGCCTTTTTCGAGATAACCCCGCATTAGTCGTTGAGCCAGGAGATCGAAGGACATTTCTCGTCCGTTAATTGCCCGCCAGGTTTTTGTCGGAGGCAGCCAGAGCCCGAAGGCCATGGCCGACCATTCGGTTTCTCGTTCATCGAGTTGGAAATCCCGAAGGGCTTCGTGAATAACATTTTCGAGAGTCATATTCCGTTGTGACGGCATCAGAACAGGCGAATCAAGACGAGCCCCGGCTTCGGTAATGCAGGCGAGCATATGATCGTGATGCACGGAGTTGCTACGATATTCCCCCCAGTTGACACCGACACCGGTTGGACGATCTTGTAATAACGGCGAGGCTGACTCTCCCCAAGAAAGGACGAAGGTGCCGTGGTCGAGGAGAAAATCTTCCATCTGCATACCGGAAAGAACGTCAGGATCCCGAAATTCGGCATGAACGGACCAGGCACGGATGGCATGCTCGACGAGATTCGGACGAAGTTCTTTGCGATCGAACTTCGGTCGGACCTGCCAGAGAACAGCCGCGAGATCCTCATTGGAAACCATTTCAGGTCGATCGTACAACGGCTCCACCCGCAAGGGCACTTCCCGTGGAATATCGATAATTGGAGTGCGTTTTGAGGGCGAAAGATCGTCGGCGATCTCATTTTTAATATTCGGACTGGCCACGCCATAAGCAATTGCAAAGCAAGCCAGTACAATAATCTGGAATGCCCAGAAAGCAAATTTCTTCATGAATCTAATCCCGATAATGAATGAATGAGATTCAAGTTTACGTTATTCCAGAGTGGGATTCATGAGAATTTTGATTTCTGAGAGAATTATTTCAGGAAGTAGAAGTAGGTTGGGTTCGCGGAACGCGTAACCCAACCTACGATCTGAAAGACCGTCAGGCAATTCAAGTAGCATCCGTCGATGAT
Organism: Rubinisphaera italica; assembly: GCF_007859715.1. Taxonomy (NCBI): domain Bacteria; kingdom Pseudomonadati; phylum Planctomycetota; class Planctomycetia; order Planctomycetales; family Planctomycetaceae; genus Rubinisphaera; species Rubinisphaera italica. The sequence goes on from NZ_SJPG01000001.1 coordinate 6,655,389, forward strand.
GGGGTGAATTCTTCCAGGAACTCAACTTGAATTTCATGCTCCCTTTGTAGACGCTCGATCACTCCCTGAGGCAAACGGCAGCGGTAGATGGCGTTTGTGTTTGTGTAAGTGGTTTGTTCAACTTCGGTCAGTTGTGTCAGTACTGAGGTCAGTTTTCCGTCGCCGATGTCAGCTGTGATTTCGATCGCGTGAAAGTTTTTGCTCAGGATTGATACAACCTTTTCCCGGAGCTGCTCAACGCCTTCTCGGGTGACTGCACTCACGCTCATGGCATCGCGGTGTTTGTTTCGCAGAATGTGATACCACGAATTTTCTTCGATGCTGTTGAGGTCGTCTCCATTAATTTCTGTTCCAGGAGTTTGATGTCCGGGAAGTCGGTCAACTTTATTTAACACGAGGAGTGTCTGCTTTTCGCCCGCTCCGATTTCTTCGAGTACGCTTTCAACTGTTTCGATGTGCTGCATCGCTTCGGGATTACTGGCATCGACAACGTGCAATAGCAAATCCGCCTGCAGTGCTTCTTCGAGTGTCGACTTGAACGAGGCAACGAGATGGTGAGGAAGATCGCGGACGAAACCGACAGTATCGCTTAATAGAATGCTGCCCCAGTTGGGGATATCCCATTTGCGGGTTTTGGTGTCGAGCGTGGCGAATAACTGATCGGCGATGTAAACATCTTCTCCCGTCAGGGCGTGCATCAATGTGCTCTTGCCAGCGTTGGTGTAGCCGACGAGGGAAACGGTGAAGTATTCATTGCGGGAAGCGACGAGTCGTTCGCGACGCTTTTCGACACTTTCCAGCTTACGGCGAAGTTCGGAGACTCGTTTATCGAGCATTCGACGGTCAAGTTCGAGCTGCTTTTCCCCCGGTCCACGACCACTCCCAATCCCCCCTTCGATACGTTCCAGGTGAGTCCACATCCGTTTCAGACGCGGACGCATATAGAGCAGTTGAGCCAGTTCCACCTGCAACTTCGCCTCGTATGTCCGGGCGTGTGTCGCGAAGATATCCAGAATGACTTCGCTGCGGTCGATAACAATCGACTTGATCGTCGTTTCGATATTCTTACCCTGCGAGGGAGAAAGGTTGTTATCGAAGATGGCCAGTTCGGCATCAGTTGCTTGCATGAGCTGATTGAGTTCTTCGATCTTGCCTTTGCCGAGATAGGTGGCCGGTTCGGGATGGTCGCGTGTCTGTGTCAAATGACCAACGACCTCACACCCTGCGGTCTCGGCCAGACCGGCCAGTTCATCCAGGGCATGTTCTTTCGACAGCTTTTGCCCGGGAGTTAACATCCCCACAAGAACTGCTCGTTTGGCTTCGACTTTTAGCGTATCACGCAACGGTTGATTCAAAATGGCTCCTGTCGCAAATGGATTGCATCAATGAATTGCATATCAGAAAAAGTGTCTGACGAATTCAAGTAACATTTTCGACCATGTGGAGCCGGAAAGGTTCACAGACACTTCTTAGAAATTGTACCTTTTCCAGCACTGGCGGCAATTCGTTATTAAATATTTCCTCGCGTTCTCCAACGATCCAGAGCAATTTTGCCGCAGTTTTGTTGCGGAATGTGACCAAAGCTGGAAAACTTTCTGACAATCTTACTGCACGTATACTCGATAAGACCTGTTTTGCAGAGTAATTTCGCCGACTCCCCTCAAAAATTGCCCAACCCACTTCCCCTTCTCAAAAATTTTTCAGACCACTACAATTATCATAACGACTGGGCAAAATTAAAATCAGCCCATCAATCACATTTTGAACGGCCAGGTTTCGTAACTAATCTGGTCGTGATCTCTTTTCCACGAATTGATGGATCGAAATAGATCGAATACTGACACTTGCGGATCCCATCATTGAAAGACGAAGGATCGATGGCTGACACCGACTCAAAAATCTCAACCGATACTGTTAAGCTCTCCAAAATGGAGGGCATCAAGGAAGCCTCCCATCAATTGCGAGGTCCGATTCCTGAAGAACTACTCAATCAAGAGCCCAGTTTTTCGGGGGATGCGGCTCAGTTGCTCAAATTCCATGGCACCTATCAGCAGGACAATCGCGAACTGCGAAACCGTAAAGATGCTGACGGTAACCGCATGGCTAAAGCCTACAGCTGTATGATTCGCACCGGTGTGACCGGCGGACAAATGACAGCCGATCAGTTTCTCGTCGAGATGGATCTGGCCGACAAATATGGCGAAGGAACATTGCGACTGACGACCCGCCAGGCGATTCAGTTACACGGCGTGCTCAAGCAGAATCTGCAGCGAACGATTCATGAGATCAGCAAAATCAAATTAGATACCTACGCTGCCTGTGGTGACGTCAATCGTAATGTCATGTGCAATCCGGTTCCTTACAAGAACAATCCTGTTCTCGAACAGATGCAGGAAATGACAAAAGCAATCGCGGCTCATCTTAGACCTCGCTCGACTGCTTACTTCGAACTGTGGGTGGAAGATCCTGATGGCCATAAGGAAAATGTCGCTGAGTTCCAACCGGTTGAAGAACCGATCTACGGGGCGACTTATCTGCCACGAAAGTTCAAGATTGGCGTCGCTCTCCCGGAAGACAATCATGTCGACATTATGACGCAGGATATCGGTCTGCTGGCGATCGTCGAGAACGATGCTGTCGTCGGTTACGACATGTACGTCGGCGGCGGAATGGGACGAACACCAGCCAAGAAAGAGACTTATCCGGCTCTGGGTAAACCTCTCGCATTCCTGGCACCTGGCGAAGTTTGTGCGGTTGCCGAAGCGGTTGTCAAAGTTCAAAGAGACTTCGGGAATCGAGAAGACCGCAAAGTTGCCCGTATGAAATATCTCGTCGACAAATGGGGAATCGAAAAGTTCCGTGAGAAAGTCGTCGAGTATTATGGTCAATCTCTTTCACCCGTTCGTGGTGTCAAAGTGACTGGCGTCGACGATTACATGGGCTGGCGTGAACAGGGCGATGGCAAACTTTTCGTCGGTATCAATATCGAGAATGGACGTATCAAAGACGAAGGTGACTTGCGAATCAAAACCGGTTTGCGAGCCGTCGTCGAAAAATACAAGATGCCCGTCCACCTGACGGCTCTGCAATCCATGATTCTCTGCGATATCGATCCCGCTGATAAAGATGACATCGCCAGCATGCTCAAAGAGCACGGCATTAAAACAGCCGAGGAATACACGATCTCACGACGTTTCTCAATGGCCTGCCCGGCTCTGCCGATGTGTGGATTAGCCGTCACGGAATCGGAACGAGTCATGCCAGATCTGATGAGTCAGATTGAAGCCGAGATGGCGAAATATGATTTGCAGGAGGAGTTGATCAGCGTGCACATGACCGGCTGCCCGAATGGATGTGCCCGACCATACACTCCCGATATCGGTCTGGTCGGAAAAGCAGTCAACAAGTATACGATGTTCTTAGGAGGAAATGCCGAAGGAACACGACTCGGATTCATCTTCCAGGACATGGTCAAATTCGAAGATGTCGCTCCCACACTGTCGCCGATATTTGCATACTTCAAAGCCGAGCGAGAAGGCAAGGAATCGTTTGGGGATTTCTGTAATCGCAAAGGTCTCGAAGATCTGACAGAAAAAGTTTCCTCTGCTGCGTGAGCATCAAAGAGGGATTGAAATTCAACAAGCTGCGAAGGTCTAATGATCTTCGCAGCTTGTTTTTTATTGAACCGCGGATGGACACAGATTGACGCAGATAATATTGCATCCGCGTTTATCTGTGTTCATCCGCGGTTCTTAACTTTCACTTTAGTTGTAGTTGTTAGCGAAACACGCTTTATTAACCAGCAGTCACACGCTCAGGCTTAAAGTAAGTACGAACATCAATTGTCGACATTCCAGCCTGCCGAGCCGATTCGATGCCGGGGTCGGTATCTTCGTAGGCGAGGCAATTGGCCGGGTTCACTCCTAAACGGCGGGCGGCTTCGAGGTAGGTATCGGGAGCAGGCTTGGGGTGTTCGATATCGAGAGCGGTGACGATTGTCTGAAAGTATTGTCGCAGTCCCAGATTATCGAGAATGCCGTGGCAGACGCGTGGGATGCCACCCGTGGCAACGGCCAGGGGGATTTTTTCGAAGTGAACTTTGACCACTTCGATGGTCTGTTCAATCGGCAGAATCACATCGAGATGTTTTTCGAATTCATCTTCTTTTTCTTCGGCAATCGCTTCAGCATCGCCGTCATGTCCATGAAGTTCGAGTAGATGACGGGCGACTTTGAGAGTCGACCAGCCACCGGTCTCATAAAACAGATCTTCCGTAAATTCGAGACCGTAGCGTTTAAGAGTCGATACCCAGGCAATGTAATGAGCGGGCATGGAGTTGGCTAAGGTGCCATCACAATCAAAAATAATCGCTTCGTACTGCACGAAGATTCCGCCTTTCGGCCTAAAGAGATGAAAGAAACGCTTTTGCAGGCCACGTTATAGCGGGTGGGGCTTCAGGAATTCAAATTGAATTCGCAGATTTATGAGAAGTTCATTGTTTGCGAAAAGAAAAATTGTACCACGGATGGACACGGATCGGTGAAGCATTGTGGCACGTCCCAGAACGCAGTGATGGGCATAGTTGATAGCGATACCACGCCCTTCGCTTTGCTCAGAGCGTGCCACCCATCTATTCTCATCAAATACACTATTCGTGATTTTATTTCACAGTGAAGTTGATTGAGTATGTCGCAACCTTGCGGTTGAGTTGGTCTTCGACAATCAATTTGAGGAGATAGGGACCGACGGTTAACTCGCTGGGGATGTTGACTTTGTAGCTATGGAAATAGTCATGTCTGCGAGTGCGGCAATAGTCTTCTGTGGGAGGATATTCCTGTTCAACGACCAAACCGGGATTACTGCCCGCTCGATGAATTTCGACCGTCGATTTCAACACGGTTTTAAAAGTGCCATCGGGTGTCATTTCGCTCAGAAAATTACGCATTTCTCCATAGACGAGGACCGGTTGTCCGGGGCGGAATTCATCGCGTTCGAAGCGATCGTAGACTCCGAAGCCTTGGATGCCGCGGGAGAAAGTGACATTGCGAATTTCCAGATTGGCTCGTTCCCGCAAGCGGTCGGTGGCGTCGGACAGTTGAGAAACGGCATGAGTCGCACGGTCTCCCGAATTCGGAATCCCGGTTGCATCGAAGTAATTCGACATGCCCCAGAAAAGTTTCTGCCAGAACTCCTGCTCGGCTGCGGGGAGATCGGGGATCGCTTCGAGTGTCCGCTCGTGACGATCACTCATCAAATACATCATCCGCAGGAAGACATGATCTCTCGTATATTCTTGCATTTGTGTATTGTCGCCAGCCGGCAGATTGTGTTTTATCTGCTGTTCGGACAAGCTAATCAATGTGGCCAAGGCTTCTTCGTAACGTTCTTTATCTGACTTCTGAACGGTTTCCATAACCGGTGTACTGCTCTTTTGCGGAGAGAGTGATTCGGTTTTGATCCCATCAGCGGTTTGAATCTTTCCAACTTCATTCGCTTCCGGTTGCTGATTTGAGACCGTCACCATTTCCCCAGGCTGCAGATTTTGTGGCTGGGATCTTCCCTCTGAAGGTCGATTCCAGGGATCCAGTGCCTGAAGTTCGTTGGCCGAGGCACTCCGCTGGGTGTGATCAGCAATTACCGGAAGTTCGTTGCTGTTTTCACTCGAAGGATATGCAGGAACCTTTCGTGTTTCATCCGATGAGGCATCCTCGGAATGTTGACGGGCAAGTCGTCGCATACGGATGATTCGAGGCACCATATCGGGCGGAACCTGACGCAATTCTTCGTACCACTGTTTACGTTCTTCGGGAGTCGCATCGCGGAATTCGGTTTCGATCAGCATCATCGTAGCCGCATCAAATTTGGGGGTTTGTACTTCTTCTTTGACGACCATCGCTTTTTTAGCGGAGGCCATTTGCACTTCAGGCTCACCGGTCACCAGAAACGGATTTTCTTCAGTTGCCTCTGCGATTTCCGTGCTGACTTCCTGATTTGCGTCCTTGTTATCAGAACTGAACCATGTCTTGGGATTGTACTTCGCGACGGAGTGATCCACGGTTCCACAACCAATCAGCGCAAACAGACCGGCTGCGATGCAGGGCATCATCAAGCCGAAACGGATTGAGTGAAAAGTGTTCATGGAGAAAGGTTGAATCAGAGTGAGTGAAGACTCGGGGAAGAACGGAAGTTTTCCATTCGAGGGGAGTCGAACGGTAAGTCATTCTGAGGATCTGATCAAGATCGACCGGATTCTTGAAGGAAATCCTCAATATTTCCGCAGGAATTGCAGAAATTGCAAATGCCTGAACTACACTATTTTAGAATAGGGCAGGCTATGTAGCGACCGGTGTTGCGTTGTCGGGTACGTGCAATGTCAGATAAGAGCGATCTGTGATGCGGAAGCCGATGGAGTGATACAGGGCAACCGCAGTGCAGTTGGCAGCGGTGACATCCAGATAGACCCGTTGGATTCCACATTCGGCAAAGCCCTGCAAGGATTTTGTGACCAGGGCTTTCCCCAGTCCCAAGCCACGGCAATCGGGAGTGATGCCGACATTTTGAATCGCCCCGAGTTTGAAAGCTCGTCGCATGCCTTGAATGGTGCCGCAGTATTTCGAGGTCAATGAGGAACTGGGATGTTCAATCAGCCAGGTGGTTTCAGGCAGAAAATTGCTGCGGGAGGAAATATCACTCATTAAACGTCTGCAGCCAGCCAGATTGCTCAGGCAGGGAAAGAGTTGAGAATCAACTTCGCCTGCAAAACATTCTGCCTTAATACGAGCATGGCTTTCGAGCAGATTCGGTTCCCAGGCAACCCAGCGAAATCCGTCAGGCAACTCAGCTGCTGGCAGTGGAGTCTGCTTCAGATCGAATTCCATGCGATATCGCTTGTAGTAGCGTTCTGGCATCTGTGCAATCCTGAGTTTTGGCCTGAAACGGTAGAGCTTTGGTTCAGTAAATATATGGGGAGACTGCATTGCAACTACAGTATTGATCTCAACTTGCGCTGGCGAAGCCAGTGGCAGACCACCATTATAAGTAATGAGAACAAAGCAACAGCTGTTATCGCGATGGATCGAAAATTCACTTGTTGCCTAAATGCTACATTTGCAGGTGAATATGTCAAATCCTAATTGGTAAATGGATGCCAAGTCTTGGAGGTCAGCCTGAAAGGTGTCGTTTTAATCGGTGCAGTTGCTCATTTATTTGGAAATCCGTGATAAGATATGCGGATTCTCCGATTCAAACGAACCTGATGGCTGATTTTCTGGTCTCATCTGGAAAAATGTCCTGAAATGCGACACGAGCTGACTTTCCAAGCGGCAAGTGTCGAAATATACTGTGAGTTCAAGGAGCGTTCAGGACGGAGTCTCTTGAATGGCGGTGTAGCTCAGTTTGGTTAGAGCGGCGGATTCATAAGCCGTAGGTCGGGGGTTCAAATCCCTCCACCGCTACTTGTAGTGTAACCTCTTTGAATTGTGAGAAAGCCTTAATTTTCTCGCAAGCTCGTTAGTGTGCTCGATTTGGGTTCTTCTATACGAAATCAAAGTGATTGCTCAATGAAAATGGTAGAAACCCCGTTACGTTGAATGCGTGACGGGGTTTCTCATGCGCTCCCAACTTCCGCACTCAACTTCCACTGATCCGAATGGATTCTCATGGATATCTGGACATTACTTTCCGATGTCGTACTGCTCTTATCTGCCTGTCTTGTTATGGGAGGCGTCTTTTCGCGACTCGGCCAGTCTCCGCTTGTTGGTTACCTGCTGGCGGGAATGTTTCTGGGCGGGCCGGGTAGTTTTCAACTGGTGAAGTCCGAACATGAAATAGAAGCAATCGCTGAACTTGGCGTCTCTTTGCTGCTGTTCAGCCTGGGATTGGAATTTTCAATTTCTCGATTGAAGAAACTGGGGCCGGTTCCGCTGATTGGAGGAGCGCTGCAGGTCGTTCTTACTCTTCTGGCTGCAGCCGGGGTTGCTCATTTATTCGGATATACAGCCGGGGAATCGACTGCAATTGGTGCAATGGTTGCTTTAAGTAGCACCGCTGTGGTGCTGCGGACTCTAATGGAACGCCAGGAACTGGAAACGCCTTATGGAAGTAATTCGCTTGGTGTATTGCTGATTCAGGATATCGCAGTTGTTCCGCTGGCGATTTTGATTTCGCTACTGGCTGGCGGTGACGATGCTGGCAGCGTAATCGCAAATATTGGACGTGTCCTTGCGGTTGCATCGGGGCTGATCATTGGCTTGTATTTACTGCTGAACGTTGTTGCGTACTACGCATTGAATGCTTTGGAACTGGCCAGAAATCGGGAATTAACAATTCTGCTCTCAGCCGTCACTGGACTCGGCTCAGCATGGGCAGCTCATAAAGCAGGGATTTCTCCAGCTCTGGGAGCGTTTGTGGCCGGGATGTTTTTGGGAAGTTCTCCGTATGCGACGCAGGTACGAGCCGACATCTCTCCACTGCGAGTCCTTTTGCTCACTCTCTTTTTTGGCTCAGCCGGGATGATCGCCGATCCAGTCTGGATTGTGCAAAACGCACTGATGTTATGTATTACCGTTGTGATACTGCTGACTTTGAAATTTGTCATAATCACTTTGATTTTTCTCTGCTTCCAAAATCTGCTGCAAACATCGCTGGCGACTGCGGTCTGTTTGTCTCAAGTGGGAGAATTCGCATTTGTGCTGGGGCGAATAGCAGGTGATGCAGGTGTGATTTCAGAAGCGACTTTGAATTTGTTTGTTTCTGTGACGATTGTCTCGTTATTCCTGAGCCCATTTCTGGTCGCCAAATCAAATCGAATTGCCCGCTGGATTTTGACGCTCTTTCCCAAAGCAATCACAGCCTCTGCCAGAACTTCACAGCACGAGACTCCTCATCCAGATGTCCTGATTGTCGGATTCGGGCCTGCAGGTCAGATTGCCGGGCGAGCAGCTGTTGAGAGAAATCTGGTGACTGCGGTAATCGATATCAATCGGTCAAATATCCGCAAAGCCGGCCAGTTAGGCATTCATGGTCAGGTGGGAGATGCCTCTCAGTTTGATGTTCTCGAACATTCGCATATTGGAAGCGTGAAAGTCGTTGTGATCACACTTCCGAATGTTCGTTCCTCGATTGCCATTTCCGATATCATCCGCCAACTTGCACCTCAGGCTCATATTATCGTGCGCTCACGATACCAGCGGGATAGTGACGAAATTCTCAGCTCGGGAGCAGATATTGTCTTCGGAGATGAATTTGAAGTCGGTCAGCAAATTGGCAACCACTTGTGTGACTGGATCAGCAATTATCAGCAAAAAGTGAAGCCAGCGGAATCGCAGGACGTGAACCAGGATTGATCAGGTCAGCATTACTCGGCAGCGGAAGCAGGAAATGAATTGATCCTCCCCCCCCCGACAAGAGATTGAAGCTCTTATTTCGGATGTCTGGCTATTTACGACTCGTCATCATTTAATATTTTGAGATAACTATCGTAGCGACGGGCTGAAATCAATCCTGCTGCCACCGCATCGCGAATACCGCACTGCTGTTCATGAATGTGCATGCAGTTGGGATATTTGCAGTAGCGGACGAGGGGAAGGAATTCAATAAAATGCCCTTCTACTTCCTCGCGCCCAACATCCCATAATCGTAACTGTCGGATGCCCGGAGTATCGACGACCCAGCCTCCGAATTCCAACGCCTGCAGAGTCGCAGTACGGGTGGTGTGTCGTCCTTTGCCGGAATCGATGGAGACTTGCGAGGTTTTGAGTGCCAGTCCCGGTTGAATCATATTGAGCAGCGATGTTTTTCCCACACCACTTTGTCCGCTGAAAACAGTTTGTCGACCGGCAATGATCTCCCGGAGCTGATCGATTCCATATCCGGTATGAGCCGAAGTGAGGACGACCGGATATCCCAGATTGGCGTACTGCCCAACAATTGGCAGCAGTTCACGATAATTGAACAGGTCGCTTTTGTTGATGCAGATGACGGGTGAGACATTCCCTTTTTCGCAACTGATCAGAAAGCGATCGATCAGGCTTGGCTTGAAGTGTGGGGAGACTCCGGTCACGACGATCACTGCCAGATCGACATTGACGACAATCAATTGCTGATTTCTATCGTTGCCCCTTCCCAGAGTCCCGCGTCTTGGTTCAACGCGATGAATCATTCCCTGGGCATCGCCGAGCGGTTCAAAGAGCACGATATCCCCAGCGACAACAGTGTTGCGGGACTCTTTCATGAGTGTTCTGAGAACCTGCCGAACTGCGCAGACATGCACGCGACCATCTTCTGATTGAACCCGACATTGATGCGAGCCAACAATCGAGAGAACGCGACCGGTCAGACAGTCTTTTACATCGACATCGAGACTGGCAATCAATTCCCCGTCTTCGGACTCCTCAGCGATGACAGTCCGTTTGCGAGAAAGATTTCCTTTTCCAGAAATTCGTTCATCGGCATTGAGATCATCGGTTTGGTCCTGCCGCACCGCTTCCCGCCACTCATGACCAGCACGCGAACGTTTGCCACGATTTTTCTTGAAGTCGACACGAATCTTGCGTTTTCGTGCACTCACAGAGAATTCACTTCCTGGATATCATCGTTGAGCAGAAGCATCATTATTCGTCTCCCAGCCAGCCCAGGATTTGGTCGTCCTGGGAATTGCCTTTAGGCTTGGGAGTCCGTTTAGAAGGAACTGGAGCTTTGCCATCACCCATTAAGTCAATCTGATCAGATTTGGATGGCTTTTTTTTCTTACTCGTCAATCCCGCTTTTTCCATCAGACTCTTCGCAAAAGGATTGGCTTCTTCCGGAGGGGGCTGGTCAGAAGTGGGCTCATACGCAATTTCAAAGGCGTGTTTAGCCACTGAAATTTCGTCTCCAGGGAGCAGAAAACGAGATTCCTCGCGGACACCATTCACTTTAATTCCATTTCGGCTGGCCAAATCTTGAATGTGCCAGTAGCCGTTCTGGAGTTCGAGTTCACAGTGTTGAGAGGAAATGTTGGGGAATGGAAGACAGATATCACATGTCGGCCGCCGCCCGATGATGAGTTTTGTTTTCAGAAGCGGGATGGAGTCGCCTCCTCCCACAGGATTCAATTCGCCGTGCATCGTAGTCAAAACCAATGTCGCCCATGAATATTACATAAAAAAAGCGTGGCCAGAGAAAATCATCTCCTGAACACACGCTCTATTCTAAAGTCTGATTTCGAATTTGAAAGTCGAAAACGATTTCAAGACAAAAATGGCTACGAAACGGTTTTCCGATCTTCCAGACCCTCATCGGTTCCGTGCCAGAACCCGACGATTTCTTCACCTTGTTTCCAGCAAAGACAAATTTCTTTACCGTCTTTGAGTGAAAGAAAGTCAATCAGTCCGATTTCCGGATCTTTCAGTTCAATCCCCAGTGCTGTCAATTCATCGATGTATTCTCTCAGACGAACAATATCAGTATCGATGGAAGTTTCCATCTCTTCAAGTTCGTCGCTAAACATCCCTTCGGAGCCAAGAAACTTAGAGCGGGAATTTTTCAAGTCTTCGAGGCGTTCACGTCGACTGCAAACTTCTGTGTATAAAGCCACAATATCCCGCACAATCATTTTCACAAGTGGCAGGGAACGGTTCGCCTCTTCCAAAGTGAAGTGTCTTCTGGCAATGTCAGGTTGCGGCATTGTTGCATTCATGGCCATGCTCTCTCTAAAGAAGTCAATGATATGATGACACCACCATTATACGACAAGGGGAATGCTGTGAACAGGTGGCATTCTATTCCCAAAGTTTTTTTTGAAACATCCAGAACAGAAGGAATCGAAAATCCGTCCACTTTGATCGATGCTTTCACCAATTAAAGATTGTAAAAATGCATGCAAGGTTCGGATAAAAAAACTCCCTATTGAAATAATGCATCTTTCAGTCTGAGTCTGGCAAAGACACTTTTGTGAGTTTCATTTGTTCTCTCGATCGGGATAATGTAAAGCTGAAAAAGGTTCCCATTTGGGACAGACGTATTGACGGTTATCTTTTTACCCGATGAAAACAGTTGACGGATAGTCGAAGTGGCAGAAAAAACAAAATTCCGTTTACTGAGGAAGAGATTAATATTTCGACTGTTAGCAGTCCTGCTGGGACTGACTCCGCTGTTCGGTTTTGAACTTCTGCTTCGCGCCATAGACTGGCATGCCTCTCGCCCGGAATACCGTCCCGTTGTCGAATTTATTGACCCGCAATCGCTTTTTGTTCGAGATGAAACCAAGGGGGAGTATCGCATTCGGGATCAGCGGCTTGTTTACTTTCGGCCTCAATCTTTTCCGATTGTGAAATCCGATCGGACCTTTCGGATCTTCTGCCTGGGTGGTTCAACCGTTCAAGGCCGTCCTTATGCCGTGGAAACCTCCTTTACAACCTGGATGCGAATTGCTCTGGATGAAATTGCTCCCGAGAGGAACTGGGAAGTGATCAACTGTGGTGGAGTCTCGTACGCGAGCTATCGGCTGCAGCCTATTCTTGAGGAAGTCCTGAATTACCAGCCCGATCTCATTCTACTCTACACCGGTCACAATGAATTTCTCGAAGAACGGACCTTTGGGCATCTCAAGCCGATTCGAGAAAATTTTCAATTTCTCCCTCGACTGCTCGCATCGATGAAAACGTTCGAGTTCCTGAATCAACATCGGGATCGTAAGAACAATTCGCTCGAACCCCATCAGCAACTTCCCAGCGAGGTCGACGCTGTGCTCGACTACGAACGGGGAATCGAATATTACCAGCGAGATTCTGTCTGGAGGCAAGGAGTGCAGGATCAGTTTCGCACGAATATTCGTAATCTCATTTTGGACTGTCGTGAGAAAGAGGTGCCAGTCATTCTCTATAATCCGGTCAGAAATCTGCGGGATTGCCCTCCCTTTAAGTCGTTAGATTCTGCGGGGCTGACAAATCAACAACAGCATCAAATCGAATCCTTGCGGGTACAACTCCAGCAGCATCCCGAACTCTCTGAAACCTTGCTTCAAAATATGCTCGCTCTGAATCCCGAGCAAGCAGGCTACCATTTTTTACTCGCTCAGGAACTTCTAGGGCATCAGGAACTGGAACTCGCACTCCAGCATTTTGTGTTCGCTTGTGATGAAGATATTTGTCCTCTGAGAATACTCAGTTCCATGCAACAGGATCTCAAAATAATCGCTGCGGAATTCGATCTGCCTTTGATTGATATTGCCGAACTTTTTGCGGAGCTTTCCCCGACCAAAATCCCTGGCGATAATCTATTGCTCGATCATGTCCATCCGACCATAGCCGGGCATCAACAGATCGCTTTAAAGACCATCGAGATCTTCGCCCGGGAAGGATTTTTGCCGCAGAGTCCTGATAAGAAAACTCGTAAAATCATCGAGCGTAAGTACGTTAAGCAGATGGAATCACTGGACGCGGCCTACTTTGAGGATGGGCATCAGCGACTCAAAAACCTGCAAGCCTGGGCAGCAGGACGGGGTGATAAAATTCGCGAGCAAGCCCCTGGGATCAATTGAGGGAAGGATGTGTTGTGTCGAAACAAAACTTACCCAATGCTACTAACGATTCATAGTTTTGAGGCTTATGCAAATTTTGAAAACCAATAAATTTTGGTTCCTGAAAGCCGATCAAGCCAGTCAGGCTGGGTTATTCCGACATGACTTCAGAATATGAGCTAAAGTAATCATAGCTGCAACTACCGCCCCGTGAATCATTGTACATAAGTGCTGAGTGTATGGACTGGTCAAAACAACGCGAAAAACTCCTGGGAGCTTCGCCGAACCTGGAGCTTCCTCCCAATTTCAAACTGCCGGTACTTCCGACCGCAGTCACTACGTTTACGCAAAAAGCGAACGAACCTGATGCCAATGTGGCCGAACTGGGAAAAATTCTTGAAACGGATGCCGGCCTGACCGCTGAAATCTTGCAACTGGTGAATTCGAGTGTATTTGGACTCCGTAGTCAGGCAACCAGTGTCAAGCATGCCATGAGTTTACTAGGGGTCTCCAAGGCTCGTAATTATGTACTGACGACTGCAGTCAGGCGGACAATGTCCCGATGTGAATCCAAATTGATCAATCTGAATCACTTCTGGTCAGCCAATCTTGAGAAAGCGTTGTTCGCCCGCGAAGTGGCCATTCTCATGAGAGCGGATGCTGAGACCGCCTATGCGGCGAGCATGCTTCAGGACTTTCTGTTGCCAGCTCTGACATCGGCTCTGTTCAAGCAGTACACAGAATTTGTCGATCATCAAACGACGAAACCCCAATTGATTACCCAATTCGAACAGACAATCTTTGAATGGGATCATGCCGTCGCTGCGGCTCACATTGCCCATCAATGGAATTTCCCCGATGAAATGGTCTGTTGTCTGCATCAGCATCATCGTGGTTTGGAAATTCTGCTCGTTCCAGAATTCGCACAATCTTGCGTCGCAGCTGTCGCAATTTCTGCACTCATGCCCGATGTCATCAATCAAGTGCCCGATGGTTTAACCCGATTGATTCAACTCGAATCTGTCTGGCGAGAATTTCAACTTCAGGAAATCGCTGAAAAAGTCGATCAGGATTATCGAGAACTGGGTGGGAACCAGATGCATCACATCACCTTGAAAAGTCGCCTCGAAAAACATTTCAAAACGGCTGGCGTCTGAGATTCGTGCTCAAATGGAATCCCATCACTTTCAGGGCCTATTAACCAGAGATGTGAAAAATTCAGCTTGCCCATAATTGAATAGGGAGTTGTTTTTTCAGTGAATGCCCTGCTTCAGATTTGTATTTCTCTGATGAAAATTCCCACAAGGTAATCCGACCGACTAAGTCGGCTTGTCTTTACCCACATCTTTTAAGCATGCTTCATAGCCACGACGGGGGCTGGGGTCGAAGCCATGCGTAGCCCCCAGATTGTGCCTTCATCGTAAACAACGTCGTTACCGGGTAGCTCAGAGTATCTCGCAGAGTTCTCTGAGTGGCGCAGCCACAAATACTTGCCACCTGATTTCTGGAAACACAACAGTTCCCCCCAGATCAATATGTTTGGGATAGTGTGAGAGGTACCCGTGATCATTGTTGGTGCCAATGTAGACATGATCGATCGATCACTGGAGCACGCATCGTCTGCGACCCCAACGGCACCCGCCAGCGGACGTTTTCGTCAGTCTTTAAATCCCACAGCATTGGCGCTGCATACACTGATGAATCAACATTGTCGGACACGTTCTATTGTTCGGCGTCAACCTGATTCTCAATCATAGTTTTCAGATAGGGATCGTCAATATGTGGGATTGAGGCTCGCAACGTCGCATGAATCGCATCTGGCACCAGAATGCTTGCCGTGTGGTTATTGAAATCAAACAACGCCCCCAGGCCAAGCAATTGTCCTTCAGGAGTGAACGTCGCCCAGGTCGGTATGTTGTCACCATCGAAAGTGACGTCGAACATTTCAAAACCATCCGGATGATAGCCGTAGCTCGATTCGCGCCATTCGGTGACCTCTTGCGTCATCCAATGAATTCTGGGAGCGTATCCAGCGAGCACTGATGGCGATCGACGGTTGGGCCGTTTCGTCAAACCGCTCAGCACACGCGATCCAACCTCTAGCTCAATATTAGGGGATGCCAATCGAACCGCCGGCACGTTCGGTACAGCAGAGGCTTCGTAAACAGCCAACCCACTCTCAACCAGTACGTCCACATTCGCTTTCCTCACGTTACTGGAAGAGACGACATCGATAGGAACGCTTACCAATTCTCCGCTGTCCGCCTGCAACGTCGCCAGGCACTTGTAACCCTTTTCGATGTATCCTGCGATGCTGCTTGGGCCTAACAGTAGCACGTGATCTTCGTGTTGTGCAAGAACAACACCGGCCAGGTGGACTGGCGCTGCAGTCATCGTTCCGTGTGCCTCATTGTTCTCATTGATATAGCAGTCAAAGTGAATGACTGAACGAGGCTGCACGCTTGCTTGTTGTGGTGTGAGATAGTCCGACGCACTCTGGATGAATCGCCGCAAAGTTTTTTCCGTCGCTGGCCCCATTTGAATGGCCAGCAGATTTTGGTCCTTCACCAAGATGTAGTTCGGGTGAATGACATCCATATTCATTGGGACGACACTTGTGCCAAGCTCGTCTGCGATCTTGTCGAGACCATCCTGATTGAGTTCATTCAACTGAGAATTGGCAGCGCGAATGACCGCCACACCATCGGCTGGACATCGATTGAGAAAGTTGTCCCACTCTGATTTCTCTTCAATCATGGGAGAAAGTGGGCCATTCGTGTCAGACAGCGTGTTGTCCTCGACAGTCGTGCCTTCGTCTCCTTCAATTCTGGGGAATCCGTATGGCCAGTCTTTGAGGATTGCATCCACTCCTTTCTGGGCATCGCTGCTCCAGAGGTTGGAGACCAGCCAGCCGCGTTGGCCTCGTTCGATCAACAGCGCGTAGTCACCCTCTTCACTCATGACGGTCACTTGATTCCCAACCGTGTTGAACAAGCGATAGACGCGTGGTGTCAGTTTCACATCTTTATTTACCTGTAACCAGTTGCAGATCTGTCCCATCATCGTACGAGGTGACTGCAGTTGATTGTAAATGTGGGCTCCGAGCAAGCCACGAACAGCGGGACCATCGTTAAGAGTCAGTGATTCGGAAAGTCTGACAATCGCGAGAAAGTCGGCTATCGCATTATCCGAGTCCTGTCCAGCTAAATGGTCACTAATGACATCGGACAGCTCCTTTTGCTCGTGAGTCCACTCACTTGGCGGGCCACTCAATTCTTCTTTGATGATCGTTTCTAAGTTCTCAAGCAACAACCCACGAATCAAGTCATCGTCGAAGACGACCAGCATTGCTGCCCAATCGTTGGATTTTTCGCTTGCGGCCACGTGCGACAGCACTGATATTGGCGTAGAAAACGCTGGTTGGTTGATGTCCGCTGTTTGATCTGACTCGGATCGTAATGCGAATTTAACATTGCCAGCAAACGAATCGCCCAAATCTTTGAGGATGTCGATGATCGCTTTGACACTTTTGTAGGGCGTATCGCGGTCAGTCACAATTAGAACGGAATAGGCACCGTCATTTGGAATCGCGGACAGCAACTCTTCTCGTAGTCGCGACACGTTCACCGATTTCCCTTGAATGCGAATCTCCGAGTTTGACAGTAATTGAATCCGAATCGTGTTGGTAGCGCCGACTTCGATCGATTCGTCAGGCCTTACATTACTCGCCTCACCTTCGCTGCTAGAGCGTGTTTGGGCAAGTTGCTGCTTCGCATGCTTAGGAGCCCATATGTCTACATCGCGAACGCGCCAACGCTCCCTTTCTCGCGTCATCTGCATGATGAGACATCCCGACCCGCCGACATCAAAGAGTCGCGGTGTCAACTTCATTTCTTTGAATACCGCCAGAGCAGAATTGCCATTCACTGTAACTTCCGGCGTGTGCGATAACACATCTTGAATTAATATTGCTGCCAACTCCAGCCACTTTCTCTCCGTCAAACGGCCCACATGATTAGAAGACAAAATATGATCTATGTTTGATTCTGAAAATGCTCCTCGCTGCAATATTGCGAAGTAGTTCTTAGCCACTGCAGCGGGCGTGTTCTCCGGCATGCCAGTAGTAGAGTAACCCTGCGTCGCCTCGATACGAGCGATCCATTCCTCACCCCGCTTAAGAATCACTTTGTTATCTTGAATCTCGACAATGCTCGATTTGTCCTCGATCTCCAGAACATAAGTCCCAGCCTTGAGCCTCGTTGTTGCTCCAGATTTCGAGACCGTCAGTGTCTCGACCGTTTCGTCGCCTTGGGTGATGCGAATCGGCACGTCGACATCACTGCTGGTTTCGATCCGCAAAGTGCCCTTGCCAGTCTCGATGACCAGAATTACTCCCAGCAAGACAAACAATGCCCCCGAAGCAATCGCGATGAGCCAGGCAGGAATACGACCAAATCGGAATCGTTTCGGTTCCGTCATTTGAGAGGTTGGCGACGGTGCCAAGTTTGACTTTGGAGCAGCAACAACATCTGGCGTTTGCAGATGAGCCAACCATCGGTTGAGCAATTCAGCAAGCTCTTCGGCAGTTTGAAAACGATCATTAGGTTCTTTCGCCAACAGTCTTAAAACGATTCCTTCCAGCCAATCGGGAACGCCAGGATTGATTGACCGCAGCGAACGCGGCTGGTCATTGCCAATTCGATTCAAGACGCCCATCGTTGTCTCAGCGCGGAAGGGACTGCGACCGGTGAGCATGAAGTAGATCAGGCTGCCCAGCGAAAATAGATCGCTGCGGTGATCGATGGCGTCGCCGTGAGCCTGTTCTGGTGACATGTATTGTGGCGTGCCGGCGATCACGCCGCTGCGGGTCATGCTGGCGTCGTCAATTGCTCTAGCCAGCCCGAAGTCGGTGATCTGGACCCTTTCGACACCATTTTCCAGCAACACGTTTGCAGGCTTGACGTCGCGGTGAACGAGTCCCTGGTCGTGGGCAGCGGCCAAGCCTTCTGCGACTTGTGCCGCAATGCGAACAGTTTCGATGACTGCCAGCGGACCTGAATCGCGTACTCGCCCATCGACGCTTTGGCCTTCGACAACCGGCATGACCAGATACGGCAGTCCGCCATACTCGTCAACTGTCTGAATCGGCACAACATGAGGATGCACAACCGCTGCGGCACTCTTCGCCTCACGAGAGAATCGTTTCCTTGCTGCTGCACTGGTTGCCAATTCTGGAGCCAGGACCTTAATAGCCGAATGCCGGTTGAGCGAGGTATCAAACCCCCGCATCACAATTCCCATGCCGCCGCGTCCCAACACCTCCATGATCTCATATCGCGCGAATCGGCCCAGCGATTCTGGGTGGTTGCTCGGTTCCAGAAAACTGACCGCGGATTCTATCGAGTCTTTCGGTTCGCTGTCGCCACCATCGGGAAGTAAGTGGTGTTCTTTGACCGGAAACAAATCATTCGGCCTGAGTAACTCGGACATCTCATCCCACGACATTCCTGACTGTGAAATGGTTTCGAGCTTGGATTGGCAGGTATCACAAGTCTCGACGTGAGCCAAGGCCGTCTCTTGTGTATCGCCCATACGATTTCGAAGCAGCCGAAGCAGTGCATCATCGTCGTAGTGATTGTCAGCAACCATCTTTTTCTCCCAGTTTGCGTCTGTTTTCATTGGGCTCTGTATCCAAGGGATAGAAACCATCGCTGAGTTGGGAAACCACTACGCGAATACGGTCCATCACGCGACATCGTGCAACGCGTACCGCTCCCTGCGATTTCCCAAGTTTCTGTGCAACGTCCTGAATCGACTGTAATTCAATGGCTGTTAAACTGAACGCTGCCCACGTTGCTTCGGTAAACTCCGCTTGCACGATCAAAGCGGCTTGCTGGAATCGAACACGACGATACTCCAATTGAAAGAGCGACGCGGTTTGGTCGTCCGACGTGGGATGCTGCGAGAGCATTTTTTGAACATTGCTGTCACCGCTGCCAGCCAGTTGGCTCCCACGCGCCAGGCGATTCACGACCAGATTACGAGTAATCTGATACAGCCAACTGCGGAATCCCCCGATTGCAGGATCAAACGATTCGAGCGATTTTTCGACGATGACCAAAACATCCTGCGCTAAATCCTCTGCATCGGCGTGCTGCAACCCTCTCGCCACCGCAACCCGGTAAACAAGCGGTCGATAGATCGAGGCGAATTCCTGCCAGCCTTCATCGGAACGAGGACTGGAGAGGCTCGCCAACAGCGATTCACGGGTTTCTGGACCTTGCATTGATTCTCCTGTTATCAGTACACAAACCGAGTCCGATTGTTACAGAAAAAGTTTGCATATTCGCACTTCTCCAGCCAATCCATCGCACACGGATTTTACCGGAGAGGTCCCCGTGCCGGTCAGATGTGTGATAGTCGTGACTCATGTTCACTTAGTAACGTCGGCTACATTCGTGTCTCATTACGCGAAGTCAAAGCCTTACTTGTTTTGTTGCCCCCTGCGGTTAGCCGGCGTGGCGATTTCAACTTTCCGATGGACCGCTATGGTCCCAAGAATACCAATACAAAATGTCATAGACCAGACGACTAGTATCGAGAGGCTTTTGATCTTGTGTGTATACTTCAGATTAATGAAGGTTCGAATTTGTGTTGCTCGATTCAAGGAGGAATCATGATGCCGAAGAAATATGTTGTTCAACTCTCAGGTGAAGAACGCAGCTGGCTTTCTGCAATGGTGAAGAAAGGGAACGGGGCCGCATACAGGATTCGGCACGCGAACATCCTGTTGAAAGTCGATGCGTCCGGTCCAGCTTAGACGGACGAGGACGTGGCTGCGGCATTTGACTGTCATCTGAAACGGTGGCCAATGTTCGTCGACGTCTTGTGGAGGGAGGACTTGAAGCGGGTCTGGAGAGAAAACCGCAGGAAAACCCGTCTCGCGAACGTGTTTTTGATGGTAAGGGGGAAGCTCAGTTAATCGCGACAGCCTGCAGCGAGCCTCACGAATGATGTGCGAAATGGACGCTTGAATTACTCGCCGACCGGATGGTCGAGTTGAAAGTTGTCGAGAGTGTTTCTCGTAAAACAGTGGAGCGCACTCTGAAAAAACGAACGGCAGCCTCATCGTCAGAAATGCTGGGTGATTCCGCCCAAACAGGAATCAACTGGCAATTCAAAAACAGCAAAGCTCGAATAAAACTGAAGTCCCTTTACCCACAAATTCAAACGACATGAGCAGTAGAGTTCATTAACAAGCTCCGGTGCATTGCTGGGTTTCCTTTTATGAAGCGGAAGTAACGGTGAGGTGGTGACGGCCCCCGTGGGGAAGAATGGAAAGTTACCTATAAACAACAGCAATTTGCTCTGTGGCGTGCTACCCTCTGATCAGTAAATTTCTGTCAATTCCCGTTCTTAACCTACGAGAACTTCGCCTTTTATTTTGCTATGCTCAAACTTCAATCATTTGTTCAGAGACCATCAGGACATCACTGAAAACAATATCAACGAAAGAAACCAATGGTTCGACAGGGAGAATTTTTGAGTGGACTCATTGCAGCGACATTCACGCCGATGCATCACGATGGGACACTTAACACAGGGGAGATCCCCTCGATGGTCGATCATCTTGTGAAAGATGGCATTGCAGGAATGTATGTCCTGGGCAGTACGGGGGAAGGTGTCTCGCTGACACACGATGAGCGATGCACGATTGCGGAAGCATTTGTTAATGCAGCAGATGGAAGACTGCCTGTCATTATTCAATGCGGCTGCGAAAGTCTTGCTCAAGCTCGTCTGTTAGCTACTCACGCACAAAAAATCGGAGCCGATGCAATCTCAGCCGTCAGCCCGGTATATTTCAAGCCGGACTCCGTTGAGACTCTCGTCGAGTCCATGTCAGAAATTGCTGCAGGTGCTCCTGATCTGCCCTTCTATTATTATCACATTCCGTCAGTCACGGGTGTGAATCTCAACATGGTCGAATTTCTGAAACTGGGGCGTGATCGAATTCCCAATTTGAGAGGCATTAAATTTACTTCACTCAATGTCTTTGAATTTCAATCGTGCCTGGAGTTTGCAGGCGATCGCTTTGAGATTCTTTGGGGATTGGATGAAATGCTGCTCAGCGGACTTGCAGCTGGGGCTCGTGCAGCGGTTGGCAGTACCTATAACTTCGCGGCTCCGGTCTACCATCAATTGATCAAGGCATTCTCTGAAGGCAATCTGAAGGAAGCCCGAGATCAGCAGTCAAAATCTCAAGAACTGGTGCGGACCTTTATTCCGTTCGGACCACGAGCGGCTCAAAAGGCAATTATGTCTATGGTTTCATCAGAGTGCGGTCCGACTCGACTTCCCGTGAAAATGCTGTGTGAATCACAAATCAACGATTTACGGAACAACTTAACCAAAATCGGATTCTTCGATTGGATTGCTTCCACCAGATCAGAAGGATGAATTTTTTCGATGAGTATCACGCGCTCGCTCAAGCTCCTTATTTATCTCGTTTCAATTATTATTTCGCACGGAACGCATGCCGACGCACAAGAAATTGGAAATGATAAAGATCGCGAATAATCCTTACTCGACTGGCAAGCCCTGCCTGACCTTCCTGATAAATCAGGTGTAGCTGGGCCATTTGTCGGAGTTCATAAAGACGCCCTCATCGTGTCTGGAGGAGCGAACTTTCCTGAGCCAGTCTGGGACAACAGTAAAGTCTGGCATGATCGAATTTACGTGCTGACCAGGACGGGAGCTGGTTATGAATGGAAAGACGGGGGCACTCTTCCTCGGGCAATTGCTTATGGATTTGCAGTCTCAACTTCAGACGGAGTTGTGTGTATTGGCGGCAATGATTCGACGACGACTTACGCTGATGTCTTTCTACTGAGTTGGAATCCAGATTCCCAGAAAATCAGCCGGGTCGACTATCCAAAACTTCCAGAACCATGTGCCGGTGGTCAGGCTGCTCTGCTGGGAAATACGATTTATCTCGCTGGTGGGCAGAACAGCCAGAAGTCGGCAATGAACAATTTCTGGACACTAGATCTCTCAATGAAGAATGATCCAGAAGACTTTCACTGGAACAAGCTTGCTCCATTTCCCGGCACTCCCCGAGCTTATAATATTACAGTTCAACAGCATAATGGCTATGACGACTGTATTTATGTGATCAGCGGCCGAAATCAACAGGGCGAAACCGCTGAGTTCCTGAAAGATGTCTGGGAATTTACGCCGCGAACAGGTGAATGGCGACGGCGAGCCGATGCTCCTCGAAGTGTTATGGCAGGCACCGGCATCGGATTCGGGCAGAGTCATCTCTTTATTCTGGGCGGCGATGATGGTGAGAATTTCTTCAAAGCTGACGAACTACGCGACAATCATCCCGGCTTTCTACGGGAAGCGTTGAGTTATCACACGATCACTAACACCTGGAGCTCCGCAGGTCGTATCCCGATGAATCAGGTCACAACGATTCCGGTCATGTGGGACAATCGAATTGTGATTGCCAGTGGAGAAATACGACCACGTGTGCGGACTCCGAAAATATGGAGCATTTCCCCCCAAAGCCATTCTGAAGGTTTTGGAGCAGTCAACTATAGTGTGCTCTTCGGATATCTATTGGCGATGGTTGGTGTCGGAGTTTACTTTGCACGTCGGAATAAGAATACAGACGACTATTTTCGCGGAGGCGGTCACATCCCGTGGTGGGCAGCCGGGTGCAGTATTTTCGCAACCATGCTTAGCCCGCATTTCTCACCCGGTTTCTCATTTCTTCTCCCGGGGGCTTGCGGGGCGGGAATTTGGTTTGGTGGGTGGGGATTGGGAGCGTGGAGGGGGTGTCGAGAGGTGTTTTTTTGGTGCCAGGTCGGATTTCAGGCCGTTTTTGTCAGTTCGGCGCGTACCGCGAGCGCGGTGGGCGCTGTGGTGGACTCTTTCGAAGCCGATTGGGCTCATCCAGGGACAGGGTGCGGCGGGAGGTCTTGCAGGTTTTGCCAGACCTGGCCGAACAACTCGCGATACGGGTATGCTTCCGACAGTGACAGCCACACCTTCCGGCACGTCACCCGCACCTGTGCCCCGATCTTGAGCAGCTTCACGCGAATCGTATCGCAGCGGGCCTTTGCGTGATCGGTTCCCTGTAAGCCGTGACGTCGCAGAGCCGCCAGCAGCACATAGGCCACCGAAGAAAACCACAACCGCAGTTGATTGGCCCGCATGGTCGCACAACTCGTCCGGTCGGCGAACAGACACAACTGCTGTTCCTTGATCCGGTTTTCCATCTCGCCGCGCTGACAATACAGATCTTCATACAGCGTCCGGGCATCGGCCTGGTCTTCTGTCAGATTCGTCACCACAAACCGCGGGTTCTCGCCTTTCGAGAGATGCTCGGCCTTGGCGACAACCCGCCGCTGGCAACTCCAACTTTTCAACGTCCGGTACCGCAGGTCAGCGAACAGGCGAGCGGCTTGTTTCGTGTCGTCAAAAAAGAGCTTGGCGGCCACCCGCTGAGCCTCAATCATTTCCTTGAGTCGCTCGTTTTTGGCCAGCCCCAAAATGTATTGGACTTCGTTCTTTTCGCACCACTGCATGATCGGCTCGCGACAAAATCCGCTGTCGCCGCGAATCACGATTCGCACCTCCGGCCAGCGCTGGCGAATCAACGGCACAATCCGCTGCAACTGTTCCACTGTCCCCAGACTGGCATCGATATCGGCCGGTCGGAGCTGCGCACACAGCAGGTGCTCGCCACAGAAAATATACAGCGGCAGATAGCAGTACTGCTTGTAATAACCGTGAAAGAATCGCCCGAGTTGATGTCCGTGCAGTGGATCATCGGTGGCGTCGAAATCGAGAATGATTTCTTCGGGCGGCCTCTGGTGAGCGTCGAGAAACAGATCCACGAACAAACGTGAGAAGTCGCTGCAGTTGGCCGTGATCTTTTTGTAGCGGCTCTCCGGGCTGGCTCCGGGGGGAGTCAACTCGAGTCGATTGAGCGTGCTTTTGCCGGCCAGAGCATGCCCGCGATCACGTTCCCGCGCTCGCTGTTGTCCGGTCAGATCGTCTTTGCCGGCCAGCAGCGCGAGCAATGGATCATCCCGCAGGCGGTCATGATCATTGAGGTCTTCATAGCCGAGCGTTAACGCAAAAATACGCTGCCTGACCAGTTCGAGCACGGAGTGCTCAATATAATCGAAATCGCGATGATCGCTAAAACAACCAGCGACCCGTGAAGTCAACTTCAGCTTGTTATCGAGTTCCCGCAGCAAGAGCCCGCCCGCATCGGAGGTGATCATCAGACCATCAAAATTGGCCACGACTTCGCGACGCTGGTGGGGTTGAAAAGTGAGGGACTTTGTGGAACACTGTGTCATGAGAAGGCTGCCTGTCGTTTGGGGTGAAAGCTGTTGTGAGAAAACAACTTATCCCAAACCAGGCAGCCTTTTTCCACCCCCGGGTGAGAAATCCGGGTTAGC